>DASUTF010000262.1:0-26871 GCA_036374695.1 Pyrinomonadaceae bacterium
CCGGACGCTGTTAGCTACAACGTCGTCGCTGATCTGAAAGGCAGCGAACATCCTGAGCAGATCGTGATTGTCTCAGGCCACCTGGATTCATGGGACCTCGGCACAGGTGCGATCGATGACGGCGCTGGTTGCGTGATGGCGATGCAGACTGTGCAGTTGCTTAAGCAGTTGCGTCTGCGGCCGAAGCGCACGATTCGCGTCGTGCTTTGGATGAACGAGGAAAACGGCTTGATGGGCGCGCGTAGTTACGCAAACGATCACAAGAACGAGATGGCGAATCACTTTGCCGCCCTCGAAGCTGACGCCGGGGCGGGCCGGCCGTTGGGATTCAATGCCACGGGCAAACCTGAGATTCTCACGCTGCTGCAACCGCTCGCGACGATTCTGCAAACGCAGGGTGCGGGCGTGACGAGGATGGTTGATGGCGCGGGCGCGGACATCAGTGTTCTCCAGGCAGCGGGGGTGCCGACGTTTGCGCCGCTTCAGGACACGCGCACTTACTTTCATTACCATCACACGGCGGCGGACACGCTCGACAAAGTCGATCCGCGTGACCTGCAGGAGAACTGCGCGGTAGTCGCTACGCTGATTTACACGCTTGCATCGATGCCGCAGCAGTTGCCGCGGTGATTTTGGAGTGCGCCGGCTTCGACGGCGCTTTGGTTTCAGTTTGAGCACTCAATCGCCACGGGTTAGTGAGAGAATGCGGGCGGCGCGCTTTCGTCTTGTGAATGTCGGATAGGCAACCACCATCCAAAGCGTCGTCCCGACAAGTCGGAACTTTGCCGGCGCACTCCAAATCTGCCGGCGCACTCCAAATCGACAAACTCCAGATCCTTCACTTCGATTCGATCGATTCGACCAACCTCGAAGCGATGCGCCAGGCGAAAGGCGGAGCCGGCGAGGGACTTTGCATCATCGCGCGCGAACAGACGCGCGGTCGTGGCCGTTTGGATCGAAGCTGGCACTCGCCGAAAGACGCCGGTCTGTATCTCAGCATTATTCTCCGGCCCCATTTTGAATTGGCGCGCTGGCCATTGATTAACTTAGCGGCGGCTTTGGCGGTTCATGACGCGATATTCAGAGCGTGCGGTTTAAAAGTGGACATCAAATGGCCGAACGACATCTGCGTCCGTGATCGAAAGTTGTGCGGCATTCTCGCCGAGACGGTTGAGACGGAAAAAGGAACAGCGGCGATTGTCGGCATCGGGATAAACCTTCACGACGAGAACTTTCCGGCTGAGTTGGAACCGCACGCGACATCCCTTCGATCAGTGACCCGTAGTGATGTCAATCGCGACGTTCTAATTAACGAGCTTCTGCAGGCACTGAGTGAACGTTATGAAATGCTCAGAAGCGATAGCGGGGGCGAACCCACCATCCGTGAGTGGTGTGCAAACTCTTCGTATGCATTTGGGCGAAGAGTTCGCGTGTCGCTTGGTGACGAAAGCCTTATCGGAATCACGCGTGGACTTGAAAGTGACGGCGCGCTACGTGTTGCGATCGACGAGAGCACTGTGAGAACGGTTCGAGCAGGAGACGTTACTGCCCTGCGAGCTGCGAATTGAGATTGATGGATTAGGAGATGCGATTGAAGACGCGCTTTATTTCCTCAGCCCCAGCCCCGGGATCAATTGTCTTTAACAAACTGTTTGGAGAACTAAGCCCGGACGGCGGAGGGGAGAAATTGAAGGCCCTTTGAGTTTGTGTAAGTGTCTTGCCATCCGCAGAAAGCTTCCACTCCTGAATCACGTCGTACTTCAAATCGCCAAGCTTTTCATTCTTCAAGGTGACAGAGAATTCCGTGACAAGTTTTTTACCCTTCCATTTGGTTTTTGATTTACCCTCGGATTCATTTATGAAAGTACGACTGAATTCGCCTCTGCCGTCTGGATAATAATTCACCTCTTGTAGATCTTCACGACCGTTCCACAACAATCTACGCGTGACTTTGATTTGCGGTTCAGCGTGCGATATCACAAGGATCAAATTAGCCTCGGGCTTAAGGCCGCTGATTTTCACATAATTACCCTTGGACTTATCAAGCTCCCAAGTGCCGCTGAAATCCGGTTTCGGCTGGAGTGTAACGCTCTGGACCGGAGTGAGACCAAAAACCGCAGATAATAAAATCAAACTACATATCATCGTTTTTTTCGCAGGCTTCTTTGATCATTCCCACGCCGACGATTCTGATTCAGCTCTCCGGTGAAAGCAATCCTTTTGGGGTATTATCTCCCGACGAATCCCCTGATGAACAGTAAGCGCATCGTCATCTCAACCTTCGGCTCGTTCGGCGACATCCATCCGTACCTCGCCATCGCGCTCGAGTTGAAAGCGCGCGGGCATCGTCCGCTGCTAGCCACCTCTGAAGTCTATCGCGAAAAGATGGAGTCGGCCGGAATCGATTTCCATGCGGTACGACCTGACGTGCCTTCTTACGAACAGTCGCCGGAAGTACAAGCGCTGGTCGAGAAACTGATGGATCAGAAGGCGGGCCCGGAAGCCATCGGCGACCTAATCCTTCCGCACCTGCGCGACATTTATTCCGATCTTGACGCGGCGACAAAGGACGCGGACATACTGCTGACCCATCCGCTCCCATTTGTGGGCACAATGATCGCCGAGAAGAAGCAACTGCCCTGGGTCTCGAGCGTGCTCGCCCCGGCTTCCTTTCTTTCAGTCTACGATCCGATCGTGCCGCCGCAGTGGCCCTGGCTTTACCATTTCATGAAGCTCAGTCCATGGGTCGGTCGCGGCGTGATGGCGCTCGCGAGAATCAAACTCGAGAAGTTGGCGAAGCCGATTTATGACCTGCGCAGGGAGCTCGGGTTGCCGCGTGGCGGGCAGCCAGTATTCGAAGGGCAGCATTCGCCGACGAAGGTCTTGGCGCTGTATTCGAAACTGCTGGGAGCGCCGCAACCCGACTGGCCGGCGAATACCATCATCACTGGTTTTCCGTTTTACGATCGCCGCGATTACTTTGGCGAAACCGCGATGCCGGCAGGCCTGACGGAATTTCTGGATGCAGGTCCGCCGCCGATTGTGTTCACGCTCGGCTCTTCAGCGTTTTGGGTCGCGCGAGATTTCTATCGCGACTCAATCACCGCCGCCGAGGCGCTGGGAAGGCGTGCAGTGCTTTTGATTGGACATCAGCCAAACCTGCCGGCTTCTTTACCTGATGGAATCGCCGCGTTCGAGTACGCGCCATTCGGCGAGGTTTTGCCGCGCGCGTGCGCCGTCGTTCATCAAGGCGGCGTCGGGACGACGGGGCAGGGAATGCGCTCAGGCAAGCCGGTTTTGATTGTGCCGCATGCGCACGATCAGTTTGATAACGCGGCGCGAGTCGCGAGATTAGGATGTTCGCGCACCTTGCCGCGCCCACGTTACAACGCAAAGAACGCGACCCGTGAATTGCGAATGCTGCTTGACGATCCGAGTTACGCTGACGCGGCCAGGAAAGTAGGAGAGACTGTTCGGCAGGAAAACGGGACACGCGTGGCGGCGGATGAGATTGAGAAGGTTGCGCAGCGCGGATAATCGTTGGGAACTTGGGCGGTCCTCGTCCGCATCCCCCTCTTTCATGGGGAACGCTGCCACCGCTCAGTCGTCCTGGTTCAAGGTTTCTTCGCGCTTCGCGCTCAATGCGGACGGGGACGTCCGCGCTCCCAGAGATCACCGGCTTGCCTTGATGTCGTAAGCCCAAAGCGTTCCGGAATCCCGAATGTAGAGCCGTCCATTCGCGATCACCGGATGAGCATACGCCGTGTCCCCATACGGCGCCCCCTGTGTAGACTTCGGCTGAGCCGGAGGAGTGAAGCGGCCCTTTTCGCGATAGCCTTCGGGCGTCGCTTCCACCAACCCGACATCCCCCTTCCAGGCGTGAACATATAAATGCCCATCGGCATAAGTGAGTGAAGATCGGCCGAGACTCTCGGCCTTCCACATGAGCTTTCCCGTTGTGAACTCAACGGCAACCACTGTCTGCGTCGCGGGATCACTGCCATAAAGATAGTCACCGACGAGCACCGCCAGGCCGAAACCGTTCGGCAGGCCGCGCTCTAAGTAGACCTGTTCCGCCGCGACTCCCTTGCCGTCCGGCTTCAAACGTACAAGTCCGCCTCCGATGGAAAGTGCTCCCGCGTACACCAATCCGTCACGCGCGACGGGAGTGAAGACCTGCGCCGGGCCTTTGACCACTTCCTTGTAGCGCCAGAGGAACTCACCCGTCTTCGCATCGACTCCAACGACACCCTGGCTCAAGAAATTCACGTATTGTTTGCGGCCGGCCGCTTGCACGACAATCGGCGATGCGTAACCCGCCGCGTCGCCACCGGGAATTGCCGATTTCCAGATGACTGCGCCGGTCTTTTTGTTGAGCGCCACCATCGTCGCCTGTGCGCCGCCGGGCGTGACGACCACGACCTCACCATCAACCAGCGGAGACTCTGCATATGCCCATTCGTGTGGCTGGCCGCCAAAGTCTTTCCGGAGGCTCTTCTGCCAGCGAACCTTGCCGCTCTTGGCTTCGAGGCAGGCGAGATCACCATCCGAGCCGAGGGCATAGATGAAGTTTCCGTCAACGGTAGGAGTGGAGCGGGCCTTTGGATATTTCGGGTTCTGATCCGGATTGCCTACGTTGCCGATGCGCGTGGTCCAAATAACCTTTCCGTCCTCAGCTGAGAGGGCCTGGACAAATTCATTCTCCATGCCGCGATTACTCATCAAATAAATTCGCGTTCCGACCACCGACGGTCCTGAAAAGCCGTCCCCAATGTCGTTGACCTGCCAAAGCAATTTCGGGCCGCCCGCCGGCCATTGTTTAAGGAGGCCGGTCTCGGACGAGACGCCGTTCCGTTCCGGACCTCGCCATTGGGGCCAGTCGGACGCTGAAACAGCCATGTTGGCAGCCGCCGTGAAGCATACGGCCACGACGAATATAGAAAGAGCTGTAGTGGTGGTGAGTAATCGTGATTTCATCTCAGTTGCAAAAGACCTCCGGCTGCTCGCGTTCGAGGATTCGTTACGCAATGGACTTCATGATCAAGGAGTGTCCTGTTTTGCGTTTCCTTTGCGAGTTTCTTAACGGGCTCAGCGCCTTTGCGTGACTGGCTGCTTGCAAAGATGCAGGTTCACGCAAAGACGCCAAGTCGCAAAGGAACGCGAAGGGAAATTCGGACACCGCCGTGATCCTGTGACGTTGACCATTACGAAGCAAGAGTGGTTGATGTTCAATCGAGTCGATAGGCCGAGGTTTTGATGGTTCGGCTTCGCGCAGAGCGACGTCTGAACTTAGCCCGGCCTTTTAAGGCCGGGATCGCAACGGCAACCAAGTCACGTCGCGTTAGCGACGACTGAGTCAATGTTTCAACCGTCGCTACGCGACGACGTCTTTGATCTTTCGGAAATCCCGGCCTTAAAAGGCCGGGCTAAATTCAAGCCGACGCTACGCCGCGAATTCCCCTGAGCCTCCGCGCGATGCGAAACGCCAACAGGCAGGCGATCGTGCTGCCAGGCAACACGAGTGCACATGTTACGGCCGCGAGTCTCTTGACGGCCTCCGGTGGTGCATACGTTGGATCCATTGTGGCTCCGGGCAGGTACGGCGGAATCGCGCTGAGATTTAGAAAGAACCACGCCGCAGCGTAGCCCACACGAAACCGCGACGCCTGCGAAGGCAACTGCGGCGCGGTAGCGCATGGTGCTTCGCTGCAGAAACTCTGCCGCGACCCAGCCAAACAGCGCCGGCGGAATCCAGAAGCCGACCAGGACGATCAGGCTGGGCAGTCGATCAGGGATCAGCGTTAGTGCTAAACCGAGAGATCTCATCATGAAGCCTCGAGGTTTTGCGGCTTAGGTCAGAGGCGGCACGATTTCAAATCCGCAATCCGCAATCCGCAATTCAGTTCCTCCCGTCGCTCCGATCCAACAGTTTTATACGCGTGTTTACGATGGAATTATTTTCAGCCAGGAGCACATACGCAATCATAATCGCGAATTGTAAACTTAGTGCAATTCGTAGGGACAAACCATTCTTCTTTATAAGTGCTTTCCGTCGGCGTCAGACGAGTTACAAAGTGCCGCATTCCGATATGGACAAGTCCCGAAGAAGAAAGTGTGATTGAGTTCGGATACAACGCGTCATATTCGGTTTTGAAAAGAGTTTCTACATGAGCGGAGGTTCTGACGCGAACGAGGGCCGTTGTTGTAATCACAATCACTGCATCAGGCGATTCAACAGCGAATGCTGCGGGAGCAGAACCCAAGTCGACCAGCACTTCGAGTTTCCGGTCGCCGGCAGTGCCGTCCGTAACTCGCAGAACCTTGCCATCGTCGAGACTCATGTGCGCCAACCCAACGAAAACCAAAACGCCTCTTGAAGTGTTGGCGAAACCGACGACATTTTCGTCTGAAAGTTTTCTATTGCGGTCCCCGTCAGCGCTGAACCACCACAAGCCACCACCAAATTCGCCAACGTTGATACCGACAAGCCAACCATCGTTGACAGGAATAACGTGGCGGTCGCCTTTGGAGCCAACCGCGACATTCCTGGAACGCACTTGTGGCGGGAGAGGATCCTGGTGATCCTGTTTTGTGTCGAGACGGATTTGCAGGCGTTCGCCATCGAGTGTCACTCTCCATTCGTTGCTTGAGTAATTTGCGCAACGTAATTGTTCGTCGTTGGGCTTGGGAGAAGAGGCCCAGCCGTCCGGAGCTGGCAAAGAATTTGAGGCTGTTGGAATTCGTTGCGAGCTTGAGGTCATTCGTTCCGCGCACGAAGAAGAGGTTATCAGAAGAATTATTAGGAATGAGGTTCGCATTTACGTCGCGCCAATTAGCCGAAAGCGTATCACTATGTATTTGTCGTCCTTTAGCTTGATAATGTTCCTAATGCGGTATTATCTTGCCGCGTCCTGAGAATCGCAATGCTACTGGTAATCGACATAGGCAACACCAACACGTCGCTCGGCGTGTTTGACGGCGAGAAGTTGCTGACGCATTGGCGTCTGACAACGCTGCGCTCGCGCACAGTTGATGAGTGGGGCGTGCACGCGCGAAATCTGTTTGCGCTCGCGGATCTGGATTTCAAATCAATTAGCGGGATAGCGATTGCTTCAGTCGTGCCGCCGGTCAACTTCACCGTGAAGCGGATGGCCGAAACTTACTTTCATCTGACACCGATGTTCATCGACGACACCGTGGATACAGGCGTTCCGATTCTTTATGAGCCGCCTTCCGACGTCGGCGCGGATCGAATCGTGGATGCCGTTGCGGCGATTAAGAAATACGGCGCGCCTTGCATCGTGGTGGATTTTGGCACCGCGACCACGTTCGATGCGATCAATTTCAAGGGCGAGTACCTGGGAGGCGTGATCACGCCGGGCATCACGATTTCCTCCGATGCTTTGTTTGAGCGCGCCGCGAAATTGCCGCGTGTCGAAATCAAGCGCCCATTGAAAGTAATTGGCTCGGCGACCGTTGAAGCGATGCAATCCGGGCTGTACCACGGTTACGTTGGCCTCGTCGATGGCATTCTGAAAAAGATGATTGAGGAACTGGGCCGTTCGCCGCGGGTAATCGCGACCGGTGGGCTGGCGCCTCTGATCGCGCGGGGCTCAAAGTTCATTCAGGAAGTTGACGAGACATTGACGCTGGAAGGACTGCGGCTCGTTTACGAGCGAACGAAATAATCTTCCTCGGTGTTTCTCTGTGAATCCTCTGTGGCTCTGTGGTGAAAGGTGTTGCGACACCATTTACCACAGAGCCACATAGTCCCACAGAGCTTCACAAAGAAACGCGTGAGCTTGAATTACTTTTCCTACTTCTCTGAAATCGAAGACACTTTCATTCGCCGTCGCGGCAAGCACTTGATGCTGAGCCCCATCGACTGGGCTCTGATCGAAAGCTGGAAAGAGCGTGGCGTGCCGCTGCACGTGGCTTTGCGCGGCATCGAACACTCTTTCGATTCGTATGAGTCGAAGAAACATAAGCGCACCGTCAAGACGCTGCTGTACTGTCAGGAAGAGGTCGAGGCGCAGTACGCAGAATGGCTTGAATCCAGAGTAGGCAGCCACGAACCTGCGGACGAGACGTCTGTGCCCTCAGCAGACACCTCTCCGTTCTCGCGCGACGCGATCCTCGAACACCTCGCCCGATCTCTCAATGACATCCGGCAGCTCGCAAACAATCGAAAACAGGAAGACTCGTTCGGCGAAGCCTTAACTCGCGCAATGGCGTTGTTGACCGAGATCCGCGACGACTACTCGAGCAGCGCAAACCCCAACACGCGCAAGCTGGAAGAATCCTTGACCGGGATCGATCGTTTGCTCGATGGCTCGATCCGCGCGGTCATAAAGGAAAGTGAACTCGCTTCGATCCTTTCTGAGATCGAGTCGCAGATAAAGCCTTACAAACGTCACATGGACAAACCTACTTTCGAGCAAACGCGGGACAATCTCCTGCGCAAACGGCTGCGCGACCACTTTGGAGTCCCTCGGCTGAGCCTCTTCTATCTTTAAATAACGGGTGGCACGCGCATCCTGCGCGCGATTTCACGGTGAAGGGTGGCACGCGCATCCTGCGCGTGATTTCACGGTAAGGGTGGCACGTGCGCATCCAGCGCGTGATTTCACGGGCGGGACGCCCGTGCCACCAGGGAAAACTCTTGAGTGACGGCCGGAAACGGAGTATCTTTCGCGCGCTTTAGATCGTCCGAGGCCCGACAAATCGGGATGGCGGCGGTTGAACTTCCCAGGGAAACATTTTCCCAGATGATCCTCCCGCTATCACGACAGGCCGGAATTCTGACAAGACCTGCTCTCAGGAGAAGACCTCATGGCCTACAGCCCAAATGACGAGGCGCCAGCCGAGCGTCCTCTGAAAGCCTACGCATTCGACCCGTCGCAGGGCCGCAACCTCGGCAATTACATGACGGTAAACGTTCGTAACGAGGCGGCCGAGGATCCCCCGACTGAGCTCTTGCCTGGGCCGGTGGGCAAGTACCTGGCGGTGATCGATTACGACGCGAGTAACAACGTCTATTACGAGCCGGTCGATCTGAATGATCCGGCGCTGTTGCTGCGTGGCGGTCTCGATCCAAGCGAATCTGATCCACGCTTTCATCAACAGATGGTTTACGCCGTTGCCAGTGAAACCATTCGCCGTTTCGAAACTGCGATGGGACGCCGGATACGTTGGGGCTTTCGGGGCGGAAGGAAAAACGATCCATTTCGCGGCAAGTTGCGTGTCCTGCCGCACGCGATGCAGGAAGCGAATGCGTATTACGATCGCAATCTGCGCGCGCTCGTCTTTGGTTACTTTCCGGCTTCGGAAACTGATCCGGGCACGAACCTTCCGGGGCAGACGGTCTTCACGTGTCTGTCGCACGACATCATCGCGCACGAAACGGCGCATGCGTTGATTGACGGTCAGCGCGAGTTTTTTCTCGAACCAACCGGGCCCGACACGCCGGCCTTTCACGAAGGCTTCGCCGACATCATCGCGCTGTTCCAGCACTTCAGTTACAAAGAAGCGCTTTTGGAAGTCATTCAGAAGTTGGGCGGACAGATTTACCGGAGTCGCATCGGCCCGAATGTTCAGCCCGAGGGCGGTCGTCCGGTGATTCAGGACGAGTTGTCGAAATCAAATCCGCTGGTTGAACTGGCGCAGCAGTTTGGCGAGGCCCTCGGCATGCGCGCGGCCTTGCGCCAGGCCCTCGGCACACCGCCGAATTCGAACGCGCTGAAGACTCTGTTCGAGCCGCATGAGCGCGGAGCGATCCTGGTGGCGGCGGTGTTTGATGCGTACTTTACGATCTACATGCGGCGCACGCGCGATTTGATGCGCATCGCGCAAGGCTCCGGCTCGGCCACGACTCCCGGGAATCTGCATCACGATCTGGCGAATCGTCTGGCGGGTGAAGCAGCCAAGGCAGCGCAGCACTTCGCGAACATTTGTATTCGCGCGCTCGACTACTGTCCGCCGATCGACATTAGCTTCGGCGACTTTCTGCGCGCCATGATTACCGCGGATTACGACCTGGTGCCCGGTGACCACCATGGCTACCGTGAGGCGCTGATCGAGGCGTTTCGCTTGCGCGGAATTTGTCCGTCGGGCGTCACGTCCTATGCCGAAGAATCACTGCGCTGGTGTCCGCCCGAGGTGTTGAAGGGCATCACGCCGCCCCTCTGCACCGGCTTGAAATTCAACATTCCGCACCCCACGACGCCGCAACAGCAGCGACACAATGCCATTACGTTGAGTCGCTTCGGCAAAGCAAATGCAAAAGCTCTCGGGCTGAACCCGGATAAACCAGTCCAGGCATTCTCGTTCCACGCGATCCATCGGGTCGCGCCTGACGGAGGCTTGAAGGTTGAAATGATTGCCGAGCTGATGCAGCAGATGGATGTGGCGCTCGACCCTGACGACAAGGATTCAGACGTCTTCACGTTTCGTGGCGGCACCACGGTGATTCTCACGGACAAGGGCGAAGTACGCTACGCCATCCAAAAGAACCTTGGAGAAGACAGCAAGGACAATAAGCGTTTGAAGCGGCAGCGCGACTACTATCAAAACTCGATGGCGAGCATGGCGATGGCGGCCTATGGCACGGAAGAGATGCAAGATTTCCTGCCCCGCCGCGGGCGAAAGCGTTCCATGAATTTCAGCCTCGTCCACAGGGGGTACTGAGAAATGGCGACGAAAAAGAAAAACAAGAAGCCGGCCAAGCCCATCGCCTTTGGCAAGAACACGATTCGCGTGCGGATGTACCGGGTTGGTTTTGGAGATTGCTTTCTGCTTTCCTTGCCGGTCGCAGACGCCGATGCTAACGCGGACACGCACCGGCACGTACTGATCGATTGCGGCGTACATTTCAAAGGCGATCTGAAGATGATGGACCGCGCCGTCGATCACATTGCCGAGACGACAAAGCGGAAGCTCGCGATTGTGATCGCCACCCACTCGCATCAGGATCACATCTCCGGCTTCAGCAATAAGTTTTCCAGCTTTGAAATCGGCGAAGTGTGGATGCCCTGGTGCGAAGATGTGCGCGACAAGCAGGCCCTGAAGCTGCAAAAGAAGCATATCGCTTTGACTGAGCGGCTGCGGCAGCACTTCGAGGCCGAGGCGCGGCGGGCACCGGTGAACAAAACGCGAGCTGCGGCCATGGCCGCCGTGGCGAATCTGGTGCAGAACAAGACGGCCTTGACGCTCCTGCGGGCCGGCTTCAACGTCAATGCACAGGTGCGGTATCTGAACGCGAGTGACTTTCTGAAAAACGCCGGCGGTATCACCGGATTGTCAGCGAACATCCTGGGGCCGCCGCGTGATGAGAAGTTCCTCGCCAAGATGAATCCGCCGGCAGGCCAGAGTTATCTGCGCATGGATGGCAGCCAGTCGAATCGTCTGGACGCCGTGCAACCGTTTCCCGCTCGATGGCGATTGAAGCCTTCCGACCCCGCGTTCAGCGACAAAAGACTCTCGCACCTTAGACTTTCAGACGAGGAAACTGCGAAGCTTCAAAAAGAGTTGGGGTCTCCGTCGCTGAACTCTCTCGCATTTGCACTGGATCAGGCGAAGAACAACACCAGCCTGGTGACGCTGTTTAGTTTTCGCGGCCAGCAACTGCTTTTTCCGGGCGACGCGCAATGGGGAAACTGGAAGTTCTGGCTCGACAAGGATGACGCCGAGGGGATCCTTTCCGGCGTCACGTTTTTCAAAATCGCGCATCACGGCAGTCACAACGCCACGCCGCGTGACGCGCTTGAGAAGATGTCCAAAGGCAAGTTTGCCGCGATGGTCTCAACGCAGAACGTGCCCTGGGATTCCATTCCGCGGATGCCTTTGATGGATCGGCTGGGCGAGATGACAATGAACCGGGTCGTTCGCAGCGACTCGCTGAAACTGGCCGGCACGAGCGGCGCGCCCAAGGGACCGGAGCTGCCGGAGATGCCGAAGGGATTTGCGCAGGGCGAGTTTTGGTACGACTATTTGGTAAAGCTGAAATAGCGGCGCGTCTGAATGGAGCCAACAAACGCGAACACCGATGAAACCTTCGAAGTTGTCATCGAACGAATCATTCCGGGTGGACTGGGGCTCGCCCATGCCAACAGCCGGACTGTCATGGTTGCGCTCGCGGCGCCCGGCGATCGCTTGCGCGTGCGCGTCGATCGCGTAAAGGGAAACGTCGCGTTTGCCTCGATCGTTGAAATTCTCGAGCCCGCTCCCGTTCGGGTCGAGCCGCCTTGCCCTTACTTCGGGCGTTGCGGCGGCTGCAATTTCCAACAGTTAAGTTACCAGGCACAACTCGCCGCGAAAATCGAAATCATTCGTGATTGTCTCCGGCGTCTTGGTGGTATCGAAGAGATTCCGGGATTTGAAATCACACCGGCGCCGAACGATTGGCACTATCGCGCGCGCGCGCAGTGGCAATACGCTTCGGTTCGACGGTGGCTTGGGTATTTTGAAGCTAATTCGCGTGACGTGTGTGATGTAGCCGAGTGCGCAGTGCTTGTGCCTGAGCTCCAGCGCGAACTCGAACGGTTGCGCGAGCGGATGACGCAAGGCGAGTTGCCTGACGACGCGCGCTACTTCCGAGCGGTCGTTGGCGACGAAGGCGTTTCGGTTGCGGACGGTGTCAGGAGCGCCCGGGGCGAGCAGAACTGGGGCAGTAGCCCGACCGTGAGGGCGGGCCCTGATTTGACTGAAATTACGCGCTCCATTCGCGGCGAGCGCTACCACCTGAACGCAAACAGTTTCTTTCAGGCGAACCTCGATCTCGTGCCGGCACTGATCGACTCGGCTTTGGGCGACGCGCGAGGTGAAACGGCAATCGAGCTCTATTCCGGCGTTGGGCTGTTCACCGTGCCCCTCGCGCGTCGATTCGCGAATGTGATCGCGGTAGAAGACGACGCGGCGGCAAGCGATTTCGCGCGCCGCAACCTTACCGATGCGGGTTTGAGCAATGCGGAAATTGTTAATGAAGATGTGGCCGATTGGTTGGAGAATTTTGAGCGCGGAGGCAAAGTCCCGACGAGTCGGGAACGCCGCACGGGACTGGAGCGCAAGCGTCCCGCTTGCAATGAAAGTGACGATGCCACGAAATCTGCACCTGCAACCGAGACGGTTGCGCTCCAGTCAATTGATCTTCTGCTCCTCGATCCGCCACGCACCGGCGCTGAGTCGCGCGTCATCAGTGGGATAGTTAGATTGAAACCAAAGCGGATTTGCTACGTCTCCTGCGACCCGGCGACACTCGCGCGCGACTTGAAGAAGCTAATCGCCGGCGGCTACTCAATCAGTTCGATTCAGGCCTTCGACATGTTTCCGCAGACGCATCACGTTGAGACGGTGGTGCACCTCACCGGTTGAGGACGTCCATGTCAATTCTCCCACGACCTCGATTTGCTTCTGCTCCTTTACTGTCCCTGGCGGTTGCAGTCTGCGGCGGGATAATTGTTCAGCACTACACAAAGCTCAATACTCGAACATTCGTGATCGTGCCGGCCATCGCACTAGTGGCTTCAATCATTTGTCTTGTATCCCTCAAGCGTGGGAAGTTGCTCGTATCCACGCTCTTCCTGCTTATCGCATTCTTCTGCACCGGGCTCGTGCTTGTGCGGACAATCGACCGGCCGCAGGCTAATCGCATTTCGACGTTGTATGACCAGGGCGCGATCGCGCCCGGCGACCCGGTGGAAATCGTAGGAGTCGTCGTTGGCGAACCTGAACCAGCGCCTGGTAGTTTTTATTTGACCATGCGGGTCGAGCGAGTTGCGACCAGGGGCAGTGAACGTGACGCATCGGGAACTGTCTTACTCCTCGCTCAAGTGCCAACCGAAAAGCTTAAGCAGGAATACGACGCGCTTTCCTTGCATCACGGCGCGCGCCTGCGAGTCATGACGAAGCTGGATCGCGAAGATGACTTTCGTAATCCTGGGGTCTCGCAATTTACCGAGTACCTCGAGCGGAAAGGCTACGATGCGACCGGAACGATTAAGAGTCCGCTGCTCGTTGAGCGAATGGACGATGAGCGAGTTTTCTTGCCGCTCGCCTGGGTTTACAGTTGGCGGGCCCGCCTGCAGAAAGAATTTCAGCAAAGATTCTCTCCAGAGACGGCTGGTGTTCTCAACGCCGCACTGCTTGGCAATCCTCACAATATTTCAGCCGGGGCGGCGGAACGCTTTCGCGCGGGTGGCACGTTTCACATCCTGGTAATCAGCGGACTACAAATCGCATTCATCGCGGGTGTCGCAATTCTCGTGGTTCGACGGATAACTCAACAGAAGCTGCTTCAATTTCTGATGGCCGCACTATTTCTCTGGGCCTACGCGATCGCGGTCGGCGCTGAAGCTTCAGTTACGAGGGCGGCTCTGATGTTCACACTGGCCGCTTTCGCACCCGTCGTGTCGAGGCGGGCGAATTCGCTGAACACGGTCGCGGGCGCCGGTTTGCTGCTGCTCGTTCTGAATCCTCTCGATCTGTTCAATCCTTCGTTCCAGCTAACTTTTCTATCGGTTGTGGCCATCGTCTGTATAACGCTGCCGTTGCTGGGAAACATGCGACGCGTTGGCACCTGGCGACCGACGATGATCACTCCGCACCCGCCTTCTTGTCCCTGGTGGTTCAGAAAGTTATGCGAAGCGCTGTTCTGGAGCGAACGCGAATGGCGAGCAGAAATGGCCGCGTCAAACATTAAGTATCGTTTGTTCAAGACTCCGATTGCCGCAAAGCTGGAACGCTGGCGGATTCAGAGGATCCTGCGCTACGCGCTGTCGGCCATCGTCATTTCAACGAGTGTGCAGATTGTTCTGTTGCCGCTGATGATTGTGTACTTTCATCGCGTATCAGTTGCATCACTTCTATTGAACATCTTTGTCGGCGCCCTGATGGCTGTTCTGGCATTGACCGCGTTGGTTGCCGTGCTTGTCGCGCAGGTCAGTACGATGTTGGGCGGCGTCCTGGTCGTGTTCGCCGAAAAGACGAACTGGTTGATGACACATTCGGTCGATCCGCTCTCAGTCCTGGGACTTGCCTCAATGCGGCTGCCACATTACAGCGGATTAGCGGCAGGCACTTACGCTGTGTACTTCATCTTGCTCGCGGCGTTAGTTGGCGCTGTGTCGAAATGGAATCCGTTGCGGTCTCACGCAGCATCGACCGGGTTTAACCGGCGAATAGTGGGGACAGCAGCTATCGGCTTCGCAGTCACTTTGCTTACTGTGGTGGTCCACCCGTTCAGCGCGGCGCCAACTGACGGGCGACTGCGGGTTGAGTTTCTTGACGTCGGGCAAGGCGACAGCGCGCTACTCACAACGCCGGACGGAACTACTATTTTGATCGACGGCGGTGGCCAGCCGAACTTTAGCTGGGCAAACAATGACCGTGAAAATGGAGGGCCGGCGTTTGAACGCGATACGCGCAGCATCGGCGAGCGTGTCGTGTCACAGTATCTATGGTCGCGAGGTTTGGATCGCATCGATTATCTTATCGCGACCCATGCCGACGCAGATCACATCGACGGTCTCAACGACATCGCGCGCAATTTCAAAGTGCGGGGCGCCATCGTGGCGCGGGCGCCGGCGAATGACTCCGAGTTCGCAAAGTTTGCGCAGACGCTAACTATGGCCGGTGTTCCCCTCCAGATGGTTGGCGCCGGTGATGTGCTTCAAGTTGGAAACGTTTTGATAGACATTCTATGGCCGCGACCGATTCAGACTGCGGACTCGCCTTCGCGTAACAACGATTCACTCGTGTTGCGCGTTCGTTTTGGCGAGAAGTCATTGCTGCTTACCGCTGACATTGAAAAGGAAGCTGAAGCCGTACTTGTCAAGACCGGAGTCGTTCTGAAAACGGATGTCGTTAAGGTCCCACATCACGGGAGCAGGACGTCTTCGACCGAGCAGTTCATCGCCGTCGCGCAACCGGCGCTGGCAATCATTTCGGTCGGCCGTCATTCAATCTTCGGTCACCCCCACCGGGAAGTTGTCGAACGCTGGCGGGCGAGTGGCGCACAGGTTATGACGACTGGAGAGAAGGGAACGGTTAGTGTGGTGACGGACGGGAGGACTATCGCAGTGACAACTTATGTTAACTAATCGATCAAGTCGGACGGGTTGACCCTGCCTTCGACGAGTTATAATCTTCAGCCATGAGCGCTATCGAGTTTACAACTGAACTTACTGAGAAACCCGTGCTCTCTGTCCCTCAAGACGTTGCTGACCGACTTCCCAAGACCGGTAAAGCGCGGGTCATCGTGATCACCAACGGAGCAGCAGACGACGCCGAATGGCAAGCGGCCGCTTACGAACAGTTCCTGCGCGACGATGTTCCCGAAGATGCTGTTTATGACTCCCTTCGCTAAGCTCGGCGATATATTTCTTTGTGAGTTTCCGTTTACTTTCCGGCGCCGCGAGCAAACTGCGGCCGGCACTCGTTCTGTTTGACCTTCCTGATGATGTGATCATCTGCCGCGTCACGTCGATTGTTTATGATGGACCCTACGATGTTGCTATCAATGACTGGTCATCGGCGGGCCTATTGAAGCCGTCCGTTGCGCGATTGGATCGTCTCCTCACGGCTGAGAGGAGAATTCTCCTGCGAAAACTCGGCGCGCTTAGCGACTCCGATACACAGACTGTTAGAGGAACCTGGAACGCTGCCATGCGATTGTAATCAGCTAAACAAAATCCGGTTCGGCAGGTGTGTAGAGATCGATAGTCGAACTTCCCAGCTTATAAGTCTTCAATACTCCAAGCGGCGGTGCGTAGATGTGGATGGTGACGAGGTCGCGGCCGCTCACGTCAGGATTGCCGAGCTGATGAATGTCGGGAATTTCTGAGCCGGTTGTGGCGCCGGCGCGCAGCTCGCGATGTGACGCGTACTGCAAACCTTTTTCGGTGTCGTACTCAAAGATTGTCTCCCACATGATGCCTTTGTGCACAAACACCGCGCCGTGCGAGCCGTTGTGATCGTGAATCGGCGTCCGCTGACCGGGCTTCCAGCACAACACCAGCATCTCGACAAACTCGTTCTTCATCACGCGATGCCGCGAGTAATTGCCGGCTTTGAAACCGAGGTAAGGCGCGACTTCTTCCCGAGACATGTCTGTGCCTTCAACCAGCCGATACACTTCGGCCAGCGCCGGCACGGCGGTCATTGAGTTGAGCGCTTCGGCTAAAGCCTGGAAGGTGAGGCGAGAGTCGGGTTCCGCGGGTTTCGGTTCGGTTGCTTCGATCGCTTGCACGGTAGTTAGTCTTATAGACGCCGCGTCAGAGTGAGTCAAGCGTTACGGGCTACTGCCCCGATGCGCTAACGCGACTTATCAGAATTCGCAAGTCGCGCACATTCGTGCCCGTCGGACCGGTCGTAATCACATCGCCGAGTGCGACAAAGAACGAATACGAATCGCTGCGATTGAGGAAATCGATCGGGTCTAATCCGATCCTGCGTGCGCGTCCGATCGTTGTGCTGTCAACGATTGCGCCGGCCGCCGGACTGTTTCCGTCGATACCGTCAGTCCCCGCACAGAGAGCCACGAACTCACCGATCCGTGCCGAGTTTTGATCGGCAGCAATCGCCAAACGCAAAGCTGTCTCGAGATTTCGCCCGCCGAGACCGTCGCCGCGCACAGGGCAAGCGAATTCGCCGCCGGAAACGAGGCAAACATCTCCGGCATCACTCGCTTTTAGTTGGCCGAGGCGCGTCAGAAGCTTCTCAACGCCGAGTTCGATCGGCTCGTCGGAAACATCGCGCGCGATTTCGACAGTCAATTCGCGCTTACGCGCTGCAGTCGTTGCTGCTTCCAGCGCGGTGTTGTTATCGAGCAGGACAAAATACTGACGGCCAATTGGCGTGGGTGGCTTAGATTTCTCCTGGAGTTCAATTGCTCGCAAGATCGAAGAAGGGATTACGTCGCGAAGCCCATACCGCGCCGCGACTTCCGCCGTGTACGGCGCGTCGTTCGACGGGGTTAAAGTGGGACCCGAAGCCACGTTGTGCTCTTCGCCTGCCGGCACGTCGGACACAATTAGCGTCACTTGCTGAGAGTTTGGCGCGCGCGCTGCGAGCCGGCCACCTTTCACAGCCGAAAACGCCCGCCGCACGGCGTTGATTTCGCTAATCGACGCGCCGCAACTCACCAGTGTTTGGTTTGCCGAGCGTAATTCTTCGAGTGTGATTTCCTTGCTGACGGGGGCTTCCAGCATTGCCGAGCCCCCGCCGGAAATCAGAAAAATAACGAGCGCGCGTTCCTGATTCGCTCGATCAAGCAAGGCCAACGCGGCTTCCGCGGCGTCGAGACTTGCTTCGTTCGGGATTGGATGTCCGCCTTCGAAGTATTGCCAACGTTTGTTTAAGTTCCGCCCGCGGCCGTTGTCCCCGGGCGCGGCAATCACGACTTCAAACAATCGGTCGCCCAGAACATGCTCGAGCGCGACCGCCATCGCCGGCGCGGCTTTTCCAACTGCGACTGAGTAAACCCGGGAATCTGCTGACAGTTCGAAGGAAGCTTCATTAACACGCAGTCGCGAGCCGTCGATGCGGATTGCATTCTTGACCGCTGTGCCGGCATCAACTGCCCGCAACGCTTCTTCAAAGATTGAGTGTGCCGCTCGTCTGAGTTGGAGAAGCTCTGACATGATTTCGCGCCGTAGGTGCGGAATGTTTATAGCTTGCGATTGCACCCTCCCCCAAATTGAAAGTGGAGCGACTCCCGCCGCCTCGGGATTCGTTCCACTCTCACTGTTCATCCAAGTTAGGACGTGCGTCTATAAGCATTCCGCTGCTGACGGAGCGAATTCACTCGACTGCTACCAGGTGACGCAGCGCGCGAAAACGCGTCTCACTGATTCCCCGAACCATCATCAGGTGTTCGGCGCGGCGGAACGGTCCGTACTTTTCGCGATGCTCGACGATGCGTTCGGCGAGACCTTTACCGATTCCGGGAAGGGCCTCGAGTTCTTTCGCAGGTGCAGTGTTGAGGTTAAGCCTTTGAGCAGTTGGCGCGGCTGACGGGTAATTCGCCGGCGATGTCGGCGGTGCGTTGGTGATCGCCCGCGAACGTTTGGCGCACGAAGCGGTGGAAAAGACCACAGTAAGACACAACAGGAAGGTGAGAACGGTCAGGGAGCGTGAAATCATCTGCGGATAGCTCCGTGCGGAGCGCGATATTTATAGTCCTATGTGCCGAACAGAACAATAGGTACGCATGCCTCCCGGATGCTTGCACGCCAGAGGCGTGCGTACCTGGTTCTGCCTTGCCCCTGCCGAGTGCAATTTGCTGGAAGTGTTACAACGCGGAAACTTGTGACGCTCGAGTGTGCGATCTTCACAAGGTTATCCACAGAAAATGTGGAACAACAAGACGGGGCAGTAGCCCGACCGTGATGGAGGGCTCTCGAGCGCGCAATCCGGAGCCCTCCCTGACGGTCGGGCTACTGCCCCGACTTCACTGTCCCCACGAATTCGGGGAAGCGCTCGAGTACTGGCGCCCCAGCAGCCATCGCTCCGCGGCGCCCATCCCTTCCGCGCCTCGGTTTCCCCGGATCTGCCGCTGCGTCACCCATTCGTCGTACGAATTATCGTAGCCAAAGTAGCGGACCAGATACCGCGACCCCCGCACGCTTATGATTCGGCCTTTGTACCAATCGCCCTCTGACCGAACGACAACACGCCGGCCAATCGCAGGGTTTGAAGATTCGTTCGCCGGCGCCAGAACCATGTCTGTCGGAAATCCGCGGCTGGCAAAGGAAGATTCCTGTTCTTCGGCAAACTTCATGTCGCGCCGAGCGTTCTCGACAAGTTCGCCAAGCGAAATCTGCCGGTCGCCGTTCAGGTCGGCGTAAGAAGATCCCCGCAAAGACGCCAACAACATCTCAGTGAACGTCCAGTTCTCCGTGGACTCTTCGTCAGCCGTCGCGGACGTGACACACGCGTAAGAGATTCCTGAATTCAAGCCGCGCGCATCCTGCGTTAACGCGCCGGAATAACAGCAGTCCGCGGTCAGCAAGACGCGTGAGCCATGGAACCCCCAGTTGATGTCCCGCACGATTGACCGCGTTGACCAGCCGGGTACCCGTTCACTTGCATCGTACGTCGCGAAAAGCGTCTCGCGCTCGTCTTCGGCCTTGTAGCCGTGACCGGTGAAGTAAACGAAAAGGAAATCACCTTCGCGAGTTTGCGAAAGCATCTCAGCGAATTCGGTGCGCACGCGGCCAATCGTCGCCTGCTCATCGCGCAGGAAGACGAGCTGGTTGGCCGGCACGCCTGCGCCCCGGAAAAACTCAGCCAGTTGCGCATCGCGCCGGTTCAGTTCCGGAAACGGCTTAAACGTCTCGGAATCTTTCCATTTCAAAATGCCGACGATGAAGACCCAGGTGCGTTTTGGCGCCCATTCGCGTTGTCTCAGCGTGTCAGTACCGAGAGCGGACCGGGGTCCCCGCGCGGGCAGCCCGCGTGGGGTGGTGGACGCGACCGGATCAAGACGCGCCTGGCTGATTGCGAGCGAACTTGACCCGCTCACGCACGCTAGAAAGACGAACGGGAGAACAACTCGCGTTAAGAGATTTTGCCTGATTGATGAACGCATGACTGTCCGTGTGCCTGACTGAAGCTTTTGTTAATTGCGATTCAGGAGAGCTCGGCCTGTCAGACGAGACGGCTGATAAGAAGTGTTTTGCGGAAGGCGAAGGGTCGAGTGGCGCGCTTATTCGGGTTCCTGCTCGTCCCAATCAGCCACGATTTCAAACGCTCGACCGAGCACGGGACGTGGGCGTGCACCGTCGGCTTGGCCAATCAGGCCCTCTCGCTCCATCTGATCCAGGACGGCGGCGGCGCGGCCGTAACCGATGCGCAGGCGGCGTTGCAGGACAGACGTCGAGGCGCGCTTCATCTCAACGCAGATGCGCAAAGCGTCTTCGAAGAGTTCATCCCGCTCACCGCCAGAGTCGTCGAGACCCATCGCCTCTTCTTCGGATTGCGTGATGCTTTCGTCGTAATCGGGCGCCCATTGGGCCTTGATGTGCGTAACGATCTTGTTGATTTCCGATTCGTCGACGTAGGCACCATGGACGCGCAGCAGTCGCGAGGAACCGGGCGGCAGGAACAACATGTCGCCGCGGCCGAGTAGGTGTTCCGCGCCATTCGTGTCGAGAATCGTGCGCGAATCGACTTTGGAAGAAACGCGATACGAAATACGGGAAGGGAAGTTGGCCTTGATCAGTCCGGTGATGACGTCCACCGATGGTCGCTGGGTGGCGAGCACCAGGTGAATGCCGATGGCGCGGGCCATTTGCGCAAGCCGCGTGATCGATTCTTCGACCTCGTGTCCTGACGCCATCATCAGATCGGCCAACTCGTCGATGATGATGACGATGTAGGGCAGAGGCTTCCAGGGCTCGCCGTTCTCGTCAAAATCTTTCGCAGCGTTACGTTTGGCGATCTCAGCGTTGTAGCCGTCGATATTGCGGACGCCCCAGCCGGCAAGTTGCTTGTAGCGCCGCTCCATCTCAGCCACGGACCAGCGCAGCGCGCGGGCGGCTTGCTTGGGATCGACGATGATTGGCGTCGCGAGATGCGGGATGTCTTCGTAAAGTCCGAGCTCAAGCCGCTTCGGATCGATCAGAATCAGCTTAACTTCATCCGGTCGCGCGCGATAAAGGATGGAAACGAGCAGGGAATTGACGCCGACTGATTTCCCCGCGCCCGTCGTACCCGCGATCAAAAGGTGCGGCATGCGCGCCAAATCGCTCACGTAATTTAATCCGTCAATCGTTTTACCGAGCGCAATCGTCAGTTTCGAAGTTGATTCGCGAAAGGCGCGCGACTCGATGACTTCGCGCAGAAAGATTGTTTCGCGGCGCGGGTTCGGAACTTCAATGCCGACGTGCGGCTTGCCCGGCATCCGATCAATGCGAATGGATTCAGCTTTCAAAGCCAGACAAAGATCGTCCACCAGGCCGGTCACCCGGGAATACTTCACCCCGGGATCGGGTTTGAACTCGTAGGTCGTGACGACGGGCCCCGGACAGATGAATTTGATTTGGCCGGTCACATTGAATTCGCGGCATTTTTCGGCGAGCTTGGTAGCCATGCCGAGCAGTTCATCGTCGGCCTGTTCGCGGCGCATCTGCGCCTCGTTGAGGAAGTCGAGCGAAGGAAGTTGATAGTCTGACTTGGCTTTGGCGCTGACCTTCCGGCCTTCAAACGGCAGACTGCCGCTGGCCGGAGATTCAGTCTTACGCTTGACCGCCGCCTCGCGCAGCATCTCTGAAACGACCGCGGTTTCCGCTGCCGGCGTAGCTTTGCCGCGAAACAATCCGCGCTTGGCCGGCGCCGTGGCCGCGCCCGCCGCCGCGGACATGGCTTTTCCGCTGGTGGAGGCCGCGAACGATTCGAAGGCTGAAGCGATCTCGGCGCTTTCGGGCGCGCTGCGAGCCTGGGAAATTGGTTGGCCTTCGCTGTTTACGACCTGGGGTCCGGTCAACGCGCCGTTTCCGTTTGGATCCGAGGCTTCGATCTTTTGCTGACGGCGTAATTCCCGGTTCGCGCGGCGCGCCAAACGCCATCCTCTGAACCTAACCGGCAGCGATTGCAGCGAACTGAATCTTTCGCCAAGCGACTGGCCGGCGTTCGCAAAAGAAAAGTTAGTTGCCAGCAGGATGCCCGTGGCCGCGATTGCCGTCAGCAGAATCGCCGCGCCGATGGTGTTCAGCCCAGCGACCAGCACCCGCGCGATCAGGACCCCGATTAGTCCACCCGCATTGAAGCTGGCATCGAAGAATGGCTGAATGTTCGCGAGCGTCAACAAAGCCGCTGCGGAAAGCACGACGATCGTCAGTCCCAGCAAACGATACACCGGCGCATTGATGCGTCTGGTGCGAAACCGGCGCCAGGCGGCGGCGAGAATGAGAAACGGAATCAGATACGCGGCGAGGCCGATTGACTGAAACAACGCCGCTGCCACATTCGCGCCGACAGTTCCAATCCAATTGCGCGCACTGGCTTCGCCGGCGGCATTCCACGAAGGATCGTTTGGATGATACGAAGCGAGGCACAGCCCGAGCAGCAGCGCCGCGGCCACCAGTGCGATCACGATGATCTCATTCAGCCGCGAGCGCTCTGGCGCCGGCTCGATTTCGATATCAGTTGGGATAGCGGCCATAGAAAGCAGTAGGCAGTAGGCAGTAGGCAGGAACACCTGCCGGACGGCTCTACCGCAGTTTGCTCTTACTCATCACCCATCACTCATTACTCATCACTTCGTTTACGCTGCTCGCTTCGATAGCAAATACTGTTTAATGAAATCGTCGATGTCGCCGTTGAGAACTGAATCGACGTCGCCTTTTTCCAGTTTCGTGCGCGCGTCCTTCACCAACCGGTACGGCGCCAGCACATAGTTCCGAATCTGCGAGCCGAATGAGATGTCCTGCTTGTTCGCTTCAAGTTCTGCCGTTTCCGCTTTGCGCTTTGCAACTTCCAGTTCGTAAAGTCGCGAGCGCAGGACCTGCATCGCGACAGCGCGATTCTGATGCTGCGAACGCTGGTTCTGACACGAGACCACGATGTTGGTCGGCAGATGCGTGATGCGCACCGCCGAATCCGTCACGTTGATGTGCTGTCCGCCGGCGCCGCTTGAACGATACGTGTCCACGCGCAAATCCTTTTCGTTGATATCGACTTCGATGTCGTCGTCGATTTCCGGATAGACAAACAACGAAGCAAAAGAAGTGTGTCTGCGCGCGGCTTGATCGAACGGCGAGATGCGCACCAGCCGATGCACGCCCGCTTCGGCCGACAACAGGCCGTATGCGTATTCGCCATCCACTTTGAACGTCACGCCTTTAATGCCCGCTTCTTCTCCCGGCTGATAGTCGATGACCTCGGTTCGAAATCCTCGTCGTTCAGCCCATTTCAGATACATGCGGAGCAGCATCTCGGCCCAATCCTGCGACTCAGTGCCGCCCGCGCCCGGATGAATCGTGCAGATCGCGTTGCGCGCGTCGTTCTCGCCCGACAGCAGCATCTCGGTTTCGGCCTCGGCGATTTCTTGCTCGAGCCGTTTGACCAGCTGACGCAACTCGGTCAAAGAGCTTTCGTCTTCTTCGGCAAATTCAAAGAGCACCTGCGCGTCTGATATCTCAGTCTCGAACTTCTCCTGCCGCTGGATAACGCGCTCCAGGCGGCTTCGTTGCTGCAAGAGCTTCTGTGCCTCTTCCTGATTCGACCAAAAGTCCTGGGCCGACGCCTGGGTTTCGATCTGGCCTAGCTCAGTTTGTTTCGCCGGGACATCAAAGAAACCTCCCGAGCTGATCGACGCGCTTCTTTAAGTCGTCGAACGAATCTCTTAATTCCTGAATGGATTGTGGATCAATCATTTGCGATTGGTACGCACGCCTCAGGCGCGCTCTTCGGTACGCACGCCTCAGGCGTGCTCATTACTAGTTACCGAGCCCGCCCGAGGCGCGCGCACCCCATCTCCTTGTCATAAACGTCGCTGAAATGAATCCCAGAGTAATCAACGCGCAGCCGTACACGAACATATTGCCGTAGCGCGAATAGAAGGTTGTTCCGCCGCCAGGGCTGATCGTCCAGGTCCGCACTGCTTCCTGAAAACTCGGCGTCGCGTCGTGCACGTGCCCATTCGAATCGACGTACGCGCTGATGCCGCTGTTCGTCACACGAATCAAATCGCGATCGTTTTCAACGGCGCGGAACACGGCATTCGCCAGGTGCTGACGCATCACCGCAGTCGGACCGAGATAACCGTCATTTGAAATATTGATCAGCACGTCAGCTCCCGCGTTCGTAAAAGCGCGCACCACATCGGCATGAGCGGCCTCTATACAAATAAAAACCCCGGCACGAAGCGCGCCGAGGGGCATCAGCGTATGTGAACTGCCGGGCGTAAATTCGCCGACGATGCCCCGCACCGAACCCGAGCCCGGTAGCCAGCGGGGCAGCGGCACGTTCTCGCCAAACGGCATCAGGCGAATCTTATCATACTGGGCGATTTTCTGACCCTGCTCATTTATGAGAATTGCAGAATTGTACGAGCCGCCATTCGGCGCCGGCTCGAGCGAGTTCAGCAGCACGTACGAGCGATGTGCGCGCGCGAGTGAACTAACAGTTGCTTGCAGCTGCGGATCGCGCGAGTAGCTGAAGTTCATCGGCGACTCAGGCCAGATGAGAAGTCTGTTCTTCGCGACAGACAGTTTGAGTGAGAATGCCTGCGTGCTTAATTGAAGGTGCCGGTCGAGAAGCATCCTGTAATCAGAGTCGTTCAAGTCACTCATGGGAACGTTGGGCTGAACAACGACCACGAGGGTGTCATTTGCCGAATCGATGTAATGAAACCCTGGCCGTGGCCGGCTGACCAAAATGATCATGACCACCACCGTCATCACTAGAATAGTTGTCAGAAACACCATTCGGTCTCGTCGCCAAATGAGTAAGGCGAACGCGGCGTTGATGGTGACGACCAGAAAAGTCACGGCGTAGACACCGCCAAAACCGGCAGATTGAATGAGCGCTGGCCGAAAGGCTTGTGAGTACCCGAGCGCGTTCCAATCCAGCCCCGTCACTGCCTGACGCAGCCAATCGAATGCGACCCATACCAACGGTGCCCCGAGCAGGGCCGAGGTGCCGAATCGATTGACGACGCGAGCGATGCAGGCACAGGCCAGCGCAGGAAAAGCTGAAACGAAAACAACGGGCAACAACAGCAGAGGATATGCGATCCACGGCGCCACCCCGGCAGAATGAATCATCGGGTACGTCAGCCACCAGCACGTTCCGTAAAAAAAGATCACGCCCCAAATGAAGCCGAGGATGAACGCGATGCGTTTTCTGGAAGTCGTCGCGACTGCGAAGAGCAGCGGCGCCAATCCGATCCAGGCAAGCCACCATAACTCGAAATTTGGAAACGACAGAATGAGCAGAACGGCTGATAAAGATGCCAATCCGGATTCACGAAGTGAGGGCACGCTTTCGCTGATCGCTGTGAGGAAAAGCGGTCGCCGCCTTTGGATTGGCGGTTCAGCCGCCGGCACTTCGCTCATGCGGCGAAGTTTAGCAGAGCACTCGTACGCTACGCAGGCGTCTCGCCCTGCCCCAGCGCGCCAGATGCGCGCGTAACCTCTAACCGCTGAAGATTTCTGGAAGTCATTTCAGGGAAACTCGTGGTCGAAAAATAATTTTCAGAAACTGGGAAAAGAGTCCTCGCCGGTTCCGATTTGAAGCCTTTTTCACAAAAACCGTCACTGTCAAAGTGACAAATTCCGTCGTAATGACCGAAGCAACGAGAACGACCTGGGCCTTGGCGAGACGGGCGGTCAGGTTGAGGGATAAAGCTTCTGCAGACGCGAATTGTATTAGGAATGCTTTGTTGGTTTAGTGGGCCTTATAAAGCAGGAAGCCCGGTCATTTCTGACCGGGCTCTTGATAGGGGGGATTGAACTGAAGGATCGCTCGGCGGGCGGCTGGCGCAGCGGCATGCAGCGCTCAGAGAAGTGATGGCGGCGGGGGCACGTTTAACTTCATCGTGCTTGCCGACCTACTGTTCAGCACCTGCTGTGCCACGAGCCGCGGCTCAGAGCCAAAAGCCAAGGGTAAAGCGAAAGAGCGAAGGCGAAAGAGCGAAAGGGCGAAAGGCGCATTGGGATGAGCACAGGATTGCGAGGCACGGCGGGAAAGTAAGGAGTTCTCGCCACTGTGCACTTCGCGCTTGGCTGTTATAAAGCAGGAAGCCCGGTCATTTCTGACCGGGCTCTTGATAGGGGGGATTGAACTGAAGGATCGCTCGGCGGGCGGCTGGCGCAGCGGCTTGCAGCGCTCAGAGAAGTGATGGCGGCGGGGGCACGTTTAACTTCATCGTGC
>DASUTF010000263.1:0-7453 GCA_036374695.1 Pyrinomonadaceae bacterium
AACACCGGTGGCAACGTGACGCGTTTGCGCTATCGGATTGTGGACATCAGTACGGCAAACCAGCCGGCTGGTCCCACAGCCGACCTGCGGGCGCTAAGTTCCAGCAGTGAACCGAGTGTCGGTCCGGTTAACGACACGGTGACGTGTGCGCCTGGCGGGACTCCATGCAATGTCACGGTGACCGCGACCACGCTGGAGATGCCGCCGAATCAGGCTATCGGCGGCGGCTATAACTCGACCCTGTCGTCGGGCACGATCACAACCGGCACGCCGCTGCCCAATGGCCAGTCGATCCTGATCAACTTCAAGCTGGGCGTGGAGAAGACAGGCAAATTCCGCTTCTGGGTCATCGTAGAAGCGCTGCCGTGAGCCAGTGGGCAGTGAGCAGTAAGGAGCAAGCAGTAAGCAGCAAGGAGTAAGCAGTCGAGCAGAAGGGGATTGATGTTCAGTGCAAACGCACGTCGCAGTTTCCACGACCTTTACGCCGTAACGCTTCTCCGTAATCTTCAAGTCTTCACAGGTGTTTGTATTGAGCCTGAGCGACTGACGCGAAGGCGATTGAAATACAAAAAGAGATATAACCGGCGAGCAAACCTCGCGACCGAGTGATCGTCAATCGAATTGGAATGGTGCGGATCTGACGCGAGCTGAGGCCTACGGGTAGCAAAGGATCCGGGGTCTGAACGAGCGGCGGATGTAATCAGCGGATCGACCACCCCTCACACTGGCAAACTCTCACGGCTGGAGATTCATCCGTCGCAACAGTTCGGAGAAGCGCGGATCGGAGCGCAAAGGGTCGAATATCGGATTGACTCGAAGTTGCGCCATCCCGTGCGCCTGCTCATCGTAGGCTTGATTCAGCATCTCGAATGCCTTGTCCTTTTCGCCCACCCGTGTGTAAATTTCTGCCAATGGGTAGAAGTGGGGGTCCCTTCTCACGTTCCACACTTCTAACCGTTTGCGCCAATAGCCTTTTATCCCGCCTGCGAGATACGCCTCTCTCAGGGCTGAGGTTGCGACACCGTTGAAGTGCTCCATCGCGGAGAACCATTCGTCGTTGCGGCCCATCAGTTCGTACACGTAGATAATGTCGGCGGTAGCCGTCCCGTCGGCCGGATCCATCTGCAACGTTTTCCGGTACTGCTCCAGAGACTCCTTATAACGTCGCGCGTAGTAGAGAACTCGGCCCATGTCCGCATTGATCACGAGCGAGAGAGGATCAAGCTCGAGCGCACGCCTTTCCTCAGCGATTGCCTCCTCGAAGCGCCCCATCTCTGCGAGGTACAGCCCATACCAGTGGCGTGCTGAGGATGAATTCGGGTTCAGCTCAATGGCCCGCAGGAACTCGCGGTCGGCGCCTTTCCAATCCCATTCGAAAAGCCATTTGACACCGGCCAGCGACGCGTGGGCCTCGGCCAGCCGGCCGTCCAACTCAAGCGCCTTTAGCGCCGCAGTTTGCGCCTTGCCCATAGCATCTTTGGGCGGGATTGTCGTGTAGATGCCGAGCAAGGTGTAGCAGTCGGCCAAACCGCTGTAAGCGAGCGCGTAATCGGGATCGATACTAATCGCACGCCCGAAGTTTTGGCTGGCAAGTTCTATGTTCTGAGGGCCTCGTTTGTTCCAGAAGTAGCGGCCCTTGAGGTAGGCCAGGTAGGCCGCCGCGTCTCGGGTGTGACGCTCGCCCGTCTGCTCCTTCCCGTCGGCTGCTAACTGTAAATCGAGTTTACGGGTCAAGTCCCAGACGATCTCTTTCTGCATTGCCAGAATGTCTGAAGGCTTACCTACATACTGCTCATTCCAGATGGGCTGATTGCTCTGTGCGTGGATAAGTGTGACGCTGATGGCGAGATGTGCGCCGTCCGAGGTGACTCTGCCCGTGAGGACGTGTGCCGCGTCGAGCGCGCGCCCCACAGTTCGCGCTTCTACCGTTCTCCCCTTAAAACTGTAAGCCGAGTCACGTGCCGAGACGGAAAGACCGGTTACCCCCGACAAATCAGCGATCAGTTGTTCCGTTACCCCCTCAGCGATGTGCTCCATTTCGGGGTTTCCGCTCGCGTTGACAAAAGGCAAGAGGGCAACAGATGTTGTCGGCTTCGTACGCCCGGCGTTCATGGTTAGGGCGATGACGAGCAGCAAGCAGACGAGCGATAAGATCAATGCGGTAAGCGCGACCGTTTTGTTCCGTTTGAAAAATTTGAAACCGCGATATGGAACGGTATCCCGACGCGCCCTGACCGGCAACCGATCAAGATGACGTCGAATGTCCTCGGCAAACTGCTCGACCGATGCGTAGCGTCGTTCGGGCTCCTTACGCAACGCCATAAGGATAATGTTGTCGAGGTCCCCTCTCAGTTTTCCCCTGAGAGTCTCCGGCCGATCTGGGCCATCAACTCCGTCGTTGCTAATTCCATTACGTCCCGAAACAAGTTTTCCAACGGCAGTGCTTGGCCTCTCCAGTTCGGTGTCGGCGAGTGACTTTAGAATCTCGTTAGGCTCTCGACTATCCAATCGATAAGGATGACGACCAGTCAAAAGTTTATAAAGAACCATACCCAGGCTGTATACGTCGCTCGCCTCTGACAATCGCGTTCCGCGTAACTGTTCCGGGCTTGCATATTCTGGTGTAAACAACCGCAGTGCCGTGTCGGTCTGCGTACGAGTTGACGTTGATTGGTCGCCATCGAGGAATTTAGCAATCCCAAAATCCAGCAGCTTGGCGGTTCCATCTGATGTGATCAAAATGTTGTCCGGCTTTAAGTCCCGGTGCATTACTTTTCGGTCATGTGCGTATTGGACTGCGGCACAGGCATCCAGGAACAGCTCTAATCTCTTGCGAAGAGACAAACAATTTACCCGAGAGTATTCGTCGATAGGCAATCCTTCGACGTGCTCGATCACAAAATAGGGCAAACCGTCAGCCGTCGTGCCGCCATCCAGCAATTTGCTTATGTTTTGGTGCGTTAAGTTGGCAAGGATTTGCCGTTCACGCCGAAAGCGACGCACAACGTCCCGGGAATCCATGCCACGCTTGATGACCTTGAGGGCAACCTGTTGCTGATAGTGTCCATCCGCGCGTTCAGCCAGATAAACGACTCCCATGCCTCCGCGTCCGATTTCCCGCACCAACCGATAGGGACCGACCTGCTCTCCGGCGAGAGATTCTTCGTCGTCATCGAGCGCCTTTGCCGCCAGATCAGCCGCCGATAATCCAAAGACAGGCGATTCCAGAAAGTTGTGATCCTGTTTGAGAGAAGCCAATAAGGACTCTACTTCCTGGCGTAACATTGGGTTGTGGCCACAGGCGGTGTCGAGAAATGTGGATATTTCGTGAGGTGAGCGCTCTAAGGCGGCATCGAACAGTTCTCTTACTTGGTCTCGCCCCAGAGTTTCCATTCAGTTACCGGCTTCTTAAATCGCGCAACAGCCAGGCCCGCGCAAACTTCCAGTCGCGCTCCACCGTTGAGTCGGATAGCTTAAGCACACGCGCAGTATCCGCAATCGACAAACCACCGAAAAACCGCAGCTCCACTATTCGGCTCTCCCGCGGGTAATCTTCGGCGAATCTTTGCAGCGCTTCATCAAGAGCCAGTAAATCCACATCGCGATCAATCGTAAAATGATCCACTTCCGCCAGCGGCACTTTGTAGTCGCCACCGCCGCGCTTGTCCCGATTGTGAGTGCGCGCGTAATCCACCAGGACTCGGCGCATCATTTCCGCCGCCACGGCAATAAAGTGATCTCGATTGCGCCACCTGACCCGACTCTGTCCGATCAGCCGCAGATAGGCTTCATGAACCAGGGCGGTCGGCTGAAGCGTGTGATTTGGTCGTTCCCGTTGCAAATAGTTGTTAGCCAGCCGCCGTAGCTCCTGATAAACCAGGACGACCAAATCATCCCCCAATGATTGGGCCCCCTCGTCGAGGGCGGTTGCGTGTTCGGTAGCAGTAACTCGCGAAGACATTAGCGATGATTTCCCGAGGACAATTTAGCAGTCACCGAAGACCTGGACAAATCTTCCCCGTGCAAAATGCGGACAAACGTCCAGCCCGACCCTTGGAGCAAGCGTGAAGGAATATTTCTGCAAATGTCGCGTTACTGGTTGGGGAACCTTCAATGTTCGGACAAAAAGGCTCAAAAAACGATGGGGGTCGAACGTTGCGCGGAAGAACCCGGGATAAGGAGTCCTATTGCCAGTCTGACGCTGCAAAACGAAGCCAGCGTGCTTATGCGAAACGAATAGCGGCGGGCACGTGCGCCCAGTTCGGCTGCCGTTTGAGAGCGGCGCAAGGAAGGACGAAATGCCGGAAGCATCTGCGACAAGCAGCCGAGTCACATCGGGGACGGTACCAAAAAAGGATCGAAGCCGGGCTCTGTGTCTATTGCGGGGTTCGACCACAGTTCTGGGGTGTCCGCTGCATCATTTGCCGCCAACGGTTTGTGAAGAGCCCGCTGCCAACTGCGGCCCGCAAGGCTTTAACACTACAGAGGAAGGCGGAACGGCAGCGCGAAGCCCACGCTAGCAATGCGATTGTCCAAGCTGCGATTTCTGAGTTGCTCACAAAGAGAATTATCACCGGTAAACAAGCTCGAGTCTGGAAGTTATATGTCGGCTTAGACAGCCGCGGTCGAAACCGAAGTTACAGCGAGGTAGGAAGGATCATGAAGATCAGTAAAGAGCGCGTCCGTCAACTCCTGAACCCCGCCAGGCCGGCACTGACGCAAATGTTCCTCGCATCGGCTTCGGAGGCACGAGAGTTATCAAACCAGGGGTAAACGTACTTTGGATCGAATCTTAGTTAAAGCCAACGGTCATTTTGTGCTCTTAAAGACCGAGGAAATAGATTGGATTGAAGCTCAGGGTAACTACGTACGTCTCCACACGAGCAAAAAACAGTATCTCGTGCGACGCAAAATCGTCGAGCTTGAGTCGAAGCTGAATAGCAAACTGTTTCTTCGTATTCACCGCTCCACAATTGTGAATTTGGATCGCATACGGGAGCTGCAACCTCTCTCGCATGGCGATTTGAACGTGTTGCTGGACGACGGAACTCAACTTACCTGGAGCCGCAGTTTCAAAGATCGCCTGAAAGCCTTCTGAAGAGTCCACCCGTACGCGTTGGTTGACGGGAACTTTGCACAAGCCTAATCCGAGTCATCCCTGTCTATAGCTTGTCATCACATATTTAAGGAAGCGTTAGCTCAACGAAGGTAAATTTTGAGCCCCCTTTGAGTCTTTGTTCGGATGTTGTCGCAATCAAACAGGAGAGTCATGACCAAATTATCCCTTGGCGCGCCGTCCAGTGGCCTTAGAGTATTCAGCGCCTCACTCCTTTCCGCATTAATGATCCTGATGCCGTTTGTGCAGATGGCTGCGGCCAGCCGGAGGTCGGAACCGGCTGCGGTAGCGGCCGGGCCGGAACGGACCGCAGTTGCCACGAGGGACAGCGGAGGCCCGCCCGCTCCCGCAGGCGGTTCTGACTTTGCGTCACTTCCCGGACCGGTGCCGGTGCCCCTGGTTGGGCCGGTGATCGTTGCGACCAAGGATGATGGGCTGGCAGCCGCAACCACAGTAGCGCCGGGTGGAACGATCACCTACACGGTCAACATTAACAACAATGGAACCACGAGCCCCACGGACGACGCGACCAACGTTCAGTTCAGCGACACGATTGATTCGCACACGACTTTGGTTACCGGTTCACCCGTAGCCGCGGTCAGTGATAAATACGCGGCCGTTGGCAACACGCAGCTCTCAGTTCCGGATGGTGCAAGCGATCTGCTCGGCAACGATTTCGATCCCGACACTGGCAATAACGCCGGCATGACGGCGACGGCCGAAACGAAATCGAGCACCAACTGCACGGGCAGTTGCAGCAACAACGTCACCATCAACGCGAACGGCAGTTTCTCTTACGAACCGCCCGTTGGCTTCACTGGAACTGATACCTTCACCTACACCGCAAACTCCAGTGGAGCGGCGGCCTCCGAGACGGTGACGATCACAGTCACGGAAGTGGTCTGGTACATTAAGAACGACGCGACTGCATGCACCTTAATCACTTCCGGTTGTGGAACTCTGTCCAAACCTTTCTCGACGCTGGCTGCTTTCGATGCCGTGAACGACGGCGCCGCGGGTCCGCCGCAGCACCCGAAGGCGAACGACACGATCTTCATTTACACAGGAAGTGGCGATTACACCGGCGGCATAGATCTGCTCAATGGGCAGAAACTGATCGGCCAGGGGGCTACGGCAACTCTGGCTAGCATCGTTGGGGTGACACCTTCGGGCACAAGTCAGTTTCCGGCGACCAGTGGTACTAATCCGGTGCTGTCTACGGGCAGCCTAACGGACAACATTCGGCTCGGGACCGGCAACAGTAATCTCATTCGCGGATTCACCGTCGGCAATAGCGGATCAGGCACAGGGGATTCTTCGGACATCAGCGGCACGAGCATTGGTACCTTGACGGTCAGTGAAGTCGTCCTCAATGGAACCGGACGCACCATGAACATCAATGGCGGAGCTCTGTCCGGATCTTTTGCCAGCGTCGCGACCACGGCCACCACAGGTCAGGGTCTGACTCTCCAGAATGTAACAGGGACTTTATCGATGGGATCGACGACCATCTCAGGCCACTCGATTCAGTGCATTTCGTTCAGTAACTCAACCGCCAACATTGATTTTGGTAACACGACGTGTACCGGCGGGGGTGAGGGCGTCCTTCTGAACACGAACTCTGCGGGCACGCGGACGTTCGGCACGCTTTCGATTACCGGCGGTTCGGCTGGAGGCTTCCTCCATTCAGGAAACGGGGCGGGCACAGGCGGCGGCGACGTGAACATCACGGGCGCGGCAACCATTAGCGTCGCCGGCAATGGCATATCCGTGAGTACTCCGATCAGCGGCGACCTGATCGATTTTCAGGCCGCTACCAGCGTGACCAGCACGGGAGCCGGGGTCGCCGGTGTGTTTTGGTCAGGCGCGGCGGGCGCGGAGATCAAGTTCAATTCGCTGACGATTCAAACAAATAGCGGCACAGGTCTGAATGCGACCACGGGCGGCACGGTTACGGTAACGAACAACACCGGCACCATTAACAACACAGCGCAGGCAGCACCGGCGATTGTCGCCGCCAACGTCACCCTGAACACCAACTTTTCTGCAATCAAGTCATCCGGTGGCACGAACGGTCTGAGTCTGACAACTGTTTCCGGCACATCCACCTTCGGCTCCAGCTCAACACTTTCCGGTGCGACCGGCGCGACGTTTCTGGTGAGCGGCGGCACTGCCTCGGTAACTTACAGCGGCAATATTACCCAGGCAACGGCCTCGCAACCGCTCGTGAGCATCACCGGCCACAGCAGCGGCACGATCACTTTCCAAACAGGCACCCTCTCAGCGACGAACGGCACCGGTCTTCAGTTCGACAACGCCGACGGCACCTACAACTTC
>DASUTF010000264.1:0-2346 GCA_036374695.1 Pyrinomonadaceae bacterium
TTGATTAATCAGGATCGTCTGCCGCGCATTGTGATCGCGGGATTTTCGCTCGGCGGTAACCTGGCGTTGAAACTCGTGGGCGAATGGGCCGACGAGGCGCCTGAGCAGTTAAAGGGTGTCGTCGCGATTTCACCCTCGGTCGATCTACAAGCCAGCTCTGACCTTCTGCACCAGCCTCGGAACTTCGTCTATCACCGGAATTTTCTTTACTACATGAAGCGTCGCATCATGCTGAAACAGCAGGCCTATCCCGAACTCTACGATGCAGCCGCTTTGGGTGGCATCAGTTCGCTGGTGCAATTCGACGATCACTATGTTGCGCCCGCGTTCGGCTTTGCGGACGCGCGCGACTACTACGCAAAGGCCAGCGCCCTTCCCTATCTTGGCCGCATTCGCGTGCCAACCTTAATCATTCATGCGCAGGACGATCCTTTCATCCCATTCACGCCGCTGGAGCAGGCCCTGAATCCGCAGACTCAGAGCGACGCCTCAAGCGACGTGCTTACCACCGCGAACGAGAACGTTTTGCTGGTTGGGCCCCCGCGCGGCGGCCATGTCGCGTTCGTGTCCGCGGACTCACTGGATGAGGACCGCTTCTGGGCCGAAAATCGGTTGGTAGAGTTTTGTCAGTTAGTTGTAAGAGGAGACGCTGATGAGATTGCTTAGTATGGCCTTGGTGGTTGTCTTGGGTCTTGTCGGGAATCTGGGTCCATCTTTTGCGGCTGCCGCGAAGCACGGACAGCAAGTTACCGAAGCTGAGACACGCGAATCCCAGGAAATTGTTGTCGAATTCACTCTCAGATTTGCCGAAACGAAAGATCTTGCTCCGGGTGTTAAAGAGATTTACTTCGATGATTTCATGGAGCGTTACATAAAGTCCCGAGTGAGTAATCCGGACTTCAACCCGGCTGCTGACGTCTACTTTGCGCCAGGTCTGGATTACAACTCGCGGTTGCTAACAATCAGTACCGTCGCAGATTGGCAACGCCTGTACCTCGCTGCAAATAACTTTCTGTTGTTTGGGTTTATCAGAGGCATGAAGAGAGTTTCCAGGAATGCTGATGATGTTAAAGCAGGCGACCTGTACCCTTCGAGGGTGGTTAGGCTGCTCGCTAAGAATCGAAACCTTGAGAATATGATAGTGAAGAAAGGGCCCCAGCCGCCCCTGAGCACGGCAGAGGAAATGCGAGATGCTTCCGCCACGCTTGAACACGCCAACGCAATCCTGCGTCAAGAGTTTGGAAGCAAGTCTCTCTTAAAAGTTAACAGAGAAGAGCTGTCGAAAATGATAAGAGAAGATAGCTTGTTCAGACCGCAACTTGAAGTTTTACATGAAAATTACTTCGCATTCTTCAAAGGCACCCGCCTTCTGTTCATAAACACACCCGTGGGGTTACGGTTGATGCTCGCCAGAGATGGCAACAAACTTAAGATATTCTGGACTGAGATAATAGCCGACTGAACAATCGCGAGTCCTTCCTGACGTTCCAGTCACTTATCGATCTTCTTCAGCAGCCTCTCGGCGTGATTACGGGCAATCAGCGGGATGTGCGCATCTGTGCGAATCTCTTTCAAAAGCGGGATGAGCTGTTTCGGATCGGACAAGGCGTTACGGTTGTACATGGACTCGAGTTGCTTCAACAGGCCGGGCGTATTGAGCGGCTGGTTCTCGCGCGCGACCGTCATGTCGAAAACGAAGATGACTTGATCGGCTACGCGCCGGTATTCCTGCGCCAGCGCCCAGGCGTTCGCGTTGCCGCTCCAATTGAATTCCGCCGTGCGTTTACGGTCGAGCGCAGTCATGCGGAGTTTATACGTGCCGAGATGCGCGAAGTCTTTCGACGACTGATAATTTTCGTTTGAGTCGAGAAAGTGCAGCTCGCGCCAAAGCTTTTCAATTCGCTCCAACACGGGGGGCGTCAACTCGAGGTTCTCGACGATCGGATCTTCTTCCCCTTTGCGCCAAAACGTAACTTTGCCGCGCCCCGTCGTGTCATGCTCAACGACGATGTGGTTGATGGTGAATTCACGCTGCGAGAACTCCCAGGCGTAAAGAACTGAAGCGGCTTCTTTGCCGTCCGGGACGATGGTCGAACTCGAATTGGACTGCGGACGATTGTTCCGCTTGGTTTCGGTTTGCGGGTAGCTGATTGCGGCGCAAGCCAGCAGTAACGTCAAGATGAGAACGCCGCGAAACAGAGGTGCCCCTCTGTGTCTCTGTGACGTCTTTGTGCCTTTGTGGTGAGCGCTAACGAGCGATCTCTGACCAGAGAGACGCAGAGCACCACAAAGACGCCGAGAATTAACCATCATGAATGTCTGATTATGCTGGGAGAGATTAGGTCT
>DASUTF010000265.1:0-58646 GCA_036374695.1 Pyrinomonadaceae bacterium
TGCGGCGTGGATATGCGCGCGGTGCGTCTGAGTCTGGAACGGCCTGACTCGATTACGGCATCTGCGGTCTCGGCACGCGACGAGATTGGCCGCGCCGTCGCTGACAGAATTCGATCAGTTGCCGACGCGGGCGAACTAAAAGTTGTCGCCGACAGTGTGTTGCCCGAGGTCGAGAAGTTCCTTGAGTCACCGGAAGAGAAGCGTCTGCGCCGAGTCCGCGCGGGCACAATCATCGCCTCATGTGGCTTGGGGGCCGGCATTCTCGGGTTAATCTTGTCAGCAGCACTAAGTGGTCCGGATATTGAAGCCGCTCTTTGGATTGGCGGTCTGGGGATAACTGCTTTCACACTTGGACTTGGTTTTGTCTTAAACGGATTGCTTTTCACCAAGCCGCGTAAGGCGCTGGACGATCGTTCACCGGACGCAAAAATGGCGAATTTGCTCGATGCGAGTTATCAACCGCCCGCGTCGATCAACGATGTCCGCACGCCGACCACCTCAAACCTGACGAACGTAGCGGGCTCATCGGTCACCGAACACACGACGCTGAACTTGAAGAAAAAATAGGGCGACGGTGGCACGCGCATCCTGCGCTTGGATTCACGGGCGGGACGCCCGTGCCACCTCTGTCACCGCGCGCGCAGCCATTCGCGGCCGGCCGAACAGAAGCTCAGAAAATTACAGATCCGGCAGTGCGAATTGGCGATCGGCGGGAAATGCTCAATCTCCAACGTGCCGTCAAGCGACGCGATCTCTGACATGGCGTCGTCGATGGCGCGCGCGCAGGTTTGGTATTCCAGAAGGTCGCTGGGCACGTTCGCCTCGACATTCGGATGGATGAAATGCAGCGTCGCCCGCAGCGAGTTGATGCGCGCGTCTTGCGGCAGCAATTCTCGCAAAGCGAGCGCGTAGCCTTGCATCTGCAAACGGTAATCGCGCGCCGCATTGTCGATTTGATCTTCGAATGAAGACGCGGACCTTGTTTCTTCAGCCACTACTGCTTTTGTACCAGCCTCAAAATCGAAAGCGGCTTGGCCGGGCGCCGATACTCGGGTGGACCCGCCAGGTTGGGTAATTCGCGCCGAACCTTCCCTCCCCGCGTCGGGAGAGGGGCGACTCGCCCGAAAACGGTTCGTCTTGAAATCGATGATCTCGACGTCCAGACCGTTTGCGGCCGGTGTGATAAGCAGTTTGTCGATTGTGCCGGTCAGAATTCCCAATGGCCGGCGTAGACGAAAACGCAGTTCGCTCCAAAGACCGGGGGAAGATTTCGGATTTCGGGTGGCGAATTGCGGATTCTCTTCAACGTTGATTCGAGCTGCGTCTCGTACCCGACGAAAGACCTCGCTGGCCAAGTAGTTTTGCGCGAGCGGCAACAAATCAGCCACAGCCATTGCCTCATCAATACCCAATTCCCGGCCGGCCAACTGGGCGCGCCGCATTGACCTGACATGCTCGAAACTTTCACGCAAGCGCACCTCAGCGTTGTCGCCTTCGCAAAACGTCTCGCAGAAACGGTGGATGACGGCGCCTTTCAGAGTCGCCGTTAAATTCGCGGGCGGCTCAGGCGCTTCGGCGTCGTTCCACACCGCAAGTTCTTCCGCGCCCGGAGTCCGTAAAAGCCGCTCGAAGTAATATTGCCGCGGGCAACGTTGAAAATTGATGAGCTGCGTTATGGTGAACCGGCGCAGCGTGGTTCCGCGTTCAGCTGCGACGGGTCTTAGCAGCGGAAAGATTTCAGCGAGCGGCCGGGACGGATCGATCGTGGCACTAACCGTCAAATCTGTGGGCCGGATACCCGCGCTCACAGCCGGTTCGCGACTCACGCGCAGATCGATCTGGACGTCCTCCCCAAACTTCAGTACTCCGCTTTGCGGGTGCTCATCGAGTTCCAAAGCTTGCCACACCCAGGCGAGCCACTGCTCGCGCTTCGTCTCTTTTAAGTTCTTCAACTCCTTCTCGGCGGCAGCCCCGGAGAAAATCAGACGATCTTCAGCGCGTGTGGCGGCGACATACAAAAGTCGCATGCTCTCGAATTCTTCGCGCCAACCCGCGCGTTGCCGCAGTTCTTTGAAGGTCGCACCGCGCACCATGCCGCCGCGCCCGTCGGGCACGGCCACACTAAATCCTCTGTGCCGATCCAGGACAAATAGCGAATTGTCGCGCGGCGACGACGCGTAACGCTGCAGATCGGGAAGGATGACCACGGGAAACTCGAGACCCTTTGCCTGATGAATCGTCATCAACCGCACCACGTTCGCCGTTCTGTCGATCTGCCCTTCAGTCTCGCGCCCGCCGATCTCTTCGAACTTCTCGACGTAGTGCACAAAGTCACGAATGAGCTCGCCTGATTTTTCAAACGCTTCCGCCAGGCGAAACATTTTCTCGACGTTGGCGATTCGATGCGCGCCGTCGAAGTTCGCGGCGATTACGGCCTTGAAATCCGCCGCCGCGACCGCGTGACGCAGCAAGTCTGCGATCGAGTACCGGCTGCGTCGCTCAATCATGTCTCCGAGGAACGCCGCGACGCGATCCAGTTCCGCATGCTCTTCTTCGTCGATGAACTGAATCTCGCGATGCTTCCGCACTGCGCGCCACAGGTTTCTGCGCGGCAACTTCTTGCCGTCGGTTGTCTCGCCCACCAGGGGCGCCGAACGCAGCGCAAACAGCGCGTTATCCGAAATGCCGCCAAGCGGCGAGCGCAACACAGCCGCCAACGCGATTTCATCCGTGGTGTTGTCGAGAAATCGCAGCAGCTGAATCAGATCGGTGATCTCTTCTCGCTGATAGAACCCTTTGCCCTGAACGGTGAGGTACGGAATACCGGCGCGACGCAGCGCGCTTTCATAAATGCCGACGCCGGTAAGCGCGCGAAACAGCACGGCAATGTCGCCGTAATTGACTGGAGCGCAGCTCTCTGGCGTGCTCTCGGAAGCGGACGAGACGTCCGCGTACCCAACTAGTTCCTGAATTCTCGCGACTACCTGGGCGGCGTCACGTTCGCGCGCGTCGCGGCTTTCGTAGCGACTCTGGACTTCGTCTTCGGAATAATCTGCTGATTGGCGGCCGGGCAGGATGCTGAAGAGAAACTCAACCAAAGGCGGTGCGTCGCGCGCTTCGCGTTCGGCGACGCTGGCTTCGTGTTCCACGTAACCGAGCTCCTGTAATTGTTCGGGCGGAACGTCGGCGCGCGGCTGAAGAGTTTTCGCGAGAATGAAATTGAGACAATCTATTACCGGTCGCTGGCTGCGAAAATTCAGATGCAACGGCTGTTCGACGCCGCCCACGGCTTTGATCGCGCCGGTCATTTCGCGGAACACGTCAACATCCGCGCCGCGAAATCCGTAAATTGACTGCTTCCGATCGCCGACGATGAAAAGGTTCGCGCCGTGCCGCAGCCCCAGCTTCATCATCAAATCACGCTGCAAGCCGTTCGTGTCCTGGAACTCATCGACAAGAAAAAACCGGTAACGTTCGGAAATCCGGTTCATCAACTGCGGGTGTTCGTTGAGCAACTTCAGCGTCCGCAGCTGCAAGTCATCAAAATCGACCACGGAGAGTTTCTGCTTCTCTTCATTAAGACGGCTTTCGATCTCGTGCATCAGGTTCAGCACCGCCAGCGCGTAATCCTTCGCCAGCAGATCGAACCCGACACAAGGCACTTTGCCCGCTAACCGATCCTCGGCGGTCGAGTCTTCGCCCCACAACAATTGATCGATCGCGTCGATTTTCTTGATGACGTTTTTGGCGGGTCGAACGTCGCGGAGGTCTTCGATTCCCTGGCAGTACTTCGCCATGGTTTGCTCCGCCGGCGGTTGCGACAGGATCGTGCGAAGGCGTGGCCACTCGCCGGCGAGCTTCGCCTGCTTCTCGCGCGCGGTCGGCGTCTTTACTCGATCACTCAGCAACTCGGTCATGCGCGCGTCGAGCTCGCGAAACGCGGCGGCATAATCTTCGGACGCTAAGTGATTTGCCGTCGCGCGTCGTCTAATCTCGCTGAGTGCGAGTCCTTCACCACGATAGTTTTTGTAAAGCTCAACCAGGACGCCGGACAAAACGCCGCGACCGCCGACGCCCTGAGCGAGTTTCACTATCTTTTCATTACCGTGATGGATGGCATTGCTCAATGCCTCGTCAACGACCGTTTCAAGCATCATCGTCGCTTGCTGTTCGTCGAGCAGCACAAACTGCGGGTCGATGTTAGCTTCGACGGGAAACTCGTGCAGGACGCGCGAGCAGAAACCGTGAATGGTGGTGATGACGGCGCCCTCAAGCGTCCGTTTGTGGCGCAGCCAGCGCTGGCGCTCGTCCGGGGCCGCACGGCGCAGCAAAGCATCAATCGCATCGCGCACGCGCTCGCGCATCTCATTCGCTGCACGATTGGTAAAAGTGATCGCGACTATGTTATCGACGGAAACGTTCTGCGTGCGCAGAATTTCCAGGTAGCGCTCGACCAGAACTCTGGTCTTTCCCGCGCCCGGACCGGCAGTCACGGAAAGGTGCCGATCGAGCGTGTGCGCGGCGACGGCCTGTTCAGGTTTCAACTCGTGACCGTCCAGGCTGGTTGGTTCAACTTGCATAATGTCTTTGCTTTGGCGAGGCTAAGAGCTTAGCCGGAGTTTTCGGCGCACATTACCTCGAAACCTTCGGCTTCTTATAGCAGGCCTAAGAGTTCGCGTGTGTCGTTATCGTCTTCTGTTCAGAGAATGCGGTGCCTGAGTCGGTTATTAACTGCACAATATCCGGTAGAGTACAGCGCTATCCATAAATACAGGCGAATGTCGGGACGAGCAAAGCTTGCACAATCATTGTACCGTTTTTGATTTGAATGGAGGAGAACCCGAAGACTGATCAGACGACCAGAGCCATTCCAAACTAAATCCTACCAGTCCGCCCTTCTCAACCGCTTGCGCGAATCGGTCCGTAACGAAAGAGCGTCCCAGTCGCAATTGAGGAAGTTTGAATATACCCACCCCTTTCAAACGTTGAGACACAAAGCTAAAGCTCTTGATTGTCATAACCTTCTGACTGCCCAGGAATTTGACTATCTCAGAATCTTTTTCGTTTAGAGCATCGACGACCTTGGTGATATTAAAAATAAAATACTCTCCCACGTCGCAGTCCAACTGTAGTAACTCACCGTTCCCCTCCAGGATGGGCTGAAGCACTTCAACCGCCCTGCGACTTAAGACAGGCGCGCCCGGAAACAGCAACGGGAAATCCCCCGGTAGAAGCGGGGCACTATCGTCGTCATCAGTAAGACTTTCAACTCGCAAGGGCCGCCAAGCGGAACCTATGGGAGTCGCATTGAACTGGTACATCGTTTCCCAGTCATTTGCCTCCTCGACGAGCGTCAAACTCTCATAGTGGTCGCAATCCGAGTCAAGGGAATAAACATTCATAGCGGCTAAGAACCAAAGAGTCAGCCGTATCTGTGCGGAGCTAGTTTAACTTCGCCGAAACGCGACGTGGAGTCAAAGACTCAATGAGCGGCACGCAAGCGGCAGATTGTAGCCCCGGGGTGTAGCGACCTTAACCCGGGATTTAAACGGTTCTGAAATTCTAAGCCCGCTTTAGCGGCGACAGACCGATCAGATTCTGTCGCCCGCTAAAGCGGGCTTAGGAAAACCTACTCGCCCCTTAACCCCGGGTTGTCGCCCGGAGCTATTACATTCCGCGCCTTCGGCGCTCAGTCAGCTGCCCGGCGTGGCCTGCACTGTTTCAGCGGGAGTCTTCGGATCGAACGGAGTCTCGATGAATTTTTTCGCAACCGCTTGCGCGTTGTCGTAGTTGCTGCCGGTTTGCAGGGCCTTGTTGTATTCGAACACGGCCTTGTTGCGATCGCCCTTCGCGTCGTACGCGTTGCCGCGCTTGATGTGCGCCCAGGCGTCGATCCAGGTGGGCTTGCTGCTCGTGGAATCGATCGCCGCCTGAAAATTGTCGAGCGCCAGTTGCCAGTTCTTCTGTTCGAAATAGATCAGCGCGAGATTGTAATAAACCCAGGCGTTGTTTCGATCCAGCTTCAGTGCTGACTCCATCTGCTGCTGGGCTTCGGCGTACTGGCCATCCTTGAACAGCTCGATGCCCCGACGCGCGACGATTGAAACTCTTAACTCTTCGGACATGCGCAGGATTTTGTTGTTGGGATCGACTTCGGCCGCGATCGGCTGGCCGCCTGATTCAAAATCGAAGTCTTCGCTGCGGCCGGCGAAAATCAGCTTCTTAGTCTGCTCGTCCCCGCCTTCGGAACGCAGCGTCAGCTCAACCGGCATGTTCAGATTCTCGAAGTTCTGCCGCACCGTGCCGCGGGTGCGGAACTTGCCGTTGCGCGTGCGGATGATTTGATAATCCACACTGAATTCGGGCACGCCGGTGCCTTCCAGCCACTGCGCGAAGAAGTAACGCATGTTGCGGCCCGCGACCTGCGACGTCAGCCGCTCAAAGTCGTCAACTGAAGCGTTCTTGTTGCGGAACTGTTCAACAAATCGCGCCAGCAGCTCATCAAACTTGTTGGCTCCCAAAGTCTCGCGCAACATGCTGAAAACCATTGCGCCTTTGTAGAAGACGATCGACTGGTAGGCCGCCGACTGATCGTCGAGCGATGACGGCGCGCGCGCGATCGATGAAGTCTGTTCAAAAGTCAGCGCGCGTTCCTGTTCTTCGCGCTGCGCCGCGTCGAGTTGCGCCCCGGTCAATGTAGATTGGCGAAACGCGAACGCGCTCCATTCGGCGAGGCCCTGGGAAATCCAGGCGTCGTCAAACGATTTCAATCCGACGGTCTGCCCCCACCATTGATAGGCAATCTCTCGTTGTAAGCGATCTTCGGGAGTCGTGCGGCCTTCAAAAAACTTCGAAGCGAGGAACAACAAGCCAAGTCCCGAATACGCTTCGAACGCTTCATCATCAGTCTGCGCGACGATCAGGCGCGTGCCGAACGCGGGCGTGCCGTACTGCTTCGTGTAGAACTCGAGCGCGCGGCCCATCAACTCGCCGAACGGCGTGATGCGATTTTCACTGCCGGGCTTAACAAAGAATTGCAGCTCGTACCGCCCGAAACGAAGACTCCTGGTAATGAACTGTCCGGCGACGAAGTTCCCAACTAACTGCGGCGTCTTCTGCACGAAACGAAACCTGGTGGTGCCGCTCTTATCAACTTGCGGATTCACCGGCTCGTCACTGACACCCCCCACCTGCACTCCGGTAGGGACGATCACGGTGATGTCCGACGTCGCGCGGTCAGCCATGTAGTCGTGAAACGGGAACCAGCGCGCCGCGTACATCAGATACGAGCCTTCCGTGCCGACATACGCGAGCCGCTTGCTCGCCAACGGGCCACCTTCCGGCGAAATCAACGCGCCGCCCCAGCGAATTCGCAGGGTCACCGGCTGTCCCGCAGGAACCACTTCCCCTAAATCGATGCGGACATTAGGTCCGAGAGCGCCGACCCCCACAGGGTCCTGGACAACTCCCGGCAACGCACGGCCATCCTTCTCGACGGAGTTCACCTTTAATGAGCCGTTCAGCTCAAAAACAACGGAACGCGTGGCCTCGAGCGGCGTTAAAGTGATGTCAGCACCGGCTCGGAGTGTGTGGTCATCCGGCTGAAGTTGCACTTCAATCCGGTAATTAGTGATGTCATAGCGCGTGCCGGCGACCGCTGGTTGTTGGGCGTTTGCAGCACTCGCAAAAGCGACGAGCGCGAGAGCTGAACTAAGCACGGAAAGCAGTTTTGTTCTAAACATAGCTGACGAGTCAGGTTCTTCCGTGCATTATTGCACGGTTTAATGAGCCATTAAATTCGAGGCACCTTGGGCCTCGTTTTGATGGCGGCGACGGTGCGGCGGTTGCCGAACGACCTGCACAAACTGTCGCGCCCGGTGTACTCGCGAGCGTCCTTGACACTACTGATACACGCGATTAGATTCTCAAGTACGCTTACGGGTTTAGAAGAGTGGCGTCGGCCCCACGAACGCCAAAACGTCTACCAATTGAATAAATTCAGGAGTTTTCAGTGATGAAGCTGCATAGGAGATTTCTCGGTGTCGCCGTTGTGTCGGCGATTGTCTGCGCGGCGTCGCCAATCGCCGTCTTCGCACAGGGTGGAAAAAAGGCGCCCGCCACCAGATCGAGCCGAATTCCGATTCGCGAATTCAAGCTTAAGAACGGACTGCGCGTGATCATGTCTGAAGATCACTCAGCGCCGACTTACGCCATCGCAGTTACCTACAACGTCGGCTCGCGCGACGAGCGCCAGGGCCGCACCGGCTTTGCTCACCTCTTCGAGCACATGATGTTTCAGGGCTCAGAGAACGTCGGCAAAGGCGAGCACTTCATTCTGGTTGACATGAACGGCGGCCAGATGAACGGCACGACCAACCAGGACCGCACCAACTATTTCCAGGCTTTGCCGGCGAACCAACTCGACCTGGGCCTGTTCCTCGAAGCCGATCGCATGAAGAGCCTGGTCATTAACCAGGCCAACCTGGACAACCAGCGTAACGCGGTCCAGGAAGAGCGACGCCTCGGCGTTGACAATCAACCGTACGGCAAAACCTTCGAGACTATTATCGGCACGGCCTACGACAACTTCGCTTACAAGCATTCGACGATCGGATCGATGGAAGACCTGAATGCCGCGGACGTGAAGGACGTGGCTGATTTCTTCCGTACCTACTACGCGCCGAACAATGCGGTGCTGACTTTGGTTGGTGACTTCAAGACCGACGAAGCCCTCGCCAAGGTGAAGAAGTACTTCGAAGCGATCCCGTCGCAGCCGCAACCGCCGGCGCCTGACATGACTGAACCGGAGCAAAAGGCCGAGCGTCGGGTAGCGCTTGACGACGGTTTCGCGCGCACGCCGCGCGTGGACATTGTCTACAAGATTCCGCAAGGCAACACCCCGGATTACTACGCGTTGAGTTTGCTCGGACAGATTTTGTCCAGCGGCCAGTCTTCACGTCTGTACCAAAAGCTGGTTAAAGAACGCGAACTCGCTGCGGCAGTAGCCGCAGGCGCGCAAGAACGTCGCGGGCCTTCGCTCTTTTCCGTGATTGCAATTCTGCCTCCCGGCAAGCAACTCGCGGATGTCGAGAAAGCGATTTACGAAGAAATCGAGCGCGTGAAGAACGAGCCGGTCGCCGATTGGGAAATCGAGAAGGTCCGCATGAGCATTCGCCGTTCACGCGCGCAGCAGTTGCAAGGCACTTTGAGCCGCGCCGTGACTCTCGGAATTCTCGCGGTGTACTACGGCGATGCCAATCTCATCAACGAGATCGAAGCCAAATACAATCGCGTCACCAAGGAAGATATTCAGCGGGTGGCGCGCACTTATCTTAAGGATACGAACCGCACGGTGGTTACCACGACGCCGAAAGCGCGCGCGGCCGCACCGGCCACCGGTTCGAACTAACGAAATCATGCCCGCTGATTCGTCGGCGGCTAAACCTGATTAGGTAGATTTGTCAGGAGGAGAAATGAAGTACCTGAATTCATTGAAGCTCAGAACAATTGCCGCGACACTGCTCGCATTTGCTTTCATCGCCTCAGTCGTTGCGCCTTTGCGGGCGCAACAGCCCGCGCCGGGACAGGACAAGGGCACCTCGCGCAGCAAGGTTGAACGAAAAAACCGCGCGCCGGTTTCGAAAGAAGTCCTGCGCGTTAAGTTGCCGAAGCCCGTCGAAACGACCCTCGACAACGGCTTGACCGTGCTCATCCTGGAAGACCATCGCTTTCCCGTCGTCAACGTGAATTTGCAAATCAGCGGCGCCGGTCCAATTTTCGATCCAGCGGATAAGCCGGGATTGGCGAACCTGACGGCGCAAATGCTGCGCGAAGGAACGAAGACGCGCAACAGTCGCCAGATCGCTGAAGAAGTAGACAAACTCGGCGCGACGCTGGGCGCCACCTCGGGTTTCGGCTCAACCGCCGCCTCGATCAGCGCTTCAGGTTTGTCCGACAATTTCGATCAGTGGTTCGGGCTGATGGCTGATGTCTTGACGAATCCGAGTTTTCCGGCAGACGAATTTGGAAAGCTGAAGCAGCGGCAGAAGACCGCCCTAATGCAACAGCGCACGCAGCCTGGTTTTCTTTCCGAGGAACGGTTCCGGCGCGTCGTGTACGGCAATCATCCCGCGGCGATCTATTCGACGACTCCGGCGGTGCTCGATTCGTTGACGCCGGACATGCTGGCGGCGTGGCATCGCGATCGCTATGTGCCGCAGAACGCAATTCTCGGCATAGCCGGCGACGTGAAGGCTTCTGAAGTTATTGCGAAGCTGAAAACGGCGCTGGCCGGCTGGAAACGCACGGACTATAAAGAGAGCTTGCCGGCAAATCCAAAGCCCGCGACTGACGCGAAGATTTACCTGATTGACCGGCCAAACTCAGTGCAGTCCACGATCACCATGGGCAACATCGCCATCGATCGCCGTCACGCCGATTACCTTCCGGTCGTGGTCATGAACAGCATCGTCGGTGGCGGCGCATCGGCCCGCCTGTTTCTGAACCTGCGCGAAGAGAAAGGCTACACCTACGGTGCTTACAGCGGCTTTACCGCGCTGAAATATCCGGGGCCGTGGTCGGCCAGCAGCGACGTGCGCACCGAAGTGACTGAAGGCGCCATGACTGAGTTCATGCGCGAGCTGAACCGCATTCGGGACGAAAAAGTTCCGGTAGATGAGTTGGAAGAGCAGAAGCGCTCGATCGTCGCCGGCTTCGCGCTCTCGCTCGAGAACCCGGTGCAGCTTTTGAACTATTCGATCACCCGGAAGATTTACGGCCTGCCGGATGATTATTGGGAGACTTACCCGGCGAAGATCATGGCCGTCACCGCCGACGACGTGCAGCGCGTCGCGCGCCAGTACGTCAATCCGCAGACCCAGCAGATCGTCGTCGTCGGCGATGCGAAGAAGATCAAATCCATCCTGGAAAAATTCGGGACTGTCGTCGTGTTCGACGCTGACGGCAAGCCACAGGGCACCGGCAAGTAAGCGGGGGGCTCTTTCTTAATTCGGAGCAGCTCGGTTCACCGCCGAGCTGCTCTTTTTATTTTTGCTGGGGACTCGGAGAAGGTGTTGGCGTGGGCGCGGCTGAAGAAAAACGCGGGCCGATCTTGTCGTCCAGTCCGTCCAGCGTGCCGTTTACCTTCTTGTAGAGATTCTCGATCACCGAACGGCGCACGATATCCGGTCCGCCGGCCACATAGCTCTTGATGTAATAAAGCAGAGCCTGATCGCCTTTTCCGCTGGCTTCGAGGGCGGCGCCCAAGTGCCACATCGACGAGCGCCACAACGGCGTTCCTTCCGGCGAAGTGCTGACCGCGCGCCGGAAACGTAGAACTGCCTCGTCGGGTTTGTCGAGATTGAAAAGCGCCAGCCCGGCGATGTCTTCTATTTTTCCGCGAAGCAATCCGGACAAAGCAGTGCGGGGAGCGTCCGGCACGCTCGGCGTAGTTCCTCGCGACAGGGAGCCGGCCCGCGTATCAGCAAGTTCTTCAGCCTGCACGGCGACCGTCGCCGCAGGGACATTCAGCGCTGCTTCGACGCCCGTGGTCGCGTTTTCCATCAAATCCAAAACCGTCGAAAGCGCCACGCCTTTCTTCAAAAACTTTGACGCCACGTAAACCTGACGGTAGGTGCGCATCGGATCCTCACCGGCGACGAATTCCTGCGCGAGTGTTGCCAGCTCATCTTCCGCCGCCGAGCGACCTTCCGCGTTGAGGGCGTTGGTAAACGTCAGCAGGGCCTTCAGCATCTTCCCGTTCGCGTCCGTATCCGCCGTCTTGTTCTGAAAGATTGCCGCGCGCCGTTCGGGCGCCAACAATTCGGAGAAGCTTGCGGCTTTCGCAGGCAATCGACCGGCAAGCTTTGTTTCGATCTGACCATCTTTCAGCGAAAACGACTTAGCCAATTGCGCGACGGCTTCGTCATACAATCCAACCGACGCGAGCACGCATGCGAGCTCGTAATCGAGCGTGGGAAAGCGGCTGTAGTTTCCCGCGAACCGCAGCACACGTTCGGCATCCAGCGGCCGCTTGTCCGCCACCAGCGCGCGCGCGTACGCAATCTGCGCCCAGGAATAGCGCGGCTCAAGCGCCACCGCGCGGTGCGCGAGATCGAGCGCCCGGGCCGAGTCGCCGCGCGCGATGAACCAGTAGGCAGCGCCCACTACCAGCGGCAGGTTGTTCGCTTTTTCCGGATCCTGGAGCGTTGCGTTTAATTCCAGTACTGCTTCTTCCTGCTTGCCGGACTCCAACAACGACAGAATCACACCCGCGCGCGCGGCCTTGTTTTTCGGATCAGCCTCGAGCACTTCGCGATAAAGCACCAGTGCTTCTTCGCTCTTTCCAGACGCTCGCTTCAAATCCGCGAGCGACAGTTTTGCCGGTGCCAGCTTCGGATTCAGCGCCAGCGCTTTCGCGTATTCGGCTTCCGCGTCCTCAAGCCTGAGCGCGATGTGACGCGCAGCGCCCAGCGCCTGATGCGCCGAGGCAACCTCGGGAGAGTTCTGTACCGTTAGCTCCGCCAGGCGATTGGCCTCTTTCACGTCTTCGATGCCCAGATAGAACTGGGTCACCGCGAGCAATCGCACCGGGTTAAGTTTCGCCAGGGCCTCGACCCGCCGCGCGGATTCGAGGGCGGCTTCCCGCAGGCCGCGCAGAAACAGGTTCATCGGAATGCGCGCGATGACTTCAGTAAAGAGGCGATCGTTCATGTCGGTCGGCGCTTCCGACAACGCGAGCTGGAACTGTTCAAGCCCTCCCGGAATGTCGCCGGCATGAAGCTTTTGATCGCCGAATGATGCTCGCGCAGAGACCATTAATTCCTGGGCACGCCGGACAGCAACGGACTTGGGTCGCGTTGCTATAAACGTTTTCAAAAGCTCGATTCGTTCTCCGGCAGGCTTTGTGAGCGTCAGCTCTACTTCTTCTAATTCGTCTTCCGGATTCGCGGGAGGGACGGGCGAACGCGTCGGCCGCGCGGGTCGTGTGGGTGAGGTCTTTGCGACCACGCTCGGCGACGGCGATTCAGATGGCTGAGGCGAAGCCGCTGGTGTTTCAACCGGCGTTTCAACTGGCGACATAGTCGGTATCGCGCTCGGTTCAGCGACAGGTGTCTCAGTTACTGTCGGCGATGGCGTCGGACTTCCGGCCGGCGTGGGACTTTCAACAGGCGTCGCCGTGGCTTCAGGCGTCGCCGTGGCTTCAGACGTCGCCGTGGCTTCAGGCGTCGGCGTAGTTTCAGGCACCGGAGTAGCAGACGGTATTTCCGCGGGTGTTGCCGTCGCTGTTGGACTCGGGACAATTTCCGGCGACGGCGATTCACTGGGCTGCGGCGCAGGTGTGTCCGCCGGCGAAGAACTCGCGACAATTCGCGGCCGCGTCTGCGCGACGGCCACATCACCGGCCGGCACATCTAACTGCGCAAAAGTGAAGTCGTGTTGCTCGCCGAGGCCGTTAACAAACGCTTGCACGCCGGTGACCAGCCCGCCGCTGAAATCGCGCCCTTGGAACTGCAGACGCATGCGCCGTCCCATCTCGCCTACCAGGCCGTCCGGAAGAGCTATCTGCGCCGCGCGGCTGAATTGCGTGAAGAACTGGCCGGTGTCAGCCGCGATTACCATCAGCAGCGTTTTGCGCGGCGAGGTGCGCGTGCCCAACTGCCATTCGTTCGCGACCCGCAACGAGTAGTCGTACATGTCTGCTGAGCCGGACGTCTTGACCACCGCAATCACCAGGTCCACGTCGGTCCGCGTCTTTAGGTTCTGCAGCACTGAGTCGAGACGTTGCTTCGTTGCCGGATCGATGACTTCGGCAAAGTCGTTGATGTTCGCCGAAGGCGCCGGTAGTTTGTCCTGCGCGGACGCACTGACAAAAAGCTGCGCCACGGCAAGCACCGCCAGCACGGCCGATAGAATCAATGCGCGGGGATTCTTTTTGGAAACTCTGTTTGAAAGATTAGTCATTAGGACGGCAATAAGTCGGGAAAGATTGAAACGGTGGGGCATGATAACATCTCGCTGAAGGCAAAAGGAAAAAGCAAGTCAGAACCGCCTGCGGTGCGGACGGTTAATGTTGCTGGCCAACGCCACTCGATCATAAAGGGGTCAACCACTCGCTACCGCCGATGGTTCCGGCAAGATGCCACACGCATGAGTGAACTCGAAGACGCCTGGGAACTTGCTTTGGCTGAGGCCCAATCGCGGGCACACGCGACCGGGCAGGCAGATATCGCCGAATTCCTGACCGTGCGCCGCCGCAATGACCTGCTGCGGCGTACGGCGATCGATTGGCTGCTGAACGAAGTCATTTTACTCGCCGGACAGGCAAATCGCGCCGGCGCCGGAATCCAGATCGAGCAGAAAGAGCCGCACAGGTTTTCGCGTCGCAACGCCACCATGGTCGGACGGCAAGTGACGCTCCGCCGCGGCGTCCGCGCACTCACCATTGAGTGTGGCTGGCCGCGCACTCCGCGCGACGGCATTGTTCGCGGTGGCGGCCTGGCCTGTGCCAACATCAAACACTTCGGTCGGCGCGGCGCGAACTCTGAGTTACTCCTGACGCCTTTGTCGAAGGATAAGCCGCATTGGTTGATCGCCGACGATGACACGGATCGTACAGTGTTCGCTGAAGAGACACTGCGTTCGCACTTCATTACTTTCCTTCGAGACGATTAGCTTCCCGTTCGCCGCTCACCGCAGGCATCGCTTAACGATTTCCGCCCTTCGCTGCACGGTATGCCGCGCACCCCGCTCATTCCACGCAATTTTCAAAGGTCTTTCGAGCATTCGCACTAAACCGACGCGAGCGGCACGGTCATTGCCAAATGTCGCAGCAGTTCAGGCGCGGGGCGTCACATGAACACTTGGTAAGGGAGAATTGAAATGAAAACGCAACTGATTAAATTAAGTTTGGTGGCCGGTTTGATGGCGCTGTTTATTCCAACCGTGGCTTCGGCGCAAGGCTGGCCGGATTATCGGCGTGACCGCGACCGCGATTACGGTCGTGATCGCGATTACGGTCGTTACGACAGTCGGTATCTCCGAGACAGTATTCATCGCCTGGATCGACTGGCGAAGGACTTCGAACGGGAGCTTGACCGCGACCTGGATCGCGATCACCGCGAAGATGGAACGCGTCACGAAGATCGCGTGAACAATGAAGCACGCGACTTTAGAAACAGTGTCGGACGTCTAAAGTCGGCCTTTGGCAATGGCCGAGAGCTGAACCGAAGCGCGGATGAGGCACAAAGAGTTTTTCAGGAAGCTAATCGCACTGAACGAGTCGCGCGGCACCACTTCGACAACTATCGCCTGTCATCTTTGTGGTCGCAGATTCGTCGCGAGTTGAGCCTGATCTCGAATGCTTACGGCGGCTATCGCGGCGGAATATACAATGACGACGATTACTATCGTCGCGATCGACGCAACGAACGGCAGGACAACCGAAACAACGTCCCGTGGTGGGAACGTATTATCAGACCATAACTAACTGGCGGAGCAATTCGTCACTCTGCGAGAGCCTTGCTCGATTCGTCGAGCAGGGCTTTCGCCTTTTCCGCGCACGATGACAGAATAGCCCCACGTGCCCGGAGAACTGTTCATCGTCGCGACGCCCATCGGCAATCTCGAAGACATCACCCAACGCGCCCTCCGCGTGCTCCGTGATGTAGATCTAATCGCCTGCGAAGACACCCGTCACACGCGCAAGCTCCTGAATCATTTCAGCATCGACAAGAAAACGATCAGCTATCACGAGCACAACGAGCGTGAACGTGCTGAAGAACTTTGCGAACTGCTCGAATCGGGTAAGAACGTTGCATTGGTTTCCGACGCCGGCACGCCTTTGATTAACGATCCGGGATATCGCATTGTGACCGCCGCGACCGAACGTGGCATTCGCGTCATACCGGTTCCCGGTCCGGCCGCGTTCATCGCGGCGTTGGCCGCTTCCGGCCTGCCAACCGATGAGTTTTTCTTCGGCGGTTTTCTGCCGGCTCGTACGCACCCGCGGCGGGCGAGGTTGGAAGAACTGCGGTCGATGCGCGCGACGCTGGTGTTTTATGAAGCCCCGCATCGAATTGCGGCGGCGCTGAAAGATGCTTCCGAAGCTCTCGGTAACCGCCACGCCGTAGTCGCGCGCGAACTAACCAAGCTTCACGAAGAATTCGTCCGCGGAACTTTGCATGAATTGATTGAACAGTTTTCGAAAGCGGGCGCGGCGCGCGGCGAGATGGTGCTGATCATTTCCGGCGAAGCTGTCGAGAGTTCGGCGCCGAACCCGGAACAGACAGACACTGAACGACTGGTCGAACGCGTGAAGGAACTCGAACGTGAAGGTGTGAATTCGAAGGACGCTCTGAAAAGCGCTGCGCGCGAGCTGGGAATCAAACGCGCTGAAGCTTATCGCATGATGACCGCTCAGAAGAACCGCCGCGGCCATTAGGTACGCACGCCTCTGGCGTGCAGCAGGCCTGAGGCCTGCGTACCCATCACCCCGCCAGATTTCCAATCGGTCCCTCAGGCTTCACGATCGGCTTCAAGGCCGAGTACGGAACTAAAACGTGCTGCGGCCCGGCCGCATAAGCCGCGACCTGATACGGATCGAAAGTAATCCACAGACCTTTCCGGGTGATCGTCCAGGCCCGGTAATTGTCCGCGCGACCTGATGCGCCGACTTGTATCTGATCCTCCATGAGCATGTCGTTCTGCTTGCTCTGCTCCTTCAGATCCTTAATCGCATAAGCTGAGATCACACTGAGGTAGTTCGATTTCGGATTGAATAGATCCGCCAGCTCAATTCGCTTGCCGTTCTTCACATCGTAGTTCAGCACGGCCGTGATGCTGTTGCCATGCGCAGCGCCGCGCGAGTACTGCCCTTCGGTAAACTCGACACTGATCAAATCATCAGTTGCCAGTCGAAACTGGTATCCAATCTCCAGTGAAGAAGTCTGTGTTTCTTCGGGAAGATCCGTCTCCTCCTCGAGCGCAGCAGTCTCGGCAGTTTTGAAAGCCGCAACGTCTTTGCTGATCATCGCGCGCGCCGCCGCGTTGAACTTATCGAACCGGGCGTCGCCTTCGATCTGCGGATACTCCGCGTCCACCGAATATTTTGCTTCCTTATTGTTTTCGCGAATCACCTTCGGCACGATTCGGACCGCGGCGGTGAATTCGATGGGCTGTTGCGAAATGAAGAAACCGGTTTCTTTCGAACCATCGGGACGCGACCATTTGCCTTCAATGTCCGCCAAACCGGTGGCATTTGCTTTCCATTTGCCTTTGAAGACGCCGGTTTCTTTTCCGGTTTCGTCAGACTCACGCAGCGTCACGGCGTCGTTTTTATCAATCTCGCCTTTTAAATCAATGTTCTTGCCAACCCGCGGATAGAAGTACGTCCCCGTCAGACGCTCCCCTTCGCGGACCAGATTCATTTCGATCGACAAGTTCGCGATCGAGCCGCGGAAATTGATCTTCTCACCTGCCGGCGCCGCGCCGCCACCCAAAGTTTCCTGCGCCGAAGTCCCTGCGTTACTGTTGGCGTTTTGGTTCGGCGTTGATTTACGGCACGCGCCAAACAACACGATCGCTGTCGCGACGAAAAAGATTAGTTGGATTTTGATTCGCATATCTAATGAGCCCTCCCTTACGGTCGGGCTACTGCCCCGTTGGAGTTGGCGGAGGGGGCCTTTACCCATCCGCTTTTTTGCGCTTCCTTTCGAATATCTTCAAAAGTGAGCTCGCACAATTTACCGCCGGAAAATGTTTCGTTGTTCGTCACGTCAGCGATGGCAAACGGCGGCAGTTCAAACGCGGCCATCTCTTCATCTGTTTCGAAACCCGTTTCTGCCAGTGTCAGACCCAGCAAATCGCCGAGAAACATATCGATTGAAAAGCGGCGGCCTTCAAACTCGAAATAGTACCGGTTCTTCCGAATCTCGTTCGCTGCGAATACCGACAGGGTGTCAGCTTCAAGGGCATTCAAATAAATGTTTGTGATGAGCGTGCGCGAAAGATTCCCCGGTTCAGGGGCAAACTTCTGCGTGAACTTCACAATCCATTTATTCGTCTTCGGGTCGCGTACTTTTCGAATCCGCAGCCGCGTGCCGGTGATGTAGCTGTCGGTGATTTGCAGGTGATGGTCGGTCCGGTTCAATCCTGCCGGCAAGTCGTTCAACAGATAGCGCCGCTCGCGCTCGGCGCGTGCGTACTTGCTTTCCGGAACGACAGTATTCTGATCGGTCAGTTTGGCGACGCCCATGTATCTAGTCGAAACCTATGCGGGACTAGTATAATCGCTTCGCCCCGGAAATTCGCCGTTCCCCCTCGCACAAGGCGCAGTCTCCCTTCGTCCCAGGTAATCCCCTTGCCCCGCGTGAGAAATGATTGTTCTCAGATCACTGCTGATTGGTCTTGCGGTTTGCGCCGTGCTGTCACGTGCCGCGGCCGCCACGCTGCCCGCCGGTTTTACCGAAACTCAAATCAGCGGACTCTCTAGTGCGACCGCGATGGCCATCGCGCCGGACGGCCGCATTTTTGTTTGTCTTCAGGGAGGAAGCCTTCGGGTGATCAAGAACGGCGCGTTGCTAACGACACCGTTTGTAACGCTAAGCGTGGATGCGACCGGCGAGCGCGGGCTGCTGGGAGTCGCATTCGATCCGAACTTTGCGACCAACAATTTTCTCTACGTTTACTACACAGTTCCTGGATCACCGCCGCACAATCGCGTCAGTCGCTTCACTGCTAATGGTGACGTGGCGGTTGCCGGTAGCCAGTTGCCGATTCTGGATTTGGAGAACTTAAGCGCGACTAATCACAACGGCGGCGCGATTCACTTCGGGCCGGACGGAAAACTCTACGTGGCCACCGGCGAGAATGCAGTTCCCTCTAACGCGCAAACTCTCAGCAACCGGCTGGGAAAAATTCTGCGGATAAACACCGACGGCACGATTCCCACCGACAATCCGTTCTTTACCACGGCCACCGGCGCGAATCGGGCCATCTGGGCGCTCGGCCTGCGCAATCCATTTACCTTTGCGTTCCAGCCCGGCACCGGACGCATGTTTATAAATGACGTTGGAGCCGGGTCGCGGGAAGAGATCAACGACGGCATTGCCGGATCAAATTACGGCTGGCCGAATTGCGAAGGCGCGTGCTCTCCCGCCAACCCCAACTTCCGCGATCCGCTTTTTCAGTATGGCCACGGGATTAGTGCAACAACAGGCTGCGCGATTGCCGGCGGCGCGTTCTACAATCCAACGACAGTGCAGTTCGGAGCGAGCTACGTTGGCAAATACTTCTTCGCCGACCTTTGCAGCGGCTGGATTCGTTTGATGGATCCGTCGAATAACACAGCGACCGGTTTCGCCTCGGGGATTTCTAATCCAGTCGATCTGCAAGTCGCAGCCGATGGCAGCCTGTACTATCTCGCGCGCGGCCCGGCTTCAGTGTTTCGCGTGCAATTCAACGGAACGCCGCCTCCGTTTCTGGTTTCCGAACCGAACGGTGACAGCGCGGCGGCGGTGACTTCGCCCACGGCAGTGCGCGACCCTTTCCCGCTGACCGACCCGTTCAACCTCAGTTCAAACTCTCCCACAAGAGTGGCGCTTTTTGCGATTAATCTCGATCTATTACCGGGTGAAGACAAATCTGCCGTGACCGCGCGCGCGGAAGATGCGGCTCTTAATCTCTATCCACTCACAGTTGAGTTTGTGGGGAAGGTTCCGGGCTTTGCCTGGCTGACGCAGGTCGTGGTGATCCTACCGAACACTCTACCGACGAATCAGAGCGTGCTGGTGAGCCTCACGCTGCACGGCCAAACAAGTAACAAGGCTCGTATCCGAATCCAATAAGATCAAGCACGGCTGGCTTTACTACAGTACTTTCCTGCCCATGTCATTTGTGAGCAGCAAGCTTTTCCCCTCGGCCTTCGGCCTAAAGACTGAAACGTTTACCTGGGACGCGATCTGCAGCCGAGCGCGATCTGGAAGCAAAATTTGCCTTCGCGACCGACCGTCACTTATTGTTGATTGTCAGACGAGCGGGATGTGTGGTCTCGCCCACTTTTGTTTAGCGCCCAGGCAATGCTTACGCGCGGGCTAAAATAATCCGGCGATGAATTCCGGAGGCAAGCCATGAGACGAGTGGCAATCTCGGTAACCGCAGTTCTGGGAATTGTTTTCGCGGCAGCATTCAGCCCAAACCCACGACCATCTTTCGGGCAGCAACAATTCCCTCCGCCCAACCGCAAACCTGCATGCACCATCTTCTGCGGCGGCCCCAGCCCTAATTACTTCTGGTTGTTCACGAGAGAGCAGCAGCGGGCGGGGCAATGTTACGGTGGGCCGCTCCCGGCGGACCAAGCCACTAATTTCTATAACGAGCTGTCAGAAGAGCAACGGACTGCGATGTGCCAGAACCTTAAGGCCGCCGACAAGCGCACCGTGATGTGTCCGTCGTTCAAAACACTGGCGCAGTTATGCAATCAAAACGAGCCTCCAAAGAACGAGTGTGAAAAGTCGACGCCCTGGTTCGGCAATTCCTCGACCTGTGAAGACGTCCAAGCTTGGATGGCGGAGATGGATGGGCGCACTGTTACACTTTCAATTTGCGGAGCGCCGGTGTTTCGCTATGTCGTGGAGCCGCCAGGCGATGTGAATACCTATTCAAGCACTCTGCTGGCACGGGTGACAAAGTCAACCGGAACTAAGGTGTGTTGCGACAAATTCCGGCAAGCCGCCCGAACCGGCGTGCCGTGTGATCCGAGAGCGGACGTTGATTGCGATGGTAGACCGAACCAGAAGGACATTCTTCGAGATTCTCCTGCGGAGGGTCACTCGCTATTTTCCGGAATTCCATACCCCGCCGTTGACAGAGTGTTCAGCACTCCTGAGGAAGCATCCATTGATCCACTCCCTCCGGGACTTAACCCCGACGACACTGATTTCTTTCCTCCCCAGGATAAATGCGACTGCAAGTGGGAGCTCGTGAAAGGAACGCTGAAATGTAGCGCCGACGGTCGACAGCCGCACACATACCAGGCACGTTGGCGATGTCCATCCAGCGGGAACGAGCGCTTCACCCGAAAAGAAGCGGCCGCTTCGGCGCCTTGCACGCCGCCGCGACGTTAAAAAAGCAGCGGGTCCTGAGGTTGTGCCATTATGCTTCCGCAATGGCCGAGTCTCGTCTAGAATGCGCACGCCTGAAGCGGAATCAAACCAATCCGAGGAACATCATAGTGAAAACAAGCAAACTGTTTTTTGCGACAGGAGTTGTCCTGATTGCTTCGGTCTGTCTTTCATTTGTATCGCAAGCTCAAAAAGGGATCCGTCCCGAGCCGCCCGAAGGTCAGGGCGTGGTCGTTCTGAAGGCCGCTCGCTTGATTGACGGCACCGGCGCGCCCGCCATCAACAACGCGATCATTATCGTCACTGATAACAAGATTACCGCCGTCGGCGATGCGCGATCCGTGCGTGTACCGTCCGGCGCAAAGGTGATCGATCTCGGTAACGCGACGTTGTTGCCGGGATTCATCGATGCGCACACGCACTTAATGGGCCGGGTGCTCGGCGATCCGGATGGCCAAAATGCCGTCGTCAGAGATTATGCCGGGTTCGGTGCCATCCTCGGCGTGCCGCATGCGCACGACACTCTAATGGCCGGCTTCACGTCCGTGCGCAACGTTGGGGCGTCAAACTTCAACGATGTTGCACTGCGCAAAGCGATCGACGAAGGCTGGGTGCCGGGGCCACGCATGCAGACGGCCGGGCACTCGCTCGGGATAACCGGTGGCCATTGCGACGATAATGGATTTCGTCCGGGGCTGCTGGATACCGGGATCGAAGAAGGAATAGCCAACGGTCCGGCAGAAATTCGCGCTGCCGTGCGTTATCAGGTGAAGTACGGCGCCGACGTTATCAAGACCTGCGCGACTGGCGGCGTCTTGTCCGAAGTCGCGGCCGTCGGCACCACGCAATACAGCTTTGAAGAAATGAAAGCGCTGGTCGATGAGGCTAGCCAGCACGAACGCAAAGTGGCCGCGCACGCGCATGGCACCGAAGGAATCAAGGTCGCCACGCGCGCCGGCGTCGCTTCCATCGAACATGGATCGTTTCTCGACGAAGAAGGCGCGCGGCTGATGAAAGAGCGCGGGACTTATCTGGTGCCTACTCTAATGGCCGCCGAAGCGGTTGAACGCGCGGCGAAGACCGGCGTGTTGAAAGGCCTGCGCGCACAAAAAGCCTTGATGGCCGCAGCCGCGATGCGCCGCGGCATCAAGCTCGCGGTCGCCACGGGAGTTCCGATTGCTTTCGGCACCGACTCCGGCGTCATTCCGCACGGCACCAACGCGCGCGAATTCTTCCTGCTGACGGACTGGGGCGGCATGTCGAACATGGATGCGATTGTCACCACGCTGAACTCCGCAAAGCTGCTCGGTTGGGACAAGAACGTCGGCTCGCTCACGGTCGGCAAATGGGCCGACATCGTCGCCGTCTCAGGCGATCCGCTCAAGGACATCAAAGCGATGGAGAAGGTTACGTTCGTGATGAAGAACGGAGTGGTTTACAAACAGCCGTAGCGAAAATGCCGTAACGATTTCACGAGTCAATGAGGCGCGGACATCTCGGTTGCGTATGTGTCTGCAGCAGCGTGTCAGAAGCCCGACCGTTAGGGAGGGCGACATACTCGATTACTCAACCTTGACTGTTCACGAACCTCGCCCTTGCTTACGCGCGGGCTTCTGACACGATTCGCTGAGGCAAACCCGTTAGTGTCAGAACCGCGAGCGGTAGCGAGCGGGACAAGGGCGCGACGTTCGCTAGAGAAAACAGCCTGTTAGATTCTTTTTATTCCAAAACTGAATCTTTATCCCGCTCCCTACCGGTCGCGGTTCTGTAACCGCGCTCTTCAGCGTCTCGATGGCGTCCGCACTTCAGGTTTAAGATTCGATCTAAACAACTTCAGAATCCTCTTGTATTCATCCGCCCAACTCTCTTCGCGTTCAAACCCGTGATCTTCGACCGGGTAAGGCGCGACTTCCCAATTCTCTTTCCGTAGCTCGATCAATTTCTCAACCAGCCGCACGGTGTCCTGAAAATTCACGTTGACATCAACGACGCCGTGGCAGATAAGCAGCGGGCCCTTCAATCCGTTCGCGAAATAAATCGGTGAGCTGCGTTTGTAAGCCTCCGGGTCGGTTTGAGGCAGGTTCAGAATGTTGCTGGTGTAAGGATGATTGTAGTGCGCCCAGTCAGTGACGGGTCGCAAGGCCGCGCCCGCGGCAAACACATCGGCCTCGGTGAACATCGCCATTAAAGTAATGAAGCCGCCGTAGCTGCCGCCGTACAGACCGACCCGTTTCGGGTCGACGCCGTGTTCCTTGACCAGGTAATTCACCGCATCGACATGATCGGTCAGATCTTTCCCGCCCATGTGCCGGTAAATTCCCGTGCGCCAGTCGCGCCCGTAACCCGCGCTGCCGCGATAATCGATGTCGAGCACGACGAAACCCATCTCCATCAACAAGTGATGGAACATGTATTCCCGATAGTAGGAACTCCACCAGCGATGCACGTTTTGCAGATAGCCCGCGCCGTGCACAAACAGCACCGCGGGCCCGCCGCCTTTGTAATTCGCAGGCATGTACATGCGGCCCCAGACCGTAGCGCCGTCGCGCGCTTTGAAGCTGACCAGCCGCGGATCGATCCAATCGTGAGTGAAGAACTCAGGAATGGGTGAAGTCGTCACCGGCTTGAGCGACGCGCTCGCGTTTTCATCCATCGGTTTGTTGGGAACGAGATAGAGCTCCGGCGGCTTGTTGCTGTAGGAACGAACGTCCGCCAGCATCGTTTCGTCGGGCGAGATCGTCGCTTGATTGTTTCCCGGCATACCGGTGATCTGTGTGCGCGTGCCGCCGGCTGTCGGCATCGAGAACAGGTGTCGTTGAAAGACACTTCCTTCGCTCGATGTGAAATAGAATTTTGTTTTGTCTGCCGACAGGCGAACGTCTGAAACCTCAAACGGCCCGGAAGTCAGCTGCACGGCCGCGCCGCCATCTTTCGAAACTGTGTACAGGTGCGCCCAGCCGTCACGCTCCGACTCGAAATAGACAGTCGTATTGTCGGGTAACCAGCCGAGTGTGTTCGCGCCCGGCCCATCAACCCACGCGTCGTCATGGACTGACGCGAGAACTTTGGTTTTACCTGTCGCCGGATCAAGCAGCAGCACCCAGCGATCTTTGTTGTCGGCCGCGCGCGCGAGCAACGCCGCGCTCTTTCCGTCTTCTGACCATTGGACTGGCGCAAGTTGTACGTCGCGATCTTTCGGTTGGGTTGGTTTTGCCTGAGCGTCGATCCGGTCGCTACCGCTCCCGGTACTGACTGCTTCGCCACGCTCGCGTTGCGCTTGCTCAGTCGTATTCATTTCAGTCCGCTGAACGGCAGGGGCAGCGGGCTGTTTCTGGCCATGATCGACGTTCTTCGTCTCGCCTGATTCGACATCGATGATCACCAGGCGCGTACGGCCCTGCATATCGCCAACCTTACTCCGGCCCGAGATGTCTTCGGTGTAAGCCGATTCAGTCACATAGTTCGGCACGATGATGTTCTTTGCGCCGGAGGCCGGTTCGCTAATTGTCGCGATCACATACCTGCCGTCGGGTGACAGATTCAGATTGAGAACATTCTGACCGGAAGGAATGCTGAACGGTTTGCGCTTCTCGCGTTCCTTCCGCTTCTTTTCCTGCTCTTCGCGCCGTTCGGCTCGCTCGCGTACGGCATCGATCAGTGCGCGCTCTTCCTTCTTCAAATATTCCTGACTGTCGGTTCCTCTCGGCGTCGAACTCGGCGATGCCAGGGCGCCAATGCGAATGTCGGTGAATTGTTCGAGCGACCCGCCTTCCAGAGATATCACGTAGAGATTGTTCGTCCGCGTGAAGTAGATGTGTTTCTGATCGAAGGTGAAGCGCGCGTTCGTTTCCGTCTCGACCGTGCGGGTGATCTGCCGGCGCGCCTGTTTCGCGTGGTCATAGATGAAGATGTCGCCTTCATCGGTGAAGACGGTCATCGTCTTGTCTTTCGATAGATCGCCCGTCGCCGGAGGCGCCTGCTTCGCTTCTTCATCCGTCAGACGACGCAGGCCCGTGCCGTCGCGATTGATGACGTACAGACTCATCTCTTTCAAGCGCGGCTCGTCGGCTTGTTTCCAGCGAAAGTAAACCCGCTGGCTATCCTGCGACCAATAGACGCCGCTTGGCTGATAGCCCACCAGACGCGGGCCGCGCATGATGCTGTCGACGGTGAGTTCGAAAGGTTTCGCCGGCGGCTTCGCGGGTGTCTGGGCGAAGGTGAACTGCGCGAGAAGCGAAAGCGCGCAAAGTGAAGTAGTTAGTTTGAGCAGAAGTCTAGTTTTCATGGTTATCTTGCGAGTCCGAATACAAGTTGCCCAGTGTATATCAATGCTCAGTATTGAAAAACCGACATGTTTGCGGTTAACCTTGGCTCAATGAGTTTCAATGAAGTCATCGCCGAACTTCCACGTCTCACGTTTGAAGAGCGCCAGATTCTGATTCGACAGGTTGTGGAGTTAGATGACCCGCCCTTGTCGGCAACCGATGAAGCATTGGTGGAAGAACGATTGGCAGAGCATCGTGCTGATCCCGCGTCGTCTGTATCCCTGGATGAGATGAAGAAGAGTTTGCGCTCAAGGTAGGATCACATGAAATGGACAGTCGTCGCGCGACCCCAGGCGAAGAACGACGTTCTTGAAGCGGCCGATTGGTATGACCGGCAACAACCAGGTCTCGGCGATGAATTCATCGAAGAAGTCGTGACTGTGTTCGACGCGCTCGTCGTCAATCCGCTTCAATATTGCCGCCGTCATCCAATTAAGAACGTTCGTTGGCGCTATCCAAAACGATTTCCATATCGTGTCATTTACGAGGTTATAGAGGAAGAGCGGCTTGTCGTAATTGCAGCAGTAACTCACGCAGCGCGACATGATCGTGTTTGGCGGCAACGTTTTTGAGGTTCGGAAGAATATGAAACGTACAACTCTGGCAACGACTCTCGTCATGGTTTTGGTCGGTTATGGCTCAATTCCCCGGGTCAATTCGCCAACATCATTCGCGTCGGCTCAATCTGTCGGGCGACCTCACCAATCGAAACCCGCATCCGCTCCCGCACGCTGGCGCGGACTTATCGGCGAGTACGGTCCGGATGACAACATCGTGATTATTTTGGAGAAAGACGGGCTGCTTCACGTCCTTTTCAAATCTCAGCGCATGCTGTTGCCTTTAAAGGAAGTTGATAAGAACACATTCACTTTACCCGGTTCTGGGGAACGCCTCGCATTCACTCGCAACGCATTGGGACGCGCAACGGAGACGACCGTTAACCGTCTCAATCTCAAACGCCGCAACATCGAACCAGACTCAGGCAATCAGCTTCGCATTAAGCCCGTCCGGCCGGTTCCGGAATTGATGAAAGAGGCGCTCGCTGCGCAACCGCCCCAGGAGACGGGCGACTTTCTGAACACCGACCTGGTGGAATTGCGAAAACTTGATTCGACGATCCGTCGCGAGATTCGCTACGCGACGACAAACAACTTTCTCGGCACGAAGTTCTACACTCAGGCGCGCGCGTTCATGCAGAGACCCGCCGCGGAAGCTTTGGTGCGCGCGCATCGCAAATTGAAGCGACAGGGTTATGGCCTGCTGATTCACGATGCGTACCGGCCCTGGTATGTGACGAAAGTTTTCTGGGACGCCACCCCTGAAGACAAGAAGTGGTTCGTGGCCGACCCGTCGAAGGGTTCGCGGCACAATCGCGGCAGCGCCGTTGACCTCACGCTCTACCACCTGAAAACCGGCAGACCGGTTGAGATGGTCGCGACCTACGATGAAACCACCGACCGGGCGCACTCAGATTATCCCGGCGGGACTTCTCTGCAACGCTGGCATCGAGAGTTGCTTCGCAAAGCGATGGAGGCAGAAGGTTTCACCATCTACGCGCCTGAGTGGTGGCACTTCGATTACAAAGATTGGCAGAAGTATGGGATTGGGAATGTGAGATACGAGGAGATCGGGCGCCAAACGCCATGAAGTCAGAACCACCTGCGTAACCGGGTGGGTAAAGCGCTCAAGTATGGATCGAGTATTGGACCCGCCACTTACGCAGGCGGTTCTGACTTCATCCGGCTAAGGTAAATAGTCCACCAACCACGCGCCAAAGTCATACTTCGTCTCGAGTGCGAATGGATGCACACTGATCACCGGCGCCGTCGCCTCGGCCGGATCAAATCCATCGCGACGCGCGTTTCCATCCCGCTCGAACCGCGGGCTGCGAATGGCGCTGAGGTACAGAAACGAAACCCGATCGCCCGGTTGTAACACGATCAAACTTGTCATGTAGCTGTTCCCGCTGGTTGACGAAACGTACTCCTGCCCGTTGTGCCCCATCGTAAAACCTCGGACTTCTTCGCGTCCGGCAATCAGCGTTAGCGAAGTACTGCGGTCCACCACGATGATCGGAATGCTGCCGGCAGGAGTCTTGCCGGCCGGCCCGCCATAAGCAGATGAACTGACAAGCAAATTAAACTTTCCCGGTTTCACTGCTTCAAAGTCAGCAAACAACTGAAGCGTATAACCCGGTTTTCGGTGGAGCATTTTGTGCGAGCGGCGACCGACGTATCGCAAACTCTCCGATGGATTCTCAACTGGCGTTTTGTCCAGGTCGCGATCGCGAAAGTTCGGATACTTCTCATCAAATGTCTTCCAGTCTTCGTCAGCCGCCGGCGCTTGTTTCTTTAGCTCAAACTGGTGACTGGTTGCTCCGGCGATGAATACCGGGATGATGATCGTGTCGCCCATGCAGAATCTGGGATAGACCCCCGACGACGGCGGCCCGCGGCGACATCCCTTCGGCGCGACAGTGATATGTATTTCACGCTCCTCGTGCGAGTAGTGCTTGTCGTCACGTTTGAAGCTGTATTGAAGACTGAAATAGCCTGGTTGCCGCGCCTTCACATAAGCCAGCCAGTACATCCCGCCGCCTTGCTCGTTCGTGCGCGGCGTGATCCCGTCCTTCACGAGCTCAAAATCGTTTCCGAAAGCTGCCAGGAAACCGGCGCGCAGGAAGTCAGCATCAGGGGTGTTCCGACGGCGCGATTGCGCCGCACTCGACGGCAGGACGATAAACAGGAGCAAACCGACAAGAGCAAATTTTAGTTTCATCCTGGGTTGAACGCAGCCTGGGAGTGTTCTTGCGGAAAGTCTCTGAAGGAGGCGTCGAAAACGTCATTCAAACCGCAAAGCCTCGATCGGATTCAAGCGCGCGGCTTTCCAGGCGGGCCACAATCCGAAGCCGACGCCGAGTCCAACAGAAACAACAAAGCCCACTATCGGCGCCCACACAGGAATGTAAGTCGGCATGATCGTCTTGATGAGCAACGCGATGCCCGCGCCGAACAGAATTCCGACCAGCCCGCCGAGGCCGGTCAGAGTCGCTGCCTCGATCAAAAACTGAACGATGATGTCGCGACGGCGCGCCCCGATGGCTTTGCGCACGCCGATTTCCCGGGTGCGCTCAGTCACGCTCACGAGCATGATGTTCATCACGCCGATCCCGCCGATGAGCAGGCCCACGCTGGAAATCGCCACCATCAAAGCGAACACTCCGCTGGTAATCGCCTGAAACTGGGTAATGATCTGTTCAGATGTCGAGATGCCAAAGTTATCCGGCGCGCCGAATGCCACCTTTCGACGCCGCCGCAGCAGATCGCGAACTTCTTCCACGGCCTCTTTCATCATTCCCGGGCGCGCCTGCGCCATGACGAAATTATCGTCAACGTCGGGATACAGTTTCCGCAGAGTCAGGTACGGCATGTATACGGCCTTGTTTTCGTTGTTGGGGTCCTCGGCGCCGACGAGAAACACGTCGCGTTCAGCCAGTACCCCCACCACGCGATACAAACGGCCATTGATTGTCACGTCCTGATCCAGCGCATTCGAAAAAGGAAACAGAGTATTGGCGACATCGCGGCCGATCACGACGACGCTCGCGTGCCGTGCATTGTCCTCATCCGTGAAATACCGGCCTTCGGCGATGTTCGTCACGCCCATTCTGAAGTAAGCAGGCGAAGCGCCCTGGACGGCAGCATTCGTCATCTCGATGTCGCGATAACGGACGTGGACACGCGGCGTGAACGGCCCGCCAAAGAAATCCACCGGCGACATGAACGCGGCCGCATGAGCAATCGACGGGCATTCGTTTTGAATCGCCAACGTGTCGTCATAGCTGATTGGCTTGCGCTGCCGCTCTTCCTGGGTGGGATTAAAGTTGAAGCCAGGATCGAAGCGATAGATGTAAATCGAATTGGTGCCGAACGATTCAATCTCTTTCGAGACGCGCGTGTCGATGCCGGAAACAAACGCCGCGATGACGATCACGGTCATCGTGCCGATCACGACCCCGAGAATCGTCAGCAGCGAACGCAGCTTGTGCTGACGCAGCGTGTCGAGCGCCATCCAGAGGTTTTCGAGGATGTCGGAATGGAAGAGTTTCATTGGGCTTCAAATTTGGAGTGCGCCGGCTTCGACGGCGCTTTGGATCTAACTACGGATCCGAAAATCCAAAGCGGCGTCGCGCTGCGCTTGCCGCCGCACTCCAAATCTACGTTTCTGCTCTGAGCGCTTCAATTGGATCCAGCCGCGCCGCGCGCCACGCGGGATAGACTCCCGACGCCAATCCGACGGTGGCCGAAACAAACAGCGCCGCCGTCACGGCCAGCAAGGGCAGCGATGTTGGCACGGGCGTAAGGACTGCAACGAGTTTTGCCAGCGCGTATGCGATGCCGATCCCGATCGCGCCGCCGAATAGAGATAGCATCGTCGATTCCGCCAGGAACTGTTTCAGAATGTCGCCGCGGCGCGCGCCAATGCTCTTGCGCAGGCCAATCTCTTTTGTGCGCTCAGTGACGCTCACCAGCATGATGTTCATGATGACGATGCCGCCGACGACCAGCGAAATCGACGTGACGCCGATCGCCGCCACTTGAATCGTGCCAAAGATGTTGTCACGCAACTCGTTGATTGCCGACGGCGTGATGATGCCGAAATTATCTTTTTCGTTTGGAGCCAGCCGCCGCCGCGTTCGCATCACCGTGCGGGCTTCGTCAACCGCGTTCTGATATGACTGCTCACTTGTCGCCGTGACGATCAAGCCGAGCGACCGGCGCGAGCCATACAGAGACAGGAAAGTCGACAGGGGCACGGTCACATACATATCGCGCGGCTGACCGAACACCGAACCGAGCGCTTTGCCGACGCCGATTACCTGGAACGCATGTCCGTCAACGCGAATCGTTCGCCCCAACGGCTCAGAGCGCGGAAAAAGTTTCTCCGCGACGTCCGCGCCGATGAAACAGACCCGGCGTCGCGTCTCGTCTTCCCCCTTGTTGAAGTAGCGGCCTGAGCCGGCCTCGATCCGCTCAATGTCGGCGACGTTCGCGGTCGTTGCGTTGACAAACATGCGTGACAAAGTTGTCGATTCGTATTTAACTTCGCCGATCGTTTGAGCCTTCGCACCCACTTCGCCAATCGATCCGCCCCGCGCGCGCAATGCTTCGGCATCTTCAAGGCGAATGTCTTTGTTGCGACGCCGCGCGGCGTTCAGCGCTGCCACGCTTGAGAAGTCATCAATCGAAAACTTTCGCACCGCGAAGGCGTTCGTCCCGATATCCGCGATCTTCTCGTCGACATAGTGATTGAAGCCTTCGACCAGCGATACCACGACGATCACCGTCGCCACGCCAAAAATCACACCGAGCAAAGTGAGAAACGACCGCAGTTTGTGCCCCAGAATCGCGGCGAGCGCCAGTTTTAGTGCTTCCAGAAAAGGCATAAAAAACTGCCCAAAGAATACAGCTTTTTACGGATTGAGTGAGATTGAAGTTTCAGGGGGCGCTCTCATTCACGCCTTGCTTTGGCAAGGTGCCACAACGCCGAGAACGCAAACAAAAACCGTTTCAACGGTTTCCGTGCTGGAAGCCGTTGAAACGGCTGAAGACTAACCCTTACGTCTGCCACACCTCGCTGAAGCGAGGTGTGAATAACATTCGACCGATCCCTAAAGCTTGCCGGCCCTCATGTCGGCGACGCGCTTTTCAAAAGCAGTCGTATTTGCCTTGTCGGCTTTACCTTTAGCGATCGCGGCGTCGGCAACGGTCAACGCTTCTTCTTTCTTGCCGGCGGCCCAAAGAATGTTTGCCTTAGACGACAGGTTTTGAAACGTCTCTTTGACCTTGATCGACTGATCGATGAACTTCAGCGCTTCGTCGTAATTTTTTTCGCCCAGGTAAGCCAGGGCCACCTGACGCGGCAACTGCTCGTTCGTTGGGTGGGCCGCGATTAGCGCGTCGGCTTTCGCGCGCCACAGAGCCTTCACGTCTTTCACTTCAACGGTGAACGGGACGTTCACTTTCTCCCAACGAATGTTAACCTGCGCCGAGTTTGGTGTGACGGGATCGAAACTATACAGCAACCATTCCTGATTGCTGGTCGCCGCTTGTGGCTTGGCCTTGACGCGCAGCGAGTCTTTCTTGCTGTCGTATGCGAAGCCGCCCCACTGGCCAGGGTCGCTGTTAAAGATGATCGTCCACTCTTCCTTGCCGGGTATCGCGAAGAGACTGTACGACCCTGCCTTCAGCGGTTGACCATTGATCAGGACATCGTCAGTGACCTGGAACAGCGTCGCTTCATTCGCGCCGGCGCGCCAGACGTGGTTGTACGGGACGATCGGTTCACCGGGCTTGCGCTCGTTTTGATTGTCGAGCGTGGCTTCGCCTTTCGCGCGCTCTTCCATCGACGCCGGCGCATCGGCGAAGATCGTTCGCCCCTTCACGCCGGGCCGGCTGTAGGTAATCGTGATATCGGTCACGCCGAATGTTTGCATGACGCTGGCCTTTTGGCTCGGCCGAATCGGCTTAACCGTCACCCGTGGCTGTTGCGCCGATGCGGTCACAACGGACGCGAGGGTGAACGCAAACGCAGCCATCAGAAGAGAAAGTTTTTTTAGAGAAATCATCGCGGGCACTCCTTAGAAGGTGAAATTTGTGCGCGCATTATCCACCGCGACGCATGACTCGGCAAGACTCGCGGCGAGTCCGTTGGGACAATTCACAATTTTTTACAAACCATGGCGGGCGATGAAGCGGCGGCCTAATGACCCGTAAACTTCTCACCCGCGTCAATCCTTACCGGCAGAATGTTTTGCTGGGGCGGAAGCGGGCAGGTGGCAAAATTCGTGAATGCGCACGGCGGGCTGTAAGCCTTGTTGAAATCGATAACGATGCGATTGGTTGCATCCGGGGGGTCGATGTAGAGATACCGGCCCGCGCCATAAGTCTCTTTGCCGCGCGTGTCATCCGCGAAAATCATGAACAACTGCGTCTCGCCTTTTTCGGTAATCGCGTCCAGGCGATAGGTCTTGCCGCCAACTTCAAATGCCACGGCCCCGGGGGAAGGCTCGTCGGTTTCCATGTTCAGTACGTTCAGAATAGGGACGTGTTTCGGTGGATTGTAGGGTTCAAAGCGCGCTTCAATCCGCCACTTTGGATCCGCGGGAAAGTATTCAAGTCCGCGAAAGTTTGCTCGATCGGGATTGTCTTTGTCTTTGACGCGCACGCCAAAACGGTCTTCGCGTTTGATGATCTGAAGAGTAACTGAACCGATCTCGATGATCGTTGGTTTTTCAGCGTCTGATCGTAACTCAACCGAAACTTTGCCTTTATCGCGTTCCCGTAAGCTGGCAGGTAAATCGGCGGATACGCCGTCGATCTTGAATGCGCCTGCCAAGGACGTTTCGAAGGTAACGACACCGTTCGCAAGCACAAACGTCCCAGCGTGAGCAGCCGCTTTCGGCATGAGTATGTCCCTCAATTTCGGAACGACGATGTCGTTTGCGGCATCGCTGCCGAAAGTATTCCGGCCCTCTTTTAGCCAAAACAATCCAATCAACGAGAGCCAGCCGCTCTCGCTGGTGAGACTGGCGAGTCGCTTCGCGCGCCACTGGTCGATCTCCCCGGCGTATGCTTTTTGATCGATTTGTTGCGGCGCGCGCGAACATGAAACCACAAACAACAATGCCGTGCCGACGGCGATGCGCAGCTTTCGAGTGCTAAGAGTTTTCACGGTTGGAATCTTGCCTAATTGTCGGACGGGCGGCAAACAGAAAAGCGCCCCGCCAACTCTTTCGAACTGGCAGGGCGCCGACTTCCGGGTAGGTTCGGGTATTACAAGGGGTGACAAAGCAAAAGACTTGAGAATCGTCACTCACGTCCGATCCTGTACTACGAGGCGCATTGACGGGCGAGATAAGTCCACGGCGAGGTACGAATAAAAGACCGCCGCTTTTCGCTTTGCCTCAGCACACGACCGCGCGTCTTGCGTTATCACACTGTCAAATACCTGAAGCTTGACTCGGCTTAAGGCGCAATCTATACCCATTCCAAATCCTAGTCAAGCTAAAAAACCATGAAATTGTGACAGGTCTGTGACAGGCGGAGGCACGAGTCGTCACTTACCCGCTCGCGTCTGAACCAGCCGGTATGCCTGCCGGCGAACGCCCTCTGAAATGTTCCGATTCTCCGAAAGCGTCTTGAGATCCTTCATCTGAATGCGCGGCAGAATTTGAATCGCCGTGGCCATCGGCGTGCGCGGATTGCGGGCGAGGTTATGAATGATGGGATACGCGCGCGTCCACGCGCGGTTCATACCGATCAGCCGCAACACCTCATCGGAAACAGTTCGCATGCTGGCGATGTTTTCGATTTCTTTTTCGCTGATGCGTGGGTTGTGAATGACCGCCGTCGCCACCACGCGGTTTGAGTCACGAATGAGAATGCCGCGCGCTTCGCGATCACCCTTTAAGGCAAACTTCACGCGGTCCTTCACCGTCATGAACATGAGACGTCGAATCAGCGAGATGCGTTCAGGTTCGATTTCGCCGCTTTCACGACGCTCCGCATTTAGCACCGCCTGCGCGTTGGCAGATGTTTGTTCGGCTGCTTCGACGAGCAACTCTTCGAGCCGTTCGCGCGCGAGCCAACTGTCGTCGATGTCCTCATCCGAAACCTCAAGGTGCTGCGCCAGAAGCCACGCGTCATCGGCGGACAACTCACCATCCAACGGAGCAAGCTCTGCCGACTCGAAGAATTCCGCGGCGGCGTTATTGCCGCGGGCCCGCAACTCCTCGGCAATTTGGCGCGCCCCGCGTTCTTTCTCAAAGAATTCACGCTGCGTCTCTTTGGCGCGCCGTTCGGCTTCCGCAGTGCGGGCCGCGTTCTGAAGAATGGCATCGATAATTTCCGGGGCGCGGATGAGGCGCTGCTGATTCAGTGTGATCAGTTCGATTACTGAGCCGTGCGTGCTTGAACCCGCGAGCAATGCGATTGCGGCGTCGGGAGTATTCGGATGCGTCGCGATCGATTCGTGCAATTCGCGATCGGCGTTACTTTTCCCCGCCAGGTAACCGAGGACTGACGCGGGCGCGTCAACGGATTTCGCGACCGCCAAAATGTCTGCGGCGGACTGCTCGTCCAGTGTTGCTTGCGCGGCTTGGGCAACCGCGGCGTCGGAATCGTTGCGCAGATGCACCAGCGCTTCGAGCAAGTCCGCCTGGGTCAGTGGAAGCAGTCCGCGCGCCGCCGCCATCCGCGCCGCAGGCGGCGCCGAATCGGAGAGGATCGATTGCACTAAGGGATTGTCAGAAATTTGGTCTGCAGACACTAAAAACAGTGTAGCGTAACGCAATTCGTTGCGGAAAGTTTTATCTCCTGGAGTACTGCGGACCGGCTAGGTCGGTTACCGAATTCTGCGTTTGCCGCCGCTGACGTTATACTCGACGCACATTCAAATATCGGAGAGAACCATGTTTACCAGAGTAGCCGCGCTTCTCATCGTTGCCAGCCTGTTTGTGATTACGCCATCCCAGCCACGACCGGGGAGAAAGACCCAGACGCCCTGGCCGGCCGGGTACTGGCCGTCCGAAAAAAGTCAGCCGATCATTGAAAAGACGCAGACGATTCGGCTGGCGCCGGATCTTTCGCATTTGACCGCAGGTGAAAAACTAGCCGTCAGGAAGTTACTCGCCGTCGGCGAAATCTTTCAGAAGCTTTACGAAGATCAGCGGCACGCGCAGGCGTTAAGTGCTTACGAAAAGCTTTTCCAGTTACACATGCGGGTCGGCAATCCCGCGCCCACGGAAAATCTGCTGACACTTTATCGATTGGCCCAGGGGCCAATCGCGACCACGCTCGAAAACAAGCGCGAGCCGTTCCTGCCGGTCGATCCGGTTGTGCCGGGAAAGAATGTCTATCCGTGGGGAGTGAAGAAAGAAGAGATCGAGGCATTTCTTGCCCGCCATCCCGATCAGCGCGAGAAAATCATGGATCTTCGTGCCGTAGTTAGGCTTTCAACTTCTAAGAACGCTGCCGGCGATCTGGCGACTCTCCGCAAATATCCGGTGCTGGATGTCTTACACCCCGGATTGAAAGAATCCCTGGTAGTAATCTCACGCAGAGGCGGAACGCCGCAGATCAAACGCAATGATGACGCATCCTTCTATGCCGTCCCCTATTCCGTCGCCTACGCGGACCAGTTAATGAAAGCGCACGGCCTGCTCAATCAGGCGGCAGATCTTCTTCACAAAGACGACGAAGAGTTCGCCAGGTTTCTGCGCAATCGCGCACGCGATCTGCTGTCAGACGATTACGAATCAGGCGACGCGGCGTGGGTAACCGGCCGTTTCAAGAACCTCAACGCGCAAATCGGATCATACGAAACGTACGACGACGAACTGTACGGGGTGAAGACCTTCTTTGGCGTCAGTTTGTTGGCGACCCGGCCGCCGGAGACGTCGGCGCTGCGGCAAGCGATGAAAGGTTTGCAGGCGCTCGAAGATTCGCTGCCGTACGATCAGCACAAGAAGGTTCGCGAAGATATTCCCGTCGGTGTCTACGACGTGATTGCGGATTTCGGCCAGACGCGCGGCGGCAACACGGCCACGATCTTGCCGAACGAGAGTTATCTTGCGCGGCGCTATGGCCGCACGATCTTGCTACGCGCGAACATCATGCGCGACCCTAATATCTTCGAGAGCACGAACCGAACTCTCGCGGCGGCGGTCGGTGAAGAACAGGCCAAAGCGCTGACTAATGAGGGCAACTTCTATCGCACTCTGTGGCACGAAGTCGGGCACTATCTCGGCGTCGATCGCACGAAAGACAATCGCGATCTCGACGAAGCTTTGCAGGACAACGGGAACACGATGGAAGAGATGAAGGCGGACCTGGTTTCGCTGTTTGTCGCCGAAGCTTTGCGCAAGCAGGGTTATTACACTGAGGCGCAACTGCGGAGCGTTTACGCAGGCGGCATCCTGCGGGTGCTGCAAAACAACAAACCGCGTCGCGACCAGCCGTACCAGACGATGCAATTGATGCAGTGGAATTTCTTTCTCGAGAACGGGCTGCTTAGTTTTGATGCCCGCACGGGCCTCATGCGGATTCACTACGACAAGTATCACGACGTGGTGGGGAAGCTTCTGAAGAAAGTGCTTGATGTGCAGTATCAGGGCGACAAAGCGGGCAGCGATCGATTCATCGATCAGTACGCTGTCTGGCGAGACGATTTGCACGGCGTTGTCGCCAAAAACATTCGCGACACGCAGAAGTACCGTTTCAGGCTGTTCAGGTATGCGGCGCTGGGCGAGTGAGAATATCGGAAGCCGTCAGACTCTTTCACCACGAAGACATAAAGTCACAAAGCCTTTTGGGTATTTGCTTCGTGTCTTTGTGCCTTTCTGGTTAACGTCGGGCTACTGCCGCCCCGATATGCGGATTAAATGAAACGTAACGCGCACACGATCCTCACGACGCTCGCGCGTTGCCTCAAACTGCAATGCCCGGTCTGCGGCCGGGCCTCGCTCGTGGAGCGGCCTTTTCACGTAAAACATGAATGCGGCGTGTGCGGCGCGCTCTTCAAACGTGAAGAGGGATTTTTTGTCGGCGCGATTATGGCCAACGTGGTCGCCACCGAGGTGTTCATTCTCGTGACGTATTTCGTCTTACTTCTGACCAGATTTGGTGATCAGACCGTGCTCACGATTCTGTTTGTGATGGCCGTCGGCTTTCCGCTTGCGTTCTACCATCACGCCTGGGCACTTTGGCTGGGAATGGATCACCTGATCGAAGGACTTCCGCAAGTACAGAACCGCGAACGGTAGCGAGCGGGACAAGGACTCAACTTACTCTCTCTTACGCCTAATTGAGTCCTTAACCCGCTCGCTACCGTTCGCGGTTCTGTAAATAAGGATCGAGCGCGCGCCGCAATACGTCAGGAACGGGGAGAGGTTTTAGGTTCTCGCGATCGGTTGAGACGAGGACAAAATGCGCGGTGGCCATCAACTTCTCTTCGATTTCGCCGGCCTCATTCCTTTTCCGCACTTCGAAATTCAAACGCAGCGAACTCTTGCCTATCCGGGCCATGTAAACGCTGACTTCGAGCAGGTCATCCATCTGCGCCGCGCGATGAAAGTCGCATTCTAAATGGACGCGCGGCAGCCAAATGTTTAGTTCCTCGAAAATCTTGCCGTACGGCAGCCCGACCGCGCGAAACAATTCAGTCTCAGCTATTTCAAAGAAACGAATGTACGAGCCGTAGAAAATAATCCCGGCAGCATCAACGTCACCCCAGCGGACGCGTTCTTCAATCGCAAATTTGTTCATTGGATCATTTGTTCATTGATTCAATGACTAAAATGAATCAATGAGTCAATCCGTTCAAGAAGCTGAACAACGCATCATTGAACGCTTCCGGCTGTTCCATGTTCGTCATGTGCGCTGCGTCTTCGATAATTTCCAGACGCGAGTTGCGAATGCCCTGATGCATGAACTCGGCGTCCGCTACCGGCCGGATCGAATCTTCACGGCCGACGACGATTAGCGCCGGCACATTAATCTTCGCCAGGTCGTCCGTGTAATCGCGTCGAGCAGCCATGCCACGTTGAGCCGCCGCGGCGCCTTTTGGATCGGATCTCGTGATCATTGAACGAACGCGCTTGACGACATCCGGCTTCTCGGCGAGTGTCCGCGGCGCGAGCAGTTTGGGTAACGTGGCAATACTGATGGGCACCATCCCGGCGCGAAGCATCGTTTGCACCTGCTGTTCGCGTCCCGCTTTCTCCTGTTCGTTGTCGGCCGGGGCGCGCGTTCCGGCGAGGACTAAGCCGAGAACTCGCGTCGGGAACAGATGCACGAATTCGAAGGCGACATAGCCGCCCATCGAAAGTCCGCAGATAACCGCGTCCTCAACCTTCAGTTCGTCAAGCAGGGCCGCGACATCGCGCGCCATGTCCTCCATCGTAGCGAGTGGCACAGACTTCAGTCTGTGGCTTTCCCCGCCTGAATCACCGGCTGAAGTCGGTGCCACAGTTTCGCCCAGGCCTCGAAGGTCAGGTGCAATCGCGCGAAAACCTGCCGCTGCGAGCGCCTCAAGCTGCTCGTTCCACATTGACTTGTCGAACGGGTAGCCGTGCAGCAAGACTATGGGTCGGCCTTTGCCGCTCTCTGTGAATGCGATCTCAGTTCCGCGCATGCGTCAGATTATGCCTCAGAGGCTCCTGTTTTCCTTTGCGAAGCTTTGCGACTTTGCGCCTTGGCGTGAAACGCGGCTTGCGAATCCGGTTGGTTCACGCAAAGGCGCAAAGAATCGCAAAGGCCGGGCGGTAGCTCTAAACCGCAGGAATTTTTCCGGTCTTCAACATCGAAGAGGGACAGAGCGGCTCAACCGCACACTCTTCACACAGCGGCCGGCGCGCTTTGCACACTCGCCTGCCGTGAAAGATGAGCAGGTGCGAAAAGATGATCCAATCTTTCTTCGGCACCAGCTCTATCAGGTCCTTTTCAATCTTGACCGGATCTTTTTGCCGAGTGAGTTTTAGCCTTTGAGATAACCGGCTCACGTGCGTATCGACTACGACACCTTCCGCGATTCCGTAAGCGACGCCCAGAACCACGTTCGAGGTCTTACGGGCGGCCCCCGGAACGCGTAACAACTCTGCCATCGTCCGCGGCACCTCGCCGCCGAACTCTTCGAGCAGAACTTTGCACGCGCCCTGAATTGACTTGGTCTTGTTCCGGAAGAATCCCGTGGTCTTGATATCCTGTTGCAGCTCTGTGTCCCGGACTTTCAGATAGTCTTCCGGCTTGCGGTATTTGCGAAACAGATCGGCGGTGACTTTGTTGACGCGTTCGTCAGTGCATTGCGCCGAAAGAATCGTGGCGATCAAGAGTTCAAAAGCATTCGAGTGGTTGAGCGCGCACCTGGCGTCAGGATGCGCGCGCTTGAGCAGTTTGATGATCTCCTGGGTGCGAGCCTGGCGTTCGGATTTAGATTCGCGCATAGGTCCCATTCGTCCCATGTGTCCTATTTGTCCTATGTGCCTATAGGACGAATGTGACCCATGGACCTATTTCAATCTTCCCGTCAGCATCAGCGCCAGCATCTTCCAGTCACCCATGAATGACCAAAGCGGATAGGTGAAGGTCGCGGGCCGGTTCTTTTCGACAAAGAAGTGCCCGATCCAGGCGAACCCGTAACCCGGCACGAACGCCAGAGGAAACAGCCACCACTTGCCAATCGCAATGAACAGAATCAGGAGCGCGATGCCGGCGAACGATCCGACGGCATGCAGCGCCCGCGTTACCGGTTTGCTGTGCTCGCTCAGATAGTACGGCCAGAACTCCGAGAACGATTGAAATCTTGTCTTCGGCATCGAATTCGGGCGATTCTAGCAGAACTCGCGAGGTGTGGTGATGGTCTTACTTTGAATTTTTTGCGGCCTGGCGCCCTGGCGTGAAATGCCTTTTGCGAAACAGGTTGGCTCACGCAAAGACGCAAAGTCGCCAAGGATCGCAAAGACAGAATAAGAACGCCCAACCAGCCCATCTAACTTGACCGTTCGTGCATCCAAAGGCAATATCAGGCGCTATGCTTTTCCACCCGGTGTTTTCTCCCGGCTTTTTTCAAAAGCTTTTCCACAGCATCTTCGTTGTCGTTATCGCCTCGTCGCTGCTGCTTCCCGCGGTTCAGCCTGCACACGCTCAGACCTACGAGCGCGAACTCAACATCGGCGCCAAGTCCACGCTGACAATCAGAAACCGCAACGGCCGCGTGTCCGTCATCGCTTCAGACGACGAAGAACTGAAGCCTCTGCTGCAGGCCACTTCACCCGGTGCACCAATCGAGCCTCGCGACGTGAGCATTTCAGGCGGCGAAATTACGGTGCGTGAGCGGCCGGCGCCGGATCGCATCGACCTGACCCTGCGCGTCCCGGCCCGCACGCGCGTGAAGATCGAAAGCGAAAGCGGAATGGTGGATGTCATCGGCAATCTGGCCCTGGCCGAAGTAACCACGAACACCGGCACCATTCACGCCGACGTGCCGCTGGACGACGTGAAGTTCAAGTTCCTCTGGCAGGCCAGCCGCCCTCGCTTTCTGAGCGACGTCGAGTTGCCGAAGGTCAAAGAAGGGCGGGCGGGATCGTATTCGATCTCCGGCAAACTGGGCGCGGGCGCCAGGAAAAGCAAAGACAAAAAGAAAGAAGTCCCCGAAGCGGAAGACGGCGATAGCACGCCGAATGAGATCCCAGACAATGCGGACGGAAACGGACAAACATCAGACGGCGAAAAGAAGGCTGCCAAAGAAAAGCTCGTGCAGTTGAACCTGACGACGCAGCGAGGCGTCATCCTGCTCAACGTCGATCCGAGCATGGCGCCGAATGATCTGCGCGAGCGTCCGCTCACCGAAGCCGCGCGAGCCATCGTGCGCAGCGGCGATGGGCCTTTGACCGATGCGATTCGCAAGGTCAGCCCGCGCCTGTTCGGCGATTACGCCAGGACGCTGCCGCCGCCGCGCGATGAACCATCGCTGGTCGTATTGCGGCCGCCGGGAGAAGTTGCGACGCGCGTAGCGCCCCAGCTCGTGCGAGTAACTGCGAGCGTGACGGATCGGAACGGCCGCGCCATCGCCGGCCTGCGCCCCAGTGACTTTGCGGTTTACGAAGGAGGCGCGGAACGGAAGATCGTGGAGGTCACGCCGGCGACTGAGCCTTTCAATCTGATTCTGCTGCTCGATGTTTCCGGCAGCGTCGAAGAACGGATCGATTTCATTCGCAAAGCCGCGCGCGACTTTCTGAACACCGCCAGCCCCCAGGATCGGATCGCAATCATCGGCTTCCGCGACGATATTCAGATCATCTCGGATTTCACGACGGACCGGAGCCTGCTTTCCAGGAAGCTCGACGATTTCGATGCCGGCGGGGCAACCTCGCTTTACGACGCGCTTGGATATTCCCTGGTGCACACGCTGAAGCCGCTGCGCGGCGAGCGTACCGCGATCGTCATTCTCTCTGACGGCGATGACAACAGATCTTTCGTGCCCTTCCCCGCCATCCTGGAAGCGACCATCGAATCGGGCGCGCTGATTTACCCGCTGTACGTACCGTCAGGGCTAATCCCGGAAGCAAGCGTGCCGAAACCGACAATCACCGTCGATCCGATGCGCACCCGGTACCTGACAATTACCACGCGGGCCGCCGAAGAAGGACAAAAGCTCGCGGATGTTTCGGGCGGTGTCTTCTATTCGATCAAGCGTCTGGAAGAATTGCAGAAAGCTTACGACGACGTGGTTGCCCAGCTGCGCACCGCTTACACGATCACATATGCCTCGGACGCGAGTGCGGCTAACCGGCGCCTACGTGTACGAACGAGCCGCGAAGGCGCATCGGTGCGATTGAGTCCGGCCATTTCGGCGCCAAAGCGATAAACGCGGGGTCCCAGTCCTTGCACGCCCAGCCCTCAGAGATTTCCGACAACGAACTGCTCGCCGCGGTCTCGCGCGGCGATGAACAAGCGTTGGCGGTTCTCTATGATCGCTACCGGCTAATCCTCTTTGGCTTAATCCTGCGTATATTACATGACCGCAACGAGGCGGAGGACGTGCTTCAAGAGACGTTTTTGCAGGTTTGGCGGCGGGCTGGGGACTTTGACGCCACGCGCGGGCGGGCCTTTACCTGGCTGGTCACCATCGCGCGCAGTCGCGCCCTGGATCGCCTGCGTGCACTTGGCAGCCGGGCAAGAACAGCGGAAGAGGTGGTAGCGCATTCCGCGCAAGACGTGACCGGTGACGCGGCCGAAGAAGCCGTCAAATCTGAGCAGGGGAAAATTGTGCGGCAAGCGTTAGAGGAATTGCCCGAGGAGCAGAAACGAACGCTTTTTCTGGCTTACTTTGAGGGCCTCACCCAGAGTGAAATTGCCGCCCGGCTCGGCGATCCTTTGGGCACCGTAAAGACGCGGATGCGGGCCGGACTAATGAAATTACGAGAAGTTCTGCGCCAGGATTCACGCGGACTATAGAGGATGGAACACCTGGAATACGAAGAGTTGCTGACTCTGCATGCGCTGGATGCGTTGGACGCTCCGGACCGGCGCAAGCTCGAGGAACACCTCGAGAGTTGCTCCGTCTGTCGCGCAGAGTTGGCCGAGATGCGCGACGCAGCCGGTTTGCTGGCGCACGCTTCGACAGCGGTTGAGCCTGGCGCTGAAGTTCGCGAGCGTATTCTCTCCTCCATCAGAGCGGAAGGTCATTCGGCTAAGGCAAGCGAAGTCAATAACGTAGTGCCTATCGCGCCTCAACGGAAAGCTAATGCCCCAAGTTATTGGTTGAAAATTGCAGCGGGCATAGCGCTGGTTGGTCTTATCTTTTGGTTGGTTAGCGTATTCTTGGTTCAAAACCACAAGATTTCCAACCTCACTGCCCAGATTGAAGCTCAGCGTTGGGAACTAGAGCGTGAACGCGAGGCTCGGCGGCGCGACCAGGAAGCTCTCGCGCTATTAAATTCGCGCGACAGCAGGAGGATGGATCTGACCGGCACAGCGCAGGCGCAGAATGCGCGGGCAGTCTTCATCTTTGATCAAAAGTCAGGAAAGGCCATGTTGATGACTGACGGTCTTCCCATGGCACCCGCCGGCATGGCTTATGAAGTGTGGTTTATTCCCAAAGGTCAGGCGCCAATGCCCGGCAAGACTTTCACCGTCGATCCAGCCGGAAAGGCGATGATGATGGACGAAATGCCCGCCGCAGCCCGTGAGAACGCGGTCGTGGCAATCACGCTCGAGCCCGAGAAGGGATCGGCGTCTCCAACCGGCGCAATTTATCTCGCCAGTCCTGCGTCATGATCTAAGTGGGATTAGATCACGAGGCCGCTTTCTTGTTTCTAATCGTGTTAATCCTGTAAATCCCGGCTAACTTGTTCGACGAGTAAATCCGATCCGTCCCTCACTCCCGTATAGCCTTCAGAAGTTCGAAATTCGAAGTCAAAAAGAGGAGACCAAAAGATGAAAAGGCTTTACGCCATTCTGTTTGTGATCGCTGGGATCGCGTTCGCGGGCTCAAATGCTTCCGCGCAAATGATGAAAGAAAACGCGATGATGAAAGAGAACCCAATGGTGGGCGGTGCGGCAATGTATCCGAGCAAGACAATTGTCGCCAACGCCGTAAATTCTGCGGACCACACTACCCTGGTCGCCGCCGTGAAAGCAGCGGGGCTTGTCGATACGCTTAATAGTGCGGGACCTTTCACGGTCTTTGCGCCAACCAACGCCGCTTTTGATCAGCTACCGGCCGGAACGGTGGACACGCTGCTTAAGCCCGAGAACAAGTCAATGCTGACCAAAGTTTTGACGTACCACGTCGTGGCCGGCAAGTACGATTCCAACGCTTTAGCAAAGCTGATAAGAAAAGGTCGTGGTAAGGCGTCGTTAAAGACTGTCAGCGGTGGCACTCTCTGGGCGATGATGGATGGTGATAGCATTGTCCTGCGAGATGCAAAAGGCGGCACATCAACCGTCACCACCGCGAACGTCTATCAGTCCAATGGGGTGATACACGTGGTTAACGCGGTGCTGCTGCCAAATTAACTTTCTGAACACCCGGTTGAAAACTATCAAGGCGACGAGGCCGAACGGTCTGGCCGCCTTCTTATTTCCGCGTGGCACAGACTTTGGTCTGTGATTCATCCTGAAACTTTAATCGCATCACAGATTGAAGTCTGTGCCACAACTTCAAAAATCACGAGGTGAGAATCATGAAGAGAGTTGCTCTAACCTTATGTCTGCTAATGGCCATCGCCGCAGTCGCCGTCGCGCAGGCGCCCCAAACATCGGCGCCCGCGTCAGTGGCTGCTACGCATGATGCCCTGGAGAAAAAGTCGCTTTACACGCGGGTTGGCGGCTATGACGCACTCGCGCTGGTAGTCGACGACTTCATCGTCCGGCTTGCGACCGACAAACGCTTCGAACGGTTCTTTGCGGGTTTCAGTAACGACTCGAAGCAGCGTTTGCGGCAACACATTCTCGATCAGTTCTGTAAAGCCGCGGGCGGCCCGTGCGTCTACCTGGGCCGCGACATGAAGACGACGCACGGCGGTCTCGGAATCACGGAAGCTGATTGGGACGCGGCCGCAAAACATCTGGTGGCCGCGATGGATAAGTACAAAGTGCCTCAGGCGGAAAAGGACGAGTTGATCGCGTTTGTGGCGACGCAGAAGAAGGATATTGTCGAGAAGCCGTAGCCGAAACGACGAATTAGCCGCTGATGCACGCGGATTAGCGCGGATAAGATTACGAGCAGTTTTTGACCTTATCTGCGTCGATCCGCGTTAATCGGCGGCCGTTTCGCTCACATCCGGCCTCCGCTGCCAATCGAATACACCCCGGTGAGGAACGGATTCGTGCGTCGCTCCTGTCCAATCGTCGTTACCGGCCCGTGCCCTGAATAGACTTCCACGTCGTCGCCCAGCGGCAGGATTTTATTGAACAGCGAATCCATCAGTTGTTCGCTCGAGCCGCCGGGCAAATCTGTTCTGCCAATTGAGCCGGCAAACAAACAGTCGCCGACAAAAGCCTTTTGCTCGCGGGGCTCAAAGAGAACAACGTGTCCGGGCGTGTGCCCGGGGCAATGGATCACGCGAAAGCTAAGCTCTCCGACTTCGTAAATCTGCCCGTCAGTCCAATGTTCGTCGGCCTTGGGAGGTGCGTCGTAATCGAATCCGTAGGCTTTCCATTGCGACTGCGGGATGCCGATCCACCCCGGCTGCGCCGGCAGCGCATGGTAAATCGATTCGTCTGCCGGGTGGATTATGATCTTTGCTTCGGGCTTACGCTTCTTTAGTCCCGCCACGCCGCCGATGTGATCCATGTGGGCGTGCGTGCACGCAATTGCCTGGAGCTCAAGGCCGTGTTTGTCGATGGCTTCGGCAATCGCGTCAGAATCGTCACCGGGATCGATGCAGATCGCGCGCCTGGTTTTCTCGCAGCCGAGTACCCGGGTGTGTTGCTCAAAGGCGGTGACGGTGATTTGTTCGATAATCATGATTGTCAGTGGGCAGTCGTCCGCTGTCAGTTGTTTAGCGTGATTAGTTTCGTGCCACTGACAACTGACCACGGACAACTGACGTCTGAGGAGTATAATTCCTCGTCGGACTTTCTGCAGTAAATCATAATGCCACTGACTAAGACACAAGCTTCACTCGCTGAAGTTTTGGATGATTTGACCGGCGAAGGCGCGCCGGAATTGACCGAGCATCTCCCTAATGACGCGCTGAAGTGCTTCGCGTGCGGCCATCGCTGCTTGATAAGGTCCGGCAAGCGCGGCATCTGCAAAGTCCGCTTCAACGAAGGGGGTCATCTGCGGGTGCCGATGAATTATGTCGCGGCCCTGGCCTGCGATCCGACAGAGAAGAAGCCTTTCTTTCACTGTTTGCCCGGTTCTGACACGCTGACTTTCGGAATGCTCGGGTGCGACCTGCACTGCGCGTATTGTCAGAACTGGCTGACGTCGCAGGCGCTTCGTGATGATGCGGCCGTGTCGATGCCGAATGCGGTTACCGCGGATCGTTTGGTGGCGATGGCGAAAGCCTACGGCGCATCAATGGTGGGATCGAGTTACAACGAGCCGCTAATCACCGCTGAATGGGCGGTCGATGTCTTCCAGAAAGCCCGGCCCGAAGGTTTTCGCACTGCGTTCATTTCAAACGGCAATGCGACTCCCCAGGTGCTTGATTACCTGCGGCCCTGGACTGACTGTTACAAGATTGATCTGAAGACGATGAGCGATCGCAGCTACCGCAGTCTCGGGGGCGTGGTGGATAACATTCTCGACACGGTGAAGATGGTGCACGAACGCGGCTTCTGGGAAGAGATCGTGACGCTGGTCATTCCCGGATTCAACGATTCGGAAGCCGAGCTGCGGCGCGCGGCAGATTTCATCGCGGCGGTTTCGCCGGACATCCCCTGGCATGTGACGGCATTCCACCAGGACTATCACATGCAGGAAAACGCGAACACGACGGCTGAACAATTGGTGCGCGCCTGCGAGATCGGACGTGAGGCCGGCTTGCGTTACATCTACGCCGGCAACCTGCCGGGCAGAGTCGGACGCTGGGAGAATACGTACTGCCCCGACTGCGACGCGCTTTTAGTAGAACGGTACGGTTACCTGATTAGGCAGATGAACGTCATGCCCACCGGGCAATGCCCTTCCTGTACAGCGACAATTCCCGGAATCTGGGCGTAGAGCAATAGACTGGAGCGCAAGCGTCCCGCTTGCTCGAGTTTCGCAGTGAAGGTGCAACCGAGACGGTTGCGCTCCAGTCAAAACTAAGGGCGAACATTGAAAGTCCGCCCTGGTCTCAGGTGCTCACGTAGCGTGCGGCTACGGCGCGCGAGACGCGCGCACCGATCACCGGATTACATTTTCTTTTTCACATCTTCTTTGTCGGCGAAGGCGATGCGGCGGGCATGTCGGCCTCAGCCGGGGTTCCCTGATGATGGAACGCCAGCCACTTTCCGTCTCGCTTGGCCCAAATGCTCGCGTGATAATCCTTCTGCGGCTTTGGACCTTTCATCGTGACCGTGTAAATGACCAACCCTGCATCCTCGTCGAACTTCACAGCTTTCCAGTCACTCAGCTCAAACTGTGAAGCATCCATTTCTGAAACACCTTTAACGGTGCCCGCCCTGTCGTAGACGCCGGTCGGTTCAATTTCCATGAACTCGGGCGCCAGCAGCGTCTGGAATCCGTCAAAGTTCCTGGCCCTGAATAAATCCCAAACCAGCTTCTCGTTCGCGATGACATCATTGCTCGTCTCGAGTTTAGCCGGTGAAGCTGCGGGTGATGCTGATGATGCTGTCGGCTTGGAGGCTGGCGGGGGCGGCGGTGGAGTCTTCGGCACCGGAGTCTCCTGGAAGTAGATCGCCAACCATTCGCCGTTACGATTGATCCACGCCGCGCCGTGCCGATTTGTCCCATCAAAAGCCTCGCCCTTAAACGTTCCCTTCTGGGTTGTCGTGTACGTCAAGAGCACCAGATCCTTGTCGATGGCCGTCATCTTCCAATCGGCAAAGGTGACGTCGGTAAGCGTCACGTCGTTCATACCGCTGACAGTCGCGGTCGCATCCATCGTCCCGCGACCCGTAATCTCAACGTACTCAGGCGCCAACATTTTCTTGAAGCCATCCGCGTCCTTGCGCTTGAACGCGTCCCACGCCGCTTTTTCCTTCGCGATCATGTCCGCTTCAGACGGCGGCGCAACGGCCTTTGTCTCTGGTGTCTTGTTGGCGTTCGCCATGTTGTCGTTCGCCACAGGTTGGCAAGCGGCAAGCAGCACGAGAAAACACACGCCCGCGATCAGTTTCTTCATAAACGTAACCTCCGGAATGGATTAAGAGCGTGAAGGTTCTTATAACAAAACTAAGGCGGCGTCAACGCGAACGAGTAGTGGATAGAGTCCTGAATCTTGTGTTGCGCGGCTATCTTCTCGGCTCATACCGCAGGGCCACCGCTCCCGCGCCGAGCTCCAGCCGGTCCACGAGCTTCAAGTCGATTGGCTTTGATAGTCCCGCAAACAACGTCGGCCCATGGCCCACCAGCCTGGGATGCACCACGAACTCGTACTCATCGATCAATCCCAGCTCCGCCAACGCCAGCGGGAGCGTCACGCCTCCGGTGAACAGTCCCTGACCCGGCTCGCGCTTGAGCTGCTGAACGGCCTTCTCCAGATCCCCGCGCACCAGCTCAGCGTTCCAGTCGACCCGGTCCAGGGTGCTGGACACGACGTACTTCCTGGCCGCGTCGATCGTCCGGGCGAAGGGTTCCATCCAATCAGGCCTCGCCCCTGGCCGCGCCGGTGGCCGAAACGCTGCCTCCATCATTTCGTAAGTCACCCGGCCAAACAGCAGGGCATCGGCCCGGGCGATGTTCTCGACCGCGTGACGATGTAAATCTTCGTCCGCCGGAATTGCTCGATGATCACAGCACCCGTCCAATGTGATGTTGATGGAATACCGAAGGGGTCGCATGACTCAAGTCCGCTGCTGATCAGGGATTAAAGCATCAGACACTACCGGGTAGTGCTCTACCAGTGAACACTACCCGCGAATGCGCCTCAGAAACGTTACGGAGTACTGGCAGGCGGCGGTGGCGGTCTCCGCGTCGGCGCCTCTTTCGGAGCTGGTGAAGCTTTCGTTGCCGGAGACGCGGTTGCTCCCGGTGACGCTTTTGGTGAGGCCGACGCGGCCGCGGCTTCGGCTGCGGCCTTGGAAAGCGGAGTCACGCCCGAAGCTACCAATTGCCATTGAGCATTTCGGCGCGCAAAGGTGTCAATCACGCGATACTTGCCGTTCGCGGCACAAACCGTGCTGCTAATGTCTTGCGTCCTGCCGTCAGGCGCCTTGATCTTTCCATTCGTGACCGTGATTAAAAAGGTCGCCACCGCTGTGTCATTATTGATTACATGAACCTTCATGTCTGAAATGTCCCACGCATCGAACGTGATCGTGCCGGCTTCAATATCCTTAATGTCCTGCTCTTTGTTTCCCGGCGAACCGTCTGGGTAAACAATCACAACGTCGTCTGCTTCCACCCGCCTGACGGCTGCCCCGTCCTTTTCGCGAATTATGCGGGGAAAGTCGTTCTCAATTTTAGTGATCTCCGCGACGATGGCATTGGTGTCAGGTGTCGGCGCCGGCGTGGCGGTGACGGTGGTGGTCGTGTTCGTATTCCCGCTCGGCGTACAGCTTACGGCCCCGATAGCGGAAAGCGTCAGGATCAGCAGGATTTGCGCCAATTTACTGTTTTTCATCAACTAGAGCTCCTTCAATATGTATGCGAACCAGCCTGGACTTCGAGAAAACCCCTAATGCCTTCTAAGCCAAAAACGCGCGGCAGTCAATAGCCGAAAATGCCTGGCTGCGCAGCGTCGAAAACCAGTTGACTTGGCGTTCGACGGTGGCATAATGTCACGCACAGAAGCACGGTCGGTCAGCCCACCGAACCCCGAAGGCTACCGCCGCCATCATCTTTCCGCCGCGTTTATCTAACACGGCAACCAAGGGTAAGGAGGAGCAATAGATGTTTCGCGTGTACCTCAGATCCTTTTCAAATCAACTTAAGAGGGTGGTTCTCTTCAGTTGTATCGTATTCGTTTTGCTTTTCACTGCGTCAACCGCGTCGGCGCAGGGTTCAAAAGGCAGCATCACCGCGCCGGAAGAGAATGGATTCCAGTTTCGCGGCGTCAAGATCGGCATGGCGACCGACGAGGCGCGCAAGAAGCTTGGCTCGCCGCGCGAGAAAAGCCCGGAGCAGGACTTCTACCTGTTCAATGATAACGAAGCCGTTCAGATCTATTACGAGAAGGGTGCAGTCAGCGCCATCGCGATTGACTACATGAGCGGCTCGCATGGTGTTCCGACACCGAAAGCCGTGCTCGGCGCTGAGGCCGAAGCAAAAGCTGACGGTTCGATTCACAAAGTTGTGAGGTATCCAAAAGCTGGTTACTGGGTTTCGTACAGTCGCACTGCCGGCACCGAACCAACTATCACAATCACCATGCAAAAGATTCCATAGCCGGTTCTGACTGTCACAGAACCTGCCGGGCGAGTGTTTTTCTCGTCCGGCAATTTTTGTTTTTGGAATACTTCACCTGGACACGTAGCGCCCAGATTTTCAGTATCTCTCTGCGCGCGCTCCGCGACCTCGGCGGCTCTGAGGTAATTCTGCTTGAGAATGCTTACCGCCGGGACGCAAAGAACGCACAGGTCACAAAGAGAATTCCAATTTAAGGGCACTACCCCGACTGATTTTAGTTTGATCGTATAGTATTGTTAGTCGAGATTATGCTTCGCGCTGGAATGGTAGGACTGCCCAACGTCGGTAAGACAACGCTTTTCAATGCGGTGACGGCCCAGTCGTCTGCCTTGATTGCCAATTATGCTTTTTCCACCAGCAAACCCAACGTCGGCGTAGTCGCGGTTCCCGACGAACGCCTCGCTCCTCTGGCCAAACTGGTGAAGACGGAAGTAATCGTGCCGGCCAGTGTCGAGTTCGTTGATATTGCGGGGCTGGTGCGCGGCTCATCGCAGGGCGAAGGTATGGGGAACCAATTCCTTCACGCCATCCGCGAAACGGACACTATGATCCATGTCGTGCGCTGTTTTGAAGACGAAACGGTGGTACACGTGGAGGACTCGATCGATGCCAGGCGCGACATTGAGACAATCCAAATCGAGCTTGCCCTTGCCGATCTTTCCACAGTTGAGCGACGCCGAGAGCGAGTACAGAAAACGGCCAAGACCGGCGATAAGACAGCCAAAGCCGAGCTTGAGGTCCTCGACAAACTGCAGCCGGCGTTGGAAGAATTCAAGCCGGCACGAAGCGTCTCTTTGAGCGAGGAAGAGCGCGTCATCGCGCGAAACTATTTCCTGCTGACGATGAAGCCGACGATCTACGCAGCAAATGTAGCCGAGGCCGCCCTGAACGCGCCCGACGAGAACGAACAGGTAAAGGCCATGCGCGAAATAGCCGTCACCGAAGGAGCTGAGTGCGTTGTCATTTGCGCCCAACTCGAAGCTGACCTCGTCGATCTATCGCCCGCGGAACGCATCGAGTATCTCGAGTCGCTGGGCGTCAAAAGCAGCGGTGTCGATCAGCTGATCAAGAGCGCGTATCGGGTGCTGGGCCTGATGTCTTTCCTGACGGCCGGAGAAAAAGAGGCGCGCGCGTGGACCATACCGCAGGGCTCGCGCGCCCAGGACGCCGCCGGAGCAATTCATTCCGACATCGCGCGCGGCTTTATCCGCGCCGAGATCGTCGGCTACGAGGATCTGATGCGCGCCGGATCGTACCCAGCGGCCAAGGAAAAGGGACTAACCAGATTGGAAGGAAAAGACTACATCATGCAGGAGGGCGATGTAGTGAATTTCAGGTTCAACGTGTGAGACGATTTGCCTCACGGCACACTCAATAGCGTTCTGAAGCAAGCGGGGTTGAAGCGTTAAGGAGAAGGACTTCGCGATACGCTATCGTAATTGAAAAAGGCGAGAATAACTATGCAGCGTATGTCCCAGATTTAGCGGGATGCGTCGCAACAGGTCAGACGATCGAAGAAACCGAACGGCAAATTCGTGAAGCTATTGATCTTCATTTGAAGGGAATGCGTGAGGATGGTTTGCCTATTCCGGAACCGAGCAGCTGTGTTGATTACGTTGAGATCGCCGCTTGAACCTCACTTCAACACCGCGCGAATGCCAACAATAATCAGGTAAATAATCGCTACAACGACCGCGATCTTTATTAGCGCCACCGCCAGCCCAACCAGGAATCCGAGCACGCCAAGGGCGACTCCGGCAGCGGCCAGAACCAGCGGCACACCCACGGCCAGCACGAACAGCGCCAGCAAAATCATTCCCACAATTTTTAATACGTCCGTCGCTTCTTTCATCTCAACACTTTTGAGACCTTTCTACTTAGGGCCTTTTTTTCGCCATCTTTTGGCTTGCGTCACTTATACGAAGCGCCATCGGCGAGGGTTCCATGGTTGTAGCGCAAGTTGGCAACTTGCGCCAATCAGGCCAGTTAACAACGGGACTTAAAAAGAAGGCCGCCCCGTGGCGGCCTCGTAGTTTAGCAGTTTTGAGTTCAGGGTTAAGGAACGATCTCGATGAAACCAACGCGCGCGCCCGCCGGCTTCACGATCGTCTTGAAGGTGCCTATTGGTTCGGTCGTCACGAACAGGCCGAAATCCGGGAACGGCACCTCGGCATTAACTTCAGCCTCGTGGCGATCTTTGAGATTCACCACCTGGCCGAGGTTCTGGAATTGCCCGTCAGGTGACACGGCCCAAAGAATGTAAGTGTTGCCACTCGCCGCGTCCTTCAGCTCGTGAAAGCGCACCTTCACCTTCGTCCGACCTTCCTTCTCGGGCGTAATAAAGATATTCGCGCGTGCACCCGCCATTTCTCCGGTGAAATTCACCTTCAGTTCCGTGTCGTCCTTCAACTTCAAGTTCGGGATGCCAAGCATCGGCACCGCGGCTTCGGTCGTCGGCGCTGTCGTAGCTGCTACCTTGTCGCCAACCGGACCCGAAAGTGGAATTACGGAGAGGCCTGTCGGCACGGCGCTCCGGAAAAGCACTGTGGTGCTTGCGTCATACGCGGCCAGCGCGGCTTCAGGCGACGTAATCAACATGAAGCGCGACAGCGGAGTCGTCGTCGTGAATGTGCCGGCACCGCTTGCTACTGCAATCGGTCCGAGTAACGTGACGGCGCCCGTTGGGTCAACCGCATAAAGATTAAGCGCAGCGACCTCAGTTGGCAGGCCGGTCAGATTAACTTTGATTGTCGTTCCATCAGCGGCGCGCAAGATGGTCGCTGTCCCGGTCGCGCCTTTTACGTTCACCGGCGTGAGCGTGACTACCGTTTCTTTGCCAACCGGATATTCGACAATGGTGAATGTTCCGTCCGCGTTCTGAACTGTTTCAACCTTGGTTGTCGTGGTTGTGGTTGTCGTTGGAACCTGGCCGAAGCTTGTGGCGGCCAGCGAGAGTAAGAGCAGCGCCCCCGCGAGCACTGCAATCAAACGTTTGCTCATATAACAGTCCTCCTTAGAACCATGGTTTCAGTTGTGTCGGGATTAGAGGTCTAGTGTGTTTGCAGTCAGGACAATCGCAATCAACGTGCCGACACAATCTCGCCGTCCGAGCCTTAAAAATCCGCTTTTTTGGGCGTTACGACGGAGTGAAGCGATACAGAGTTACTATTCACCTCTGTTCGGAAGGGGTTCAGCGCTGAAGACGGTATGAAAGCATTATGCAGCTGTTCTTCAGTCGCTTCACCTCAAACAATTCGAGGTTGATTTGGCGCTCGATTTTGGGAAATAGCGGAATGCCAGAGCCGAGAATTACCGGATGCACGTTGAGCACAACTTCATCGATCAGATCGGCGTTGAACAATCTACTCGCCAGCTTGCCGCCACCGAAGACGGCGATGCCCTTCTTGCCCCTGGTGCTTTTCAGTTGTCCGACGAAGGTGGCCGCGTCTCCCGAGACGATCTGTACATTCGGTTTCTTGCCGACTCTCTTTCGCAACGCGGCAGCTTTGTCCGCCGCGCGCGTAAAGACGTAATTGGTGGCGCCGGGGTAAGACGTCTCACCAGCGGCCAGCATCACCTCATAGGTCTTCCGGCCCATCACGAGCACATCGACGGTCTTCATGAACCTGGCGCTAATCTCAGCGACTTCGCTACTCCATTGAAGCCAGTCTGAACCGCCGTCTTTGCGGGCGATGAAATTGTCGAGGCTGCTTGCCAGCCCCAGAGTGACTTTGCGCATCGCTATGTCAATCGCTTTCCTTTGGCGGAAGCTTCAATCAACTTGGCGAGCCGGGCTAACCGCGTCTTCTCCTGCCTGGCGCTGACGATGAACCACGTCAAAGTCTTGCGGTAATACGGCGGCTGGGTCTGAAAGAATTTCCACGCCGCTTTGTTCCGACGGAATTGTGTGGCGTAGGGCTCGACCAGTTCCGCCGGACGCTGTTCGTAGGCGTAGATGCCGGAACGGTTTTCCTTGCGGGCCGCGAACGCTTTCAATCCTGCAGGCTGCATCCGTTTTTCTGCTGTGAGCCGCTCGACGTTGCGAATGTTGACGGCGCTCCAGATGCTTTCCGGCTTCCGCGGCGAAAACCGAATCATGTAGCTTTCGTCATCGATGGTCTTGCGAACGCCGTCAATCCATCCGAAGCACAGGGCTTCATCGACAGATTCAGGCCAGGTGATGCTGGGCTTGCCTGAGCCTTTCTTGTAAAACCCCACCACGAGTTCTTTGGCTTTGTCGTGATTGGCCGCGAGCCATTTGCGGAAGGCTGCGGGGGTTTTGAAAAAGCGGGCGGTCATTGCGTCGGTTTTCGCGCCGTTAGAAGCGAGATGTTTGTAGCATCGGACTATCCAGGAACAATGTCGCTCCTTTAAGAACGACATTCTCACATTCCGCTCCTGAAGGAGCCTCGAAGATAAGAGTCGGCGATGTCGCTATAAACATTCCCCCCTGGCGGGTGAAGAACAATCAACGGCGTCCCGGGTATGTTCCATCAGGGATGCCTTCTGGCGTGATCCACGACTCTCCGGATCACTCGCGATTCTTAGGTGACACTCCGAAGGTCAAGACCTGTGCAGTTCCGTAGTGCCTTTCAGCACGTCCGCACTCTCTCTTCACGGCTTAACTTTGCCAAACGCTGTTCGGTACCCGCCGCCGGATTTCCCATAAGGAAGGGCGACCCAGAACGATCGATTGTCGGAAGGATCGACGACGGCCGTGGTGTAGTCAATCTTGTCGTTGGCCTGGCCCTCGCCAACCTTCAGTACTCTGCTCCAATGCCACGTTGGTTCACCCATCCGCCAGAGGGTATAACGCGCTTCAGGAAAAATGGCGGGTCCGGCGAACGGCTCGCGGTGATAGGCGAACAACATGTCGCCAACCGCGTTCACGGCCATCGAGGGATGATTGTAGTTGATGCGGCTGTCGGCAGGATCGCCCGGTGCCCTTAGACCAAAGGACCTGTCGAGAAAACCGTCAGCCGGGTTAGTCGAGACAGTTATGCTCGAAGCCGAAACCGTCACCGGAAGGCGGACGATACGTACGTTGAACCGCTTCGCGCCATCCAGTTCCTCCGCTTCTTTGCGACCGACACCGTACAGATAACCGTTGCGGTAAACGGCTCCGAAAGTCGGCAGAGCGTGATCGCCCAACTCCACCGACTCTTCCAAAGGCGTCGGCGTTTGCCACGGGTCCGCTAACTTAGGAAATGCGAATATGTCCAGACGCCCGCTCGTCATGGATAACAGAAGGGTCGGTTCGCCGACGGGGCCGTGCTGTCCGGGCGGCAGCGCTTTGGCTCCGACCAACGCGGGGTTGCTGTAACGAAAGTACGGTGGGTGGCCCTTGCCTAACTTGAGAGCGCCGGTCGAGAACACGATGATCGCCGGGCTATCGGGGTCCACCTCTCCCTTATGGGCGACGACGAAATGGTCGCCGTTGACAGCCATCCACGGCCAGTCACGGAACTCGTTTTCCGTCAGTATGTACTGGTGGAAGCCGTCGCGCGGGTCGTCAGTCTTGGAAACGGCGAAGGCCACAAGGCGTCGCGGCAAGTCGCAGTATTCGTCGGACGTAAGTTTGCAGAGGTCGTTGATCGAATCGTCGTTCTTGTTTACACAGTCGCTCGTGTCGGTGATCTGCGAGAGGGCCACGTTGTAGGTCATGCAGATGCGGCCCTTCTCTTCCGAGAGTTGATGACGCGAGTTCGACATGATGAAGAAACGACGTGTCGCGGGGTCGAATTGAACGCGCGTGTCGTAAAAGTCATCAAAACAGAAATGGTTCCCGTACCTCGTCTGCGGGTATGTGTCGCACGGTTTTGGAAAACCGAGATAGAGATTGATGTTCCTGTCATTGAAGCTGCCATCGGCATTAGTCTTCGCAACAAAGCCTCCAAAGAACTCCTCCGTTGTGAAGTGAGTAGGCACGCCGTTCTTTGTGGGAAGCAAATTGCCGCGCTTGTCGTAAAACGCAATTGAGCCGGTGTCTGAAAGGATGATGAACCGATGGCCCACCGCGATCATTGGATCGAGCGAGCGACCGAGGGTGGTGGCGAGGAACGGTCCGGCCGCCGGAGCCGGCGATATTTTAGTCATGGCTAAGTCAGGTGCTTCAACCAAATCCGGGCGCGCACCTGTACGGCCGAATGGACTATCGGCTGGCTCAGCCTCTTCGTCCTGATGTTCTGGAAGGTAGGGTTTGCGTCCTGCGACCGCGATCCCGATATCCGGTTGCCGTCGGAAACGTGGTCCCCACGAGCGATAAACCACCTGCACAGGCACAAAGCCACGCGGCGATTCGTGGAGGTCTAGATCTTCCGTCGTTCCTTCACTTACTAAACCCATCCGGTACCAGCCATAGACGTGCCCATCCGGGCCGACGTCTATCTCAGTGATGTCGTCGAACGTAACGCCGGCCGGCAAAGTGTATTTGCTCGGGGCACTGTGGCGGTCGAGATCGATGGATGAGCCAACGCTAACGGTTCCGTCCTTGTACCACGCATAAACGCGCCCATCCGGAGCGATGCCGATGCCCGCGATGTCTGCTACGGTTTTACCCGGCGGCAGCGTGTAGTTGCGGGGCCCCACATGACTCGCGAGATCTTTCGTTGAGCCCACAACTACTTTGCCATCCTTGAACCACGTGTAGACGCGGTCGTTCGACTTGGCTATGGCAATGGCTACGATGTCGGAGGGCTTGCGACCGGCGGGAAGCTTGAAGGCCTCAGCATGCTTGTGCGTCTCAAAGTGCGTGGGCGACCCCGACGTGACCACTCCGTCTGAGAACCACGCGTAGGTACGGTCGTTGTTCGAGATGGCAATGCCGACAATCCATTCGGCGGCGTTAACGGGCTGTAAGCCAAAGAGCAGGAGCAGCGCGCCAGTCGAGAACAAATAGCGAATCATGGAAGTCTTCCTTTCGCAGATTGATCGACTCATGAGGACGTGAACACTCTAAACGCGCCCACGCGGATTGTTAGTAAGAGTGCACCTCCGTAATCACCTTCAGAACATCCGCCGCCTGCGGCAGGATGGCGTCTTCCAATTGCGGTGCATAACCGACGAAGGTATCGAGCGCGCCCACGCGGTGGACCGGAGCGTCGAGATATTCGAAGAGCTCTTTGGAAATCCGCGCCGCGATCTCAGCGCCGTAACCCCACGAAATGGAATCTTCGTGCGCGACGATCACGCGCGAAGTCTTCTTCACGGATTCGGCAATCGCGTTCCAGTCGTACGGGTTGAGGCTGCGCAGGTCGATTATCTCGACGCTGATTCCCTGCTTCTCCGCTTCCTTGGCCGCGACCACCGAACGCTGCACCAGCGCGCCGTAGGTGATGATCGAAAGGTTAGTTCCCTCGCGCACGGTCTTCGCCTTGCCGAAAGGAACCATAAAATCTTCGCCCGGATAAGGCGACTTGTTATAGGCCTGTCGGTAAAGGTGCTTGTGTTCGAGAAAGATTACCGGGTCGTCGCAACGAATCGACGTGCGTAGCAATCCGTTGGCATCCAGCGCATTGGAAGGATAAACGACGCGCAAACCTGGAATCTGCGTGAACAAAGACACGCCTGACTGCGAGTGATAGATTGCGCCGCCTTTCAAATACCCACCGACGGGAACGCGAATCACCACAGGCGACGCAAAATCATTGCCCGAACGCCAGCGCATGAGGGCCAATTCGTTGCGAATCTGGTGAAACGCCGGCCAGATGTAATCGAAGAACTGAATCTCGACGACCGGTTTCAAACCGCGAGTCGCCATGCCGATCGCCCGGCCGACGATGTTGGCTTCGGCGAGCGGCGAATTGAAGACGCGCGCACTGCCAAACTCGCGTTGCAAGTTCGCGGTGACTTTGAAGACGCCGCCTTTTCCTTTCACCTTGTCGAGAAACTGATCACGCGAGCAGTCCGCCACGTCTTCGCCGAACACGACAATGCGCGGATCGCGCTTCATCTCGGTGTGCAGGCAACGATTGATGAGATCGACCATCGTGCCGGGATTGCCGCTGAGTTCGACTTTGTCTTCGGTGTCGAACTGCTCAGAAGTCGGATCGACATCAGGCGAGTAAACGTAAAGTGTTGCTGTCTCGGCCCCGGGCTGCGGACTGGCGAGCGCCGCGTCAGCGGCCTCAGTTACTTCGCGGTCGATTTCATCCTTGATCGTTTGCAGGCTGTCCTGATCGATGATGCCTTCATCGACTATCCGCGCGCCGAAACGTTTGATCGGATCGCGCTCAGCATCTGATGCGCGCTCTTCATCGGCGCGATAGAGCTTCTCGTCGTCGGACAGCGAATGCGAATACGGACGAATGACCTTCGCATGAACGAAGGAAGGCCCGCGATTCTTCCGGCAATTATCCACGGCGCGCTGCATGGCGGCGTAGGATTCGACCGGATCAGTGCCATCGACTTTCTGCCGGAACAGATTCGGAAAACCTGAAACCAGTTTCGAAATATCGCCGCCCGCGGTTTGTACTTCTACGGGAACGCTGATCGCATAGCCGTTGTCTTCGAGCAGGAACACAACCGGCAGCTTCAAATTGCACGCCGTGTTGAGCGCTTCCCAAAACTCGCCTTCGCTCGAAGTGCCGTCCCCGAGCGAAACATAAGCGACCTCATC
>DASUTF010000266.1:0-6080 GCA_036374695.1 Pyrinomonadaceae bacterium
ACTGTTCGCCACGGAAGCGGCCGGCCGCATCAGCGATCAGGCCGTGCAGATTCACGGGGGCAGCGGACTGGTGCGCGGATCAGTCGTTGAGCGGCTGTATCGCGACGTGCGGGCGCTGCGGATTTACGAAGGCACTTCAGAAATTCAAAAGCTCGTGATCGCCAATCAACTGTTGAAAGATACGGAATAGATATTTAGTGAAGGCGCTAACCGGATTTGCGACTCTTCTAAGTTGGCTACTCATACCTTGTCTCGTTCTGATTTGTCACGCGCAAGACAAGGGGATCTTCCTAATTCAGCAAGACGAGAAATTCGGCTACATCGATAGGAATGGTCGGACGATCATCCGCCCCGCTTTTGACGCGGCCGGGAAATTTCATGAGGGCCTTGCGAAAGTACGTACTGCATCCAAGTGGGGCTATATCGACAAGACTGGCCAAGTAGTCATAAGCCCGCAGTTCGAATCGGCTGATGATTTCGCAGAAGGGCTCGCCGCCGCCCGAACTGAAGGAAAGTTCGGTTATATAGATTCCCAGGGAAGGTTCATCATCAAAGCCGAATACGAAGAAGCGTGGCCATTCTCTGAAGGTTTTGCGTTGGTAAAAAAAGCTGGAAGTTACGGATACATAAACAAGAGTGGAGAAGTTGTTATTCCATTTCGCTTCGAAGGGGCGGGCGATTTTGTTGAAGGACTAGGCCTTGTCCAACTAAACGGAAAGTATGGTTACGTCGATAAAACGGGCAAGATGGTAATTGAGCCCCAGTTTGATTGGGCGGGTGGCTTTTCGGAAGGCCTGGCTCGAGTTGTCGTCAATAACAAAGTCGGATTCATTGATCGAACCGGTGCCGTAAAAATATTTCCCCAATTTGATTCCGCCGCACCTTTCAGCGAAGGGTTCGCAGTCATTCAAGCCGATAGTGGCAAGCTTGGTTACATCAACAAAAGGGGCGAGACCGTGATCCAGCCTCGGTTTTCCATGGCCGGGCAATTTAAGGAGGGTTTAGCACCGGTCTCCGTGGGAAGTCATGGTGGCTTTATCGATGCTAATGGAAAATTGGTGATCGAGAGTCCTTGGTTCGACATGGGTGAAGAGTTTTTCGATGGACTCGCATTAATGAAAACAAGTGACGCCCTTGCTTATCTTGACAAGCAAGGTCGCTATGTTTGGAAAGAAACGATCAGACCACTTCCCGAGGTACTGAAGGAAATTACGAGCAAGCCACTCACCAAAAAACAGAAAGCGCACGGCAATCTGTATAAAGAGTTCGAGAGCGATGAAAGCCTTATTGATCGGATCGCTAAGTCCAGACGCGGACAGTTCCTTACCTACAGTAAGGCCGTCCTTCTTCCCGACAGTGATGCGCTTCCCGACGTTACAACCTTCCTGAATGACATTTCCTGCGATGCCGATGTGGTTGTCGAGGGCACAATCGTGAACGATGCTCCGCTGTTCACTCCGAACGGCAAGTTCATTTTCACCGAGTATAAGTTGAAGGTGGAAAACATCCTTAAGAACAATCAAAAGGGTTCAATTTTGAAGAGTCAGGTGATAACGGTAGTTAGAGCCGGCGGTCGGATTAATATTGCGGGTCGATCGATTTCAGCATCCGTTGGTACGTCAGTCTATCCGGCAACAGGAGAACGATATCTACTGTTCTTGCGCTACCTCCCAGCCACCAGGTCCTATCGGGCGTGGCTGAACGGAACTTTTCAAGTCATGGAGGATAGGGTATCCAAGCTCTCATCTAACTCGTTATGGAAGTCCGAGGGCACCTCTAACCTTAACGACTTTCGGCGGATAGTTGGCAATATGGTTCTGGCAAAATGCCAAAACAGTCAGGTAACCAGGCTCGTTGATCAATAGAATGACTTGAGCCGCGGGGCTCATCACTACCGTTTGGGCACTAATGATTGTAGACAACTCTTGAAAGAGTGACGGATGTTCAATCTCAGTGAGATACAAGAAGAGTTCCTGAAGAAGGAAGTTGCGAAAGACCAAAGGCTACTTGAGGTGATCAGGTCTAAACTGCCTGACTTGGAGCGAGTGGAAGAACTATTTGGTTTTGAGCGTGAGGACGGCATCTATCGTTTCTATCATCAGTCTTTCAAGGTCTATCGATTACAGGATTGCACTTTAAAAGCAGTCGAAATCTTCCGAAGCATTGCCCAGGCTACCGAGAATCGCTTGTGCGATTGGTTTGAAGAGATCGTAGCGGATGGCACAGGCAAAACGTTCGAGCCAGAACACAATCGAAACTGGACAGAGCATACCCGACCAATCGTCGAAGCGTTTCTCCACACCCGTTACTTCCTGGAAATGATGATCAAATACGCGAACGAAATGGAATCACCACCCCGAATGCTACCTTTCGGTTGGGCTGCGATTCTTGAACTCTACAATCAGCGCTAGGCCTCTATGCTCGACTCTTCAGTAAAGGCAGATAACGACAAACCCAGACTCGCGCGCCGGCTAACTCTCTTCGACGCCACGATGATCGTCATGGGCGGAATCATCGGCGCGGGCATCTTCACTAACCCTTACGTCGTTGCTCAGTTGGTGCATTCGACGTCTTTGATTCTCGGCGTGTGGATCGCGGGCGGGCTAATTGCGCTGGCCGGAGCGTTCATTTATGCGGAGCTTTCATCGCAGGTTTCCGAGACAGGCGGGCAATACGTTTACCTGCGCGACGCGATGCACCCGGTGGTCGGCTTTGTTTATGGCTGGAGCATGCTCTTCGTGATTCAGACGGGAGCGATGGCCGCGGTCGCGCTCATCTTCGCAAATCATGTATTCGCCGTCGCCGGCAGGACAGCCAGCGACTGGAGCGCGGCGTTGCTGGCCGCGTCAGCTCTGATCGTTCTGGCGGCCGTGAACTGCATCGGGGTGCGGGCGGGCACGTTTACGCAGAACGCGTTCATGATTCTTAAGCTGGTCGCCATCGCTGCGCTAGTCGTCATCGGCCTTGCATTAGCGACTCCGGCGTCCACGGAAGTCGGCGCCGTCGCGTCTGGCGGAAGCACCTGGCAAACCTTGATTGCGTTCGGCGCGGCTTTAATCCCCGCGCAGTTCGCCTATGGCGGCTGGCAAACGTCCTGCTATGTCGCGGGTGAAGTTCGTGAGCCGCGCAAGACTCTGCCGCGCGCTCTGTTAATCGGCGTCGTGGGAGTGATCATCGTTTACCTTTCAGTGAATTTCGTCTGCGTGTATGTGCTCGGGCCGGAGATGCTGGCCAAAACGAAGACGCCGGCGTCAGCAATCATGGGGCTTGCCCTTGGCGACAAAGGCGCGCGTTTCATCGCCGCCGGCATCGCAATCTCGACGATTGGGTTCCTGAGCCAGAGCATGCTGACCGCGCCGCGAGTTTATTTCGCGATGGCGGAAGACCGTTTGTTCTTCAAACGTCTGGCGGCGTTGAATGCCGCGCGCGTGCCGGCATTTGCGATTGCGCTGCAAGGCGGATTGGCGGCGGCCATTGCCCTGGTGGGCAGCCGCTACGAACAGATCTTGAACTATGCGGTGTCGGTTGATGTCGTCTCGTTCGGAATGACCGCGGCTTGTGTGTTCGTGTTCCGCAGACGGCTGCGCGGCGGCGCTGATGTGTTCCGCATTCCCGGACATCCGTTCACGACGCTTTTCTTCATCGGCATGTGTGCCGTGATAACGTTCAGCATGATCTACAAGTATCCGCGGAACAGCGCGATCAGTTTTGGGATTATGTTTCTGGGCGTGCCGGCCTATTTTCTGTGGGCGAGGAATTACAAGCGTTAGAGTACCGACTTTAGTCGGGCAGGTGCCCGTTGTTCTTCTGCTTGGACAACTCCCGTGTACGACTACCGAAAAATGACTCCCACCCAACGCCGGGAAGCTGTCGAATATCGGCGGCTTCGAATGCGGCCATGGTCAAGCGCGGCAGCTTTCGTAGAACGTGTTGGCCGCGAAACCGCTTCGAAGATTTGGCGCGAGTATCCCGTTCTCGATTATGGTAAGAAATGGGACGTTGATTAGCGGTTCAGACTACGACTTAGAAAAGCCCGACTAAAGTCGGTACTCTAACACCTGAATTCAGAATGCACACTCAATCCACATACATGCAATGGGCCAAGAAGCGGCCGAAGGTGAAGTACGACCTCGCGCTGAGCGGAATTCTGAATCTTCCCTTCGCAGAACTCGAAGCAACGATCGACGACATCGATCTGAACGGTGACAACTCGTATGGATACAGCCCGCTGGTAAATGCGATTGCCGAGCACTGTCACGTCGCGCCCGAATGCGTAGTCACCATTTCCGGCGGCACGTCGATGGCCAATCACCTGGCGATGGCGGCAGCGATCGAACGCGGCGATGAAGTTTTGATTGAGCAACCCACGTATGAGCCGCTGCTCGCTTTGGCCGAATACTTCGGATTGCCGGTTAAACGCTTTTCACGCGCATTCGAAAACAACTTCCACGTCGATCTGGACGATTTACAAACTAAAGTCAGTTCGCGGACGCGTTTGATCGTGCTGACGAATCTGCATAACCCGAGCAGCGCGTTGATAGATGAAGCGACGCTCAGACGCGCCGGTGAAATCGCCGACAGTGTCGGCGCGCGCGTGCTGGTTGACGAAGTCTATCTCGAGGCGATGTTCGAAAACGCACCGCACTCGTCGGTGCACCTCGGGCCGCAGTTCATCACAACCAGCAGTTTGACGAAAGGTTACGGCCTGCACGGAGTCCGCTGTGGCTGGATCCTGGCAGAACCGGAACTCGCAGAGAGAATGCGTCTGCTGCACGACATCTTCGGCGCGGTTGCGCCGCATCCGGCAGAACGTCTGAGTGTGCTGGCAATGCGGAAGCTGCCGAAGTTCATTGCCCGCGCGAAGAATATTCTGGAGAGCAACCGCACCGTGTTGAATGATTTCCTGGACTCGCGCGAGGAACTCACCGCCTCGAGATCCGAAATTGGCACAACTTGTTTTCCGCGTTTGGAGAAAGGCAGCGTCGATTTACTTTGGACTCTGCTGCACGAAAAGTACGAAACGGCTTTTGTGCCCGGCCGCTTTTTTGAATCTCCGCAGCACCTGCGCATAGGCATGTGCGCCGAACCTCAACTTTTTGAAACCGGAGTGCGGCGATTAGGGCAAGCTCTCGACGAACTAGACAACTCAAACTAACGGCGTCAGAGTACCAACTTTAATTGGGCTTTGGGTACGCACGCTTCCAGCGTGCTTTTCCCTTCGGCCGGTGCGATCAAGTTAGGAGCACGCTGGAAGCGTGCGTACCCGCATGAAAATCAAAATCATCGGCGGCGGGCCGGCCGGCATGTACTTCGCCATCCTCATGAAGCAGGCCGACGCCGCTCACGACATCGCCATCTATGAACGGAACGGACCGGACGATACGTTTGGCTGGGGAGTCGTGTTTTCTGGAAAGACGCTCCGCAATCTGCGCGAAGCCGACGAAGCCTCGCATGAGGAAATCACGCGCGACTTTGAAGCCTGGGACAACGTTGATGTCGTGCATCGTGATGAAAAGATTTCGATTCACGGCAACAGCTTTTCCGGCATCGCGCGACTTCGCCTGCTGAAGATCCTGCAAAGACGATGTGAAGAGCTTGGCATTCAAATCCATTTTCGAACCGAAGTCAGCGACATCGAATCACTGAAAGACTCGTGCGATTTGCTGGTCGGCGCAGACGGGGTCAACAGCACGGTTCGACAGCAGTTCAGCGAACACTTCCAGCCAAACCTGAGCACGCGTCCGAACAAGTACATCTGGTACGGCACGAACCAGCTTTTTCACGGATTGACGCTTACGTTCCGTGAGAGCGCGGCGGGAGTGTTCGCGGCGCATTCGTACAAGTTCAACAAGACCACCAGCACCTTCATTGTCGAATGCGACGCGCAGACGTGGGTTCAAGCCGGCTTCGCGACGCTGCCTGATGAAGAGACGCGTCGCAATGTCGGCGAGGTGTTTGCGCGCGATCTCGGCGGGCATGCATTGCTGTCGAACAATTCGAAATGGATAAACTTTGTCCTGGTCAAGAATGCGAACTGGCACTTCGAAAATGTCGTGTTGCTCGGCGACTCGCTGCATACG
>DASUTF010000267.1:0-5801 GCA_036374695.1 Pyrinomonadaceae bacterium
GAGCTTTCCGCGTCAATCGGAATGCAGGTCGCGCCGGCTTTAAGCACCCCGAAATAACTCATGCCCCACTCTGGCGCGTTGTGACTGTAGAGAATGACGCGATCGGCTGACTTGATCCCGTGACTGGCGAAGAAAGCAGCGGCGCGCGTAGCGAGCTCGCCCAGGTCGGCATACGTGTATTGCTCTTTGCGCCCGTCGCGCTCGATCCGCATTGCGACACGTGTCGCGTGACGCTTAGTCGTGGTCTCGAACAACTCGACCAAATCGCGGTACGTGTAAACGCGCTTCGGCTGCGCGCGCATGTCTTCTTCAAGCGTGGGCAGCACCCACTTCTTCAATCCCGGCAGATGCTTGTTAAGCCAGTAGTCGTACCAGTCGAACTGATCCGGATTCCACATCACCAGCTGTCGCTCGTCTTCGCTGATGCGATTGAATAACGCGCGCACGTTGTCGGCCCGAAAGACGTATTCGTTGTTGACAGTGAAGGGAAGAAACATCTCGAATGCTTCTTTCGCTTCGCGAGTCTGCTCCTCGACTCGATCGGCGGTCTGCTTCATTCGATTGATCACGCCTTCGTAACGGCCGCCGCCCCAACGCGGACGCGCGCGATCAAGCAGCTCAGAAGTTTTCTTTGCCGCTTTGTTCATGAGCGGAATCGAAGTCGATTCGAAACGCTCAGGCGAGACTGGGAACGGCTCAAACCGGGCCGAAATATCACGAAACAGGCGCAAACCCGTCTCTTTCTTCAGTTCCTCCTGACGGCGATACAAGCCGACTAAGCCGATGATTCGATCCATGGTGTTGGGATTCGAATCGCCGGTCGCGGCCTGATAAACGAGCTTGGGCTGCTCGACACATGCTTGAGCTGAAACCGCCAGCATCACCGCCGCGACTTGATCGACCGGCGTGATGTCGAGAATTAATTTCTTGTTCGCCGGAAGCTGGCGCTGGCCTTTGAACGTGAGAAAGACGATTGGCGCAGTGGTCGTAAAGCCCTCGTTCCAGCCCGGGAAGGGATAGTCTTTCGCGGATTCGACGATGCTCGGCCGCACAATGCTGCGAACCATTTCGGTTTCCGCGGCCACCAACTGTTCACCGAGCGCCTTTGTGTAAGTGTAGATGTTCGGCCAGCCCCAGAACTCCGCGCGCTGCATCCCCATTTCGGTAAGGCGAGTGCGCACCCAGACTTTGCGCTCGCGCGCGACCGCGAGCCCGAGCGCGTCGGGATCATCGGCGTCGCGCATCTCTTCGTTGAGGCGCTTGCGCGCCTGCTCGCGAAAGTACGCCGCCATCATCGCGTCTTTCGCTTCTTCCCGGGCGCGTTCGGCCATCTTGGCGCAGTCGCGGATCTCTTCCTGGACCGAAAACTCGACACCGGTCAGTTCCTCACGGCGCGGGAAATAGCCCATCACTTCATCGTCTTCCCAAATCGAGCCGGAGCGATTGCCGGCGACGAAACAGGTCGAGATGTGGACGAGACACGGCCGCTTCATGCGCCTGGTAAACGCGATGACGTTTTGCGTGCCGACTACGTTCGTGCGCAGAGCACTTTCCAGGGTCGGATTGAACGTGACGTTGCCGGCCGAGTTGAGAATGACATCGACATTTTTGGCGATGCGTTCGGCTTCCTCTTCCGTGAATCCCAGGTTGTCTTCAGCGATATCGCCGCCGACGATTTCGACCTTGTCGCGAATGAAACCGTCGAGCGCCGAGCCGTAACGCTCGCGCAGCGGATTGAACGGCGGCGCGCTGATAACGTTGTTCCAAAACCGTGTCTCGGATTCCTCCTGCGAGCGAGCGCGCACCGTCACGTAAACCTTGCCGATATTCGGAAAGCGATGCAGCAGCATGCTGAGCGTCACTTTGCCGAGAAAGCCCGTGCCGCCGATCAGAAAAAGGCTGCGGTCCCGGAAGATTTCGGTTGGCGAAAGTGTATTGGTGTTCATCGCTCGGAATCCGTTAGCAACCGCCGCGAAGTTCGCAGCTACGCTTGGCGCCGTAATGCTTCAACAAATAAATTGCTGTCGCGTTATTAGTGTGCATCGCGACGTCGAGCGGAGTGCCTGCGTCGGAAACCGCGTTCATGTCGGCCCCGCGCAGGAGTAGTTCCTTAATTACGGAAGCGTTGCCGGAAAAGGCAGCTTCGGTCAGCGCCGTCCGGCCACCATATTCGCGCGCGTTTACGTCGGCGCCCTGGTCGAGTAGGTAACGCACTGCATCCAGCCGTCCTTCGCCGGCTGCCAGAAACAGCGGCGAACAGCAGGCCCCGTGCGAGTTAACGCTCACTCCGGCCATGTGCAGCAGGCGCATCTGCTTGAGGTTTCCGTCCGCCGCGGCTCGCGCGAAGTTGGTCTGTCGCCGCACGCGTGCGCTGGGCAGAAAGTTCAGGACCGCGAAAGAAACCAGCAGGGTGCTGGCAAACGCGATGACCCGTGGAAGAAACGCTTTGATTGTGACTGGAATTATCACTTCCTTACTCCATGTCCGCGATGCCAATCATCGGTTGATGCAGCATCGTGATTTCCGCTGAATTGCCCATGTGATTTCGAGCCATCGCGATGGCTTCGGTAAGGTTGTCGGCGCGGTCCCAACCCAGCATCGCCGGCACGTGCGCGTTTTCCGCGCCGGCCGCGATCACTTTGCCGACATGCTGCCGCCCGTTTTCGCCCCAATACCACATGAAAAAGGGGTGCGCGCCGTGATAAGCGTTGCCGCGGCGATACATCTCGACGTAGCTCGGGTTGTTTGCGAACTCACGCTCGTACTTTTCGCGCAGATAAAAAGCATCACGCGATTCCGGCAACAGCCGGTTAAAGAACTCGATGTAGCTGGGATGATGGTTGTGATCGAACTCGTCATAGCACGGGTGATGAATGATCAGAACGCCGCCCTTCTTCAGCAAAGGCTTGTTTCGATAAAAATTGAAGTGGTAGCCCAGGCCCATCACCTGCACGAGCAACGGATTCAGGATCGAGTAAACGTTGTACGGGGAAATGTCAGGAATGCCTGTGATCAGAATGTCGCACTGCCCACGCACCGGGATGGCGTATTGCTGAAATCCCTTTTCGATGATCCTTGCGTGCACGGGCTCGGTCTTGCCTGCATAGCACGCCGTCATCTCGTACTGCGCCGGACGAGAATGCAGTAACTTGCGCCGGGCGGGCCGCGGCAGCTTGCTCATGGTGTACCGCATGGCTTCGAACTTCATGCGATCAAAGGCGGTGAAGTCGTCCTCGTTCTTCAAAAGGAAATCCATGTCGCCTTTGTACATGCGATTGTTGATGGCCGTTTCGATGTGAAAGACGTTCAGTTCCTTATCGACAATCTTTCCGAGCCGTTCGCATTTGTTTGCCAGCTCAGAGCGCGCCGGATCCATGTAGCTGTCCGAGTCGCGAATCGTCTGCGGATCATGATGAGCCCGCAGCGACTCGTAGTCGCACAGCCCGACCGCGACGGATTTGTGGCCGCCGTCCATCGGAACAAAGTTGATATTGCAGTAAATCAGCAGGTCGCTTTCCGCGGCGCGCCGGTTGAGGACCAGAGGCTCTTTGTGTCGCGTCTCGCCGATTTTGATCAGGCCTTCTTTCCACTCCGCGTCGTGGTTGTAATAGCGATCCGGGTAGTAGGCGTCAAAGATCGTCTGCCCGACCATGCGCTTCATTTCCCAAGCAGTCATTTTCCGGTGCAGGGAATTGGCGATGATGATGTGCACATCGTCTACGGCGTTGGCGCCGAGGAGATCGAGCACGACTTCGAGCATCGTCTGACGAATATCCGGCGTAGCCATTGGCGGCAAAGGCAAGCTGATGTCGTCAATCGCGATCGTTACTTTCATGCCGGGCTCGAGTTGCGCGTAGAGAGGATCACAACCCAACGGATGATTCAGCGCATAGCGAATCGCGGCCTCGCGATTAGGCAACCCCTTGAGCGGCGGATTCGGATAGAGCACGCGCGTGCCGACCGGAATGTCTTCGAGGATAAAGTCCTCACCCGAAGGCATGATGCGCGGCGCGCTGTCGCTGTCGATGTAGACGATCGACTCGTGTGTTTTCTTTCGTAGTTGAAGGGCCATGGAATTAGTCAGTTGTCAGTTGTTAGTCGTCAGTGGCTTGTCGGCACTCAGTTGCGTTTTTCCAACTGACCACTGACAACGGACCACGGACTATTTCAAATTCAATATCGGCCAGTCGTGATGCAGGGCCGTTTGTCGCAAACGCAGATCCGGGTTGACTGCGGCGGGGTGACCAACAATCGAAAGCATCGGCAAGTCGCTCATGCTGTCCGAGTACGCGAACGACTCGCTCAAATTAATTCCTTCACGTTCGGCGTACGTGCGAATCCACGAAGCTTTCGTGGCGGACGCCAGTACCGGCGGAAGCAATCGTCCGGTCGCGATTCCCTTCACGAACTCCAAACGATTCGACACGTAATCGTCGATGCCCAGGTATTCCATCAGCGGCTTAACGGAAACGTCGAGCGCGCCGGTGACGACCACCTGACGATGCCCCAGGCTGCGCGACTTTTCGATCAATTCGAAGGCGCCGGGAAAGACCGCCGGCTTCAGCACCTTCTCGAACAATTCGTCGGCAAAGTAACGCATCCGGTCTTCCGACTCGCCCTTGTACCGTTTGAAAAACAGGTCGTTGAAGACTTTTCGGCTATACTGGTCGCTCACGGCGAACAAGGGGACGCTCAGAAGGGTGGCCGCACTCTTCTTGACGCTGCGGAACAGATCGGGTTGGTTGCGGGCGTAGAACCCGAGCGTATGGACCAGGTTCGTGCTGACGAGAGTCCCTTCGAGGTCGTAAAATGCCGCGGCCTTCACTGGTTTACCGTTGTGTTCGGGTTGCTTCAGGGCAGCCAATATACATGAGACAGTCGGATTTGGAAAGCGTAAAAATCACTGTATGGCAACACTAGACAATATCAGCGTCCGTGCGCTGTCGAAGCGCGAAATACTATCGAAACCAGCCGTTTTAGGCGCAGCGGTGATCTTCGCTGCGACCCTGTGGGGCTGCAGTACGCCCGCCGAACCGGCCGTTTCTGCTCCCTCCACCGGCCGTTCCGCGGCCGAGAGCATCGCGCAGGCTGACGAACTCTACGCTCAGCGGGCCGACGTCATGAAGGTTCGGCAGGGGCTGATCGCCTTGCGGCAGGCGGCGGCCGAGCACGCCACGAATTATGAAGTGGCTTGGCGGGTGGCTAAGTACAACTATTACCTGGGCAGCCACACAACCGACGAGACCGAACAGGAGAAGGCTTTTCACGATGGGACTGAAGCCGGAAAGCTGGCCGTCAAGCTGAACAATGACCGCCCCGAAGGTCACTTTTGGCTGGGCGCTAACTATGGCGGAAATGCAGAAATCAGCACGCTCGCCGGACTTGCCGAGATCGAGGACATCAAGCGGGAAATGGAGGCGGTGCTGAAAATCGACGAAAGCTTCCAATCAGGTAGTGCGTACATGGCCTTGGGCCAGGTTTACCTGAAAGCGCCGCGCATTCTGGGTGGCGATGTCGGCAAAGCGATCGAGTACCTTGAGAAGGGACTGAAGTTCGGTCCTAACAACGCGCTATTGCGTCTGCGGTTGGCGGAAGCATATGCAGAAGCCAAACGGATACCAGATGCACATCGCGAACTAAAAATCCTGTTCGAGAGCCAACCCTCGCCGGGATATGAACCGGAGCATAACGATGCGGTTAGAGTGGGGCGGGAGCTTGAGGCGAAATTGAAATCGTAATTAGGGCTTGCCGGCCGCGCGCTTCAGTTCTTCCAGCGTGCGCTTGTGTTCTTCCAGTTTCTT
>DASUTF010000268.1:0-9367 GCA_036374695.1 Pyrinomonadaceae bacterium
GAAAGAAAACCTGCTGCGGGTTCAGTCCAAACAAATTGTTCTCCTTATTGCGCGGCTGCGGGGGGCGTCCGCGTCCCGATTGTACGGGCTTGAAAATGTTAATAGGGGTATGCGAAGGGTAATACGCCTCCAGCGTTCCCAGCAACCGGCGCCTGGCCGGGCTTGCAAACCTCGGTTTCCTTTGGCAGGGTCGGAACCCTGGATTAGCCATGAAGATCACGATCTCGACTCCGAGCAACTTCAACTTCCGACGCACGGTGATGAGCCACGGTTGGTACGCCCTGCCGCCGTTCGAATTCGATGACGAGAAATGGACGCTCGCGCGCGTGATCGATCTCGGTCCAGCGAAGCCGGTCACCGTCACCATTTCCGAGGCGAAACGCGGAATGCTCGTCAATTCCTCGCGGCACGTCGGCAAGCGCGCGGCTGAAAAGATTGTGCGTGACGTTCGCCACATGTTCCGGCTCGACGACGACATGAGCGATTTTTACGAAGCCGTTGCTCATGAACCGGAATTTGCCTGGATTGCGACCCAGGGCGCCGGTCGTTTGCTGCGATCGCCGACTGTCTTCGAAGACCTGGTGAAAATGATTTGCACGACGAACTGTTCATGGGCGCTGACGGAAAAGATGGTTCACAGCCTTGTCAACGAACTCGGTCGCGAAGCTAACAATGGCCGCAAATCGTTTCCCACGGCCGAAGTGATGGCTCAGCAATCGGAGAAGTTTTATCGCGATAAGATTCGCTCAGGTTATCGCGCGCCTTACCTGAAAGAGCTGGCCGAACGCGTCGCGTCAGGCGAATTGAACGTCGAGAACTGGCTGCACGCAAGCCATCGGGGCAGTTGCGCGACCGTGAGGGATGGCTCATTACGGCCACATGACATACCAACATCCGAACTCCTCAAGGAAATTAAATACGTGAAAGGCGTCGGCAATTACGCCGCTGAGAATCTGCTGAAGTTGCTGGGACGTTACGACGGATTAGCGCTGGATTCCTGGATCCGAGCGCAGTTCGCAAAATTGCGAAATCAGAGCCGCAAAGCCAGCGACAAGAAGATTGCGCGCTTTTATGCGCGCTTTAAGTCATGGCGCGGACTTGTGCTTTGGTGTGATATGACTCGGCATTGGCTGGAACCCTGAGCGCATCTGGGACTCGTAACTCTGCACAGATCTTTCGCGCGCAAGCCTATCGCGTGAAGTGTGCTCCCGCCCTGTTGGCAGTGTCCTAACTTGCTTTTCTCTGTGCATGCTGTGTGGTTCTCTGTGTCTCTGTGGTGGAGTCTCGTTAAAACAAATTCACCACAGAGACACGGAGTTCCACGGAGTCCCATAGAGATTTTGAATTGGGACACGACCCGCCCTGTTAACGAGTTGGCGGTCACCCCCACGCCTGTGCGTTAACTCTCCAGCAATCTGGATCGATCATCCAAGTGGTTGGATCTAAAGAAGTTTTTGCAACTTCCTACACCGCTACCGCGTTTCACTTTCACACGGGAACGACCGACGCAGGTTGTTCGAACCAATTTCGAAGTTTTTAAACAGGGAGAGTGAGAAAATGAAAACGTATTTATTTCGGTCGTTCGTTGCGGTGATCGTTTTGGCGCTCGGGACAGTTACGGCATTCGCCGACAAGGTCAAGAAAGTCAGACTGGCGCTTGCCGATGACGTGATGGTGAGCGGCACTTTGGTCAAGGCGGGAACCTATGACTTCCGCTTTAATCATGACACTGGCGAGCTGTCCATCCTCAAAGAGGGAAAGGTCCAGGTAAAAACCGCAGCGCGTCTCGAAGCGCGAACCGATAAAGCCAGGTACACGGCAATTCGCACGCGCCAGGCAGGCAATGTGCACGAATTCATGGGCCTGGTTTTCGACGGGCAAAAGCAGGAACTTGTCGTGACGTCAGCCGCGACGATTCGGTAACCGGCCAATTCAAACAAACCAGAAGCGCCTCGATTTTTATCGGGGCGCTTTTCTATTTGGCCTGCTCAGGCAGCCGTTCGATATCTGAGTCCGGCGGCCATAATCTTTTGCAGGAGCGCTTCGTAATCAACTCCGCAGTCCTGGGCTGAGTCAGCGAAATCTTCGTTCAAAGCGATCTGCGGATTTGGATTTGCTTCAAGCAGGAAAATCTGACCGGCGTCAGTGACGCGATAGTCCAGGCGCGCATAACCGCTCAGAAACAACGTGCGGTAAATCTTCTTTGACAGCCGCTCGATCTTCTCACGCATTTTCTTATCAATGTCCGCGGCTTTTGTTACCACGCCGACTTTCTCCTGGTAGGCCGGATCCCATTTCAGTTTGGATGTGGCAATGTTCGGGGCGCCTTCCGGCAGTTTTTCAATCACCAGTTCCCAGGGCGTGAAGCATTGCAGCCGTTGATTGCCCAGGACGCCGACATAAATTTCGCGTCCGGCAATGTACTGCTCGGCAATAGCATGCGTCTTCGTCTGGCGATGGATAAACTCGACCCGCTCGGCAAGCTTCTCGTCGTCGTTCACGATCGACGCGCGCGCGATACCGACTGATCCTTCCTCGCTGATCGACTTCACCAGCAGCGGAAACTTCAGCCGCTTCGATCGCTTCACCACACGGTTCATGTGAAAGACCGCGAAGGCAGGAACGTGGATCCGATGGTACGCCAGCACCATTTTGGCCAGGGCCTTGTCGTGTGAAATCGTCAGGCCGCGCGGATTGCAACCGGTGTAGGGCTGGTTCATCAGCTCGAGATAGCTGACGACGTGCTGATCGTAGAGCGGATAACCGTGAAACTCTTCCAACAAATTGAACGCAATGTGCGGCTTGAATTCGAGGAGCCCGTTACCGATAACACCCAGGTTGTTGTAAACACCGACCGGCAGAACTTCATGACCCATCTGCTTCAGCGTCGAAATCACGTCCCACTCAGTTTTGAAGGGCGCAATTTCTTTGGGCGTCAGCTCGTCGACGGAATCCGGCGGCACGAGGTCTTCGTGACACAGAACCATCACGCGCAGTTTCTTGACCGTGTCGCCGTTTTTGGCGGCGGCTTTGGAGTGCGGCGGCCTTGATGCCGCTTTTTCATTGTTTGTTGGCTTCTGCTCGCTCACCGATTCAAAGCGGCGACGGGTCGCCGCACTCCAAAGTTAGAGCGCAATCCGGTAATAACCCGAATGCACCACGTTCATTGTCTGCACGGTCAGCATCACCATCAGGTGACGTTTCAATTTTTCGTCTCCGCCGATGGCGCGCAGCTTCAGTTGCGCCGCCCGCTCGATCATTAATTCCGTAACGTGATCGATGGCGTAGCCGTGCACGCCCGTTCCTTCTGAAACCAACTGCTGAATTTCCGGCGCCACCCGCCGAATAAAACTCGCCGCCGTCTCGCGCGAACGATGCCGCGGCTCATGCGAAAAAATCCGTCGCAGATCGTTGTCGAGGTAGGCCGGCCATTCGAACGCGTACTTCTTGCGCTTTCGGTCGTAATGCTCGCGCAGCGTGATCCGAATCTCCGGCAGGGTTTCGACTTTCTTTCGCACCCGATTCTTTGGCCGCGTGCCGGCGATCTCGTTCACCAGATCATCGACGTATTCAAGCTTGCGCACCGCCGGCCAGCCGCGATACCGACGCCGCCAATTCGAGCGCGGCTGCAACCAAACCGCGAAGGTCTCAGCGAAATCTTCGGCGGGATGGGCCTGCGCATACCACGCATCAAGATTCAGAACGTAACGGCGGCTATTCGGCTTAGGTTTGTATGAGGGCGGATATTTCTGCGTGAACGATCCGAAGGTGCGAATCCATTGGCGCTTGAAATGCAGTCGAAACGCGTTATCGATGGCATGCCCGGCTTCGTGACGCAGGATGCGCATGCACTCGACGTCGGTGCCGCCTTCAACTTCGCGCATAAACTTCCGTTCGAGCTTCATCAGACGCGGGTGCGCGAGATAAAACGGAATGGCAAACCCGGGCACGCCGTCGGGCGTGAACCATTCGGCCGACAGCCACACGTGCGGCTTATAACGAATGCCGCGATCGTTCAGCTCGCTGTAAAGGCGTTTGATGTGAGGTTCGATGAATGAACCTTTGATTTTAATCGGCAGGTCGCAGATACGCGTATCCAAAAGCCGTTCATCTGAAACCAGGCTCCATCGGAAGCGCGTCGGCACGCGTCAGATTGTAACTGCGATTGGAAGTTGAGGCTAGAGAGTTGTTTGGAGTGCGCCGGCCGAGCGGAGCGGCGACGGCGCTTTGGATTGCCACGAAAAATCCAAAGCGGTGTCGCGCTTACGCTTGCCACCGCACTCCAAATAGAAACTACTGTTTGTTGAAAACTAACGTCGAATCCTGCGTGCCGCGCGGCGATTCGCTATGACGATTGATCGTCAGCACTTTGCCGTCGGCCGACAGGGACATCTTGTCCGTGGTCGTCGCTTTGAAATCCTGGCCGTTGAAGTTGCCCGCGCGAACTGACGATAGTTCCAGCGTCTTGGTCGCATCCGACCAGGTCGCTTTCATCGTATTGGTTCCGCCCATCGCCTCCGCGCTCACTTCTTTGCCATCGAGATTGTAGGTCTGCGGACCGCCCGGACCGCGTCCGGCGCCCATGCCGCCACCACCACCGGGCCCGCCAGCCGGGGACTGACCGCCCTCAATTTTCCATTCGACAGAAATCGTGTTGTCGTCCTGAGCAATCACACATGTGACTTTCTCAGCGTTTTGCATCCGCTGATTGAGTCCCTGGCTCTTCTCTTTATCGAGTGTCCAACTGCCCGCAAAGCTGACCGGCAGGCCGCCCGTCGTGCCGAAAGCGGCCAACGCCAGGGCGGTTATGAGCCCCGCCGCAATAATTAACTTTTTCATCAGAATCCTCCGTTATTTTTGAATCGCTGGTCCCGGTTGTCTGCCGTTAAGACGCGCCCCGAGGAAAAATGGTTACGAGCATCGTTCCCGGCCGCTCCGCGTTCCTAGTAGAATTGCCGCAAAGGCAACTTTTCAGCGGGTTTACGGCATCTTGACTCTGCTCAGAGCGAAACTTAGAATTCGACATTCGTTCCGTGTCCGCGCTTCTCGTGATACAACACCAACGATCATCTTAACGTACCCGAGTTTTTGCAGGAGTATTTCGCTATGTCATTTCCCAGATCGAGCCGGCTGGCCGTTGCCATCCTTGCCTTAGCTTTCGCCGCCATTCCACTCGCGGCCCAACCAAAGAATCCGCAGGATCCATCTGAAAAGCCGCGGAAGGTTAAGGAAGAGCTCCACAAGGCGTTCAAGACCTGGCTCGACAAGGACGTCGCTTACATCATTACCGACGAAGAGCGCCGGGCATTTAAGAAGCTCGAAACCGACGACGAGCGCGAGCACTTCATCGAAGAATTCTGGCGCCGGCGGGATCCCGATCCGGACACCGCTGAAAACGAGTACCGCGAAGAGTATTACGAACGCATCGCCTACGCGAATGAGCACTTCGCATCGGGCATCCCCGGTTGGAAAACTGATCGCGGTCGTATCTACATCATGTACGGCAAGCCGGACGAGAAGGAAACGCATCCGTCAGGCGGCATGTACAACCGCGAATCGTATGAAGGCGGCGGCTCGACTTCGACCTATCCTTTTGAGCGCTGGTTCTATCGATACATTGCGGGTGTCGGCTCCGGCATAGAGATCGAATTCGTTGATCCGACGGGCAGCGGCGAATACCGCATTGCGCGCAATCCGGACGAGAAAGATGCGCTGCTGCACATACCCGGCGCGGGCTTGACGCTCGCCGAGTCAATGGGTCTGGCCGACAAAGCCGATCGCATCACGGGCTCAGGCGGCATCGGCATGGCCAGTTATCGTCGTGAGCAGGACAGTCCGTTCTCGCGCCTGCAACTGATGGCTGATTTGAACCGGCCACCGCAAATCAAGTTCAACGATCTTGCTTCCGCGGTGAACACCCCGGTCATTGAAGACAATCCGCTGAACTTTGACGTGCGCGTAGACTTTTTCCGTCAGTCGGACGATCGCGTGATTACCGCCTTTACTATTCAGACCGACAACAACAACCTGGTATTTCAGGACAGCGGCGGCTTGCAGCAGGCGCAACTGAATATCTTTGCGAAGATTACGCACATCTCCGGTCGTCGCGCCGGCATCTTTGAGGATCCGGTGATAACCCGCGCCACTCCGCAGGAGTTGGTTGAGGCGAAAGAACGTAAGTCCGCCTATCAGAAGGCAGTAGCGCTGATGCCTGGGCGCTATCGCGTCGATGTGATCGTTCGCGACATCGCCTCAGGCGCGACCGGCGTGCGTCACGTCGGGTTCGAAGTTCCGAAGTACGATCCGAACAAGCTGTCCACTTCGACCCTGATTCTTGCCGTTAAACTTGAAGGCCTCGGCGATCAGCCCGCCGTCGGCATGTTCACCATCGGTAATGTGAAGGTCATCCCGAACGTTTCCGGAACCTACCATCGCGGATCACCCATCGGCGTCTACATGCAGATTTACAACGCCGGGGTCGATCAGACAACGCTGCGTCCCTCAGTAGATGTTGAGTACGCGCTGATGAAGGACGGCAAAGAGATCGGCAAGCAGATCGAGGATTGGCGCGGCAACAGCGACTCTGGCCAGCGCCTGACACTGGCACGGTTGGTCGATTCGCGCGGCTTAAATCCCGGCGAGTACGCAATTGAAGTTCGTGTGCGCGATCGCGTCAGTGGGCAAAACCTGGTGCAATCAGCGAAATTTACGATTCTGCAGTAGCCGGCACCGAATTCGCTTAACTCAATCGCGAGTGGCTTAACAAGCTGCTCGCGATTTTTCATTAGAGTAATCGTTCAAAGCAGTGTCCTAATTCAGTTTTCCTCTGCGAATTCTCGGCGTTCTCTGCGCCTCCGCGGTGAAAAGCACTCTGAGAAAGTCACCGCAAAGACGCCGAGTACGCAGAGGACGCGTAGAGAATCTCGAATTAGTAGACGACCACTCGGTTTAAGGCTCGCTGAAACAACAACATCGCGGGTGCTAGAATCAAATCTCAAGATGCAGAGGGTGCAACTTACAGGATTAACTCAGGCCGAGCTTTCAGAGTTAGTGCAAGAACTCGGCGAACCCGCTTATCGCGGCCGCCAACTCTTTTCCGCGATTCAGCGGCGGCGTGTCCGCTCGTACGATCAGATCACCGATTTGCCGAAAGAGTTTCGCGCGAAACTTCAGGAGCGGGCGGAAATCTCAACTCTACAAGTCGAATCACGTTACATCTCGACCGACGGCACGCGGCGCTACCTGATGAAGACGCACGACGGCCGGCCCGTCGAGACCGTCTTTATTCCGGAAGAACGGCGCGACACGATTTGTTTCTCTTCCCAATCGGGCTGCCCGCTGCAGTGCACTTTCTGCCTGACCGCGCAGCTTGGCCTGTTGCGCAATCTGACCGCCGGCGAAATCGTCGAACAGATCATCGTCGCGCTCAATGACGCTTACGGTGATGGCGTGAGCACTCCGCGCGGCACAAACCTCGTCGGCATGGGCGCGGGCGAGCCGTTTCTGAATTTCGAATCGTTGATGAAAGCGCTGCGCGTGATGAGCGACCCTGACGGCCTGCACGTCGTCCCGAATCGCGTTACGGTTTCGACGGCGGGCATCGCGCCACGCATTCGCGAGCTCGCGGGCGTTCCCGATCGGCCGCATCTCGCTGTTTCGCTGGCGGCGCCGAACGATGAACTCCGCAACGAACTGATGCCCATCAATAAGAAGTGGCCTTTGGACGAATTACTCGATGCGTGCAAGGAATTCGAGAAGTCGCTGAAGCCCGGCGAGCGGTTCACTTTTGAGTACGTGATGCTCAAAGGCGTCAACGATTCCGACGAACAGGCGCGACAATTGGCGAACCTTATTAACCGGCACGCGCTGCGCGCAAAGGTAAACCTGATTCCCCACAACCCGGCTGAGCCTTTGCCTTATCAGCCGTCATCAGCCGACCGCGTGGAATCGTTCCGGGAGATTTTGGAATCCAAAGGCGTGCACGCCTTTGTCCGCAAGCCGCGCGGCCGCGACATTCTCGCCGCGTGCGGGCAATTGGCGGCGCGAAGCGAAACCCAACCAATCGCCGGTTTCGATTCGCTAGCAACCGCGATAAAATTTCCGCCATCCAAAGCCAACACTTAACAAATATGAAAAGACCGAATAAGAAACTCGTTTTGACGGCGCTGCTAATCTGCGCCGTGGTAGTTTGGACACCGATTTCGGCGGCCACGCCGGCGCCGGAACCCAACATCAGCGTCGTGGGTTATTTTTCCACTGACAAAGCGCAGCGCGGCCGGCCGGCGCGTGTATCTATCGTGATCGACATTCCCGGCGGCTATCACATCAACTCAAATCGGCCGTTGGAAACTTATCTGATCGCGACCTCAGTCAAGGTGGAACCTGAGAAGGGCCTGCGCGCCGGCGCGGTCTCTTATCCACGGCCGCTGCTCAAGACCTTCAAGTTTTCAAAGAAGCGGTTGTCGGTTTACGAAGGCCAGGTCCGATTGAAGTTTAATGTGACCGTGCCGGCGAACTATGCGGACAGTTCGGCGAAAGTGAAAGCGCGCGTCAGATTACAAAGCTGTGACGATGAAGTCTGCTTCGCCCCCAAGAACTACGATGTGAAGTTGAAGATCGATGTCGTCGGTGCGAATGAGGCGGTGAAGCGCATTAACGGCTGGGCGTTCAGATAGGTACGCAGGCGTCTTCGCCTGCTTGCGCATGTGGAAATCTCCCTAAGACATTCGCCCAATCACGGACATCAGGCGCCCCACGCGACCGTAAACCACCTTTTCGCGGCGATAAGAAAAGAAAAGATCAGTTCGTTCCATCGTGCATAGCGGTGCGACGTGAATCCTGTCGGGCTCGACACCGGCAGAAACCAGTTGCTCGCGATTGGCTGTTTGCAGATCGATACGCGCGTGCCCGTCGCGCGTGGGCGCGAACAGCTTCTGGGATTGCGGAAAGCGATCGGTGAACTGCTCGATTACTTCCACACCGACTTCGTAACAACACAGATTCGCCGCCGGACCAATCGCGGCGCGCAGGTTGCGGGGCTTAGCGCCGTACTGCGCTTGCATCTGATCGATTGCGCGCCTGACCACCGACGCGACTGTGCCACGCCAACCAGCATGAACCGCGGCGTACGCACCCGAAATCGGATCACCAATCAGCACCGGCACGCAGTCCGCAGTCTTCACGCCTACCAGAACGCGAAGCACGTTACTGACCAGCACGTCGCAGTATTGCGCTTCGCCGAGCACGCCCGGCGTTGGCTGCGCTTCCGCTTCAGTTCGCACGACGCGTACGTCAGCGCCATGTACCTGCCAGCATCCCGTCAACGTCCACTCGCCCGTAAACAGTTTGAGAAAGCGACGCCGGTTCT
>DASUTF010000269.1:0-62968 GCA_036374695.1 Pyrinomonadaceae bacterium
TGAATTTTCAGGCCGGGACTAAGCCACTGCGCCGCGTCGCCCAACTCGTCGTCACTCAAGGCAGTTTGGTCGTAGGTCTCTGTGTTCATGAAGTGATGGTGCGAGCCGTCGGAATACAGGTACTCCATTTCGTGCTGTTCGAGCGAAGCGCGCTCGATCGTGTCGGCCGAGCGAAAACGGTGCTCGAAAGACGAGCCGGTGCGGATGTCGCGCAGTTTGGTTTGAATCATCGCGCGCAAGTTTCCGGGGGTGTGGTGCCGAAATTCCATGACTTTGCATGGTTTTCCCTCAAAAACGATGACCATACCGCGCCGGATCTGGGTTGCTGGAATTGCCATTACAGACTTCGAATGCTCCTTAGTTGGTTCGCGCGGCAGATTGTGAACAATCCGCGCAGGTGTACAAACCTTGTAGTCTAGCGAGGCGGTTGCAGGATTGTCCAGCGGCCATAAACAGAACGGAAAGTGGCACGGGCGTCCCGCCCGTGAAATCACGCACAGGATGCGCGTGCCACCTCATGAACGCGCGGAAACAGAACGAGCAACCCTTACCTGAGTAAGTCTGACGACTGGCTCAAGCTCGGGTTGCTCGCTCTCAGGAGGAGCCCACCTACCTGTATTGAATAAACGTGAGCGCAGCTCATTAGTTCCGAAATAATCCAACCCGCGAGAAAGGAGTCAAAGGTGAACCTAATACGGGAAGGGTTGACCGAAATACGGCGAGCGTTTTGGCGGGCCAGTGAGGACTCCTTGCGCTAACTTCAGTTGCGCCATTAGCCGTATCTCAGGTCTTTCGAATTGAGCCGCGAGGTTGACTGCCCGGTCGAAATCACACCAGGCGAAGTGTGCGGCGTTCTGAGCCAAGCCAGTCAACAGGCTGCCGACGGCGCCTTCACTACTCATGTTCCATTCGCCATCGCGAAGATAGTGATTCTCGTAGCTGTTCAGCTTGACGGCCGCAGCAACAAGGTCATTGAATCTCGGCATCAAAGACGCCATCATTTCCAATCCCTGGTCACTTTGTTCAAGGCAATACAGCGTGGCAAGATCTACCTGCATTTCAGTCTGTTCTTTGCCGGGTTTCATCGCACCGACTATTTCGCGTGCTTCATTGAGTAGCTTGAGCGCGGCCTTGCGATCCTTTGTGCCGATCTGGCGGGCAAATCCCATCAACCGCCTGACGCGTTCTTGCGTGCTTGGGGCTTCACTAATCATTCGCTGAATTTCCGCCATCGTGTCTTCATCAAGTGAGGCCCGTTTTTCGGCGGCTCCGATTTGCAAAAGGAGGTACTGTCGATCTTCCGGATCTGGTTCATAATCCGTGACAATCTTTCGCGCTCTTTCGATATCGCCCTGGATCATGGCTCGTCCCAACGCCTTCAGGTAAATAGGCTGGGTCATTTGTGGATATTTCGGTACTAATTCGAGAATCTGATCGACAGTCGCGCCCTCAGAAAGATCGTCTAACTCAGCCTCTAACTCAGCATATCTCTCATCCGACCACTGTGACTCAGAATTATCTTCGGGTGCCCACTGCTTGAGTCTGGCCGCGCCAGATGGATCAACGCTTTGCATTTCCGGTAGGAATGCTGCCAGCTGAGAGCAAAACCAACCTTTTTCATCCTCCACAGATGCCTTGTTGCCGCATCCATTCGCCAGGGCGCTGGCGATGAACAGATTGATAAGCTCTCGATAAGTCGACCCGTCGGAGGCTGGCGGTTTGAATGACTTGGCCAGTCCCAGCGCAAAGGAAAAAGCCATCGAATCCTCCAGGAGATTGCTATCTCTTAATTTCGCAACAATCTCTTTGTACAGAGTCACGGCCTGTTCCTTGTGCTTTTTGTTCAGCAGCCGAAGCAGCGGCTGAAGCTCATAAATGAACCCGCGCGCCAAAATCCTTCGCGCGATTTTAAGCGTCAGCTCCGGACTCTCCTGAGCGACCTGTTGTGCCAGTCTCAATTCGAGCCGGCGGTGCATTTCGGCGAATTCGTTTGTAGTCGGCTTGTCAGAAGGCGGTTCGGTTGCTTTAAAGAAATCGACCGCCAAGACAGCGTCATGCTTGGCAATCCTCTCAACTATATCCACTCGCAATTGTAGGAAGACCATGCGGGTCTTTGTTTCGGTCACCTCATCATCAGCGGGATTCTGGAGACCGCTGTTGATATCACTCTGGACAGAACCAAAAAGCCTTCGAGCGCGGTTTTCGTCGTGGCTCCAAAGTGCCGCGGCGATATTTGATCCAAGCCGCGCACGATTTTCGGCAGACTGTAAGGTGCCGATCTGATCGGCCAGCGTCTCCAGTAGATCAAAGGCTCGCTCGCGCAGCAACGCATTGCCGCCTTCGGGGGGTTGTGCCGGTGTTTTCGTTGGTTGCCCGTATGCCTGTTGGCAGCAAATCATCGTCACCAGAATTACGCATAATGTAGAGAGTTGAGAGCGGGTCGAAGAACGAAGTGAGGTGAATACACGCGTCATAGTATTTGGGTGTCACCAGGCGCCGCGACAACTATATTCACGTTTTTGGATTTGTCGAGAACTATCAAGCCGCACGGGCCCTTAGTTCATGATTCTTGCGCACTACGCGATCCAGCCACTCCTGGGACGCCTGATACCGCGGAAAGCGTTGTTCTTCAGAACGAAATGCGGGCGTGTGATAGTAGCGGCGGCCGTTGATAATCTTGGCCGGATGCTTGATGTGCAGCATCTCGTGATAAAGGATGTACTCGACGAACCACTCAGGCACGTCGCGCGCGTCCAAGGCTTTGCTGATCGTGATGGTGTTGTGTACAGCGTCGTGATGCCCGAGGATTCGCTTCGCCCGCCGCTTTGACCAAGTGAGTACAGGTTTCTCAATCTCGCCGTCGAAATACCGCCGGTTGATCCGCTCGAACAATTCAGTTAGGTCGTAAACTTTGCCGCGCGCGGAGGAAATTACTTTCCGGCCGCGCTTTTGCCGCGCGATATCTGAAGCGCGCAGAACGTTCGGGCTGTAAGCGTAGGCGCGATAGGCCTTCTCATGAGCCGCCGGTGCTTTGCGTGAGAGCAAACGCGCGACGAGCAGAAAAGCCAGAGCGCGCATGACCTCAGGGGGCGCAGACTCGAAGACATCCGAAAGCCGAACATAGACGCGACCCGAACGCACTCGAATCGTGTGATGAAGCCCGGCGTACGGATAAAAACGTACTTCGATATCGGCGTTGTCGAGCCGAAAGCGGCGACCCTTTGGGTCGAGTTGCCGAAAGGCCTCGCCAAAGACTCGCTGAAGCTGAAGGGTATTTTGGGCCATGTCCCGGAGTGTCTGACCGAGCCATCTTATGGGCCAGTTGAAACGGGCGTCAAACCCGCTGCGAGAACGTGCCAAAACCTTCGAAAATACGCCCGTAAGCCGGGCCGGCGGGTGAGTTTCTTCATCATTCAGCGCGAGGCCGAAACCCAAGTCAAAGCCCCACAGCAACTTACGGTGAACAGGGTGGCTAACCGAACCGCGGTACACCGGCGCGCGCTATCTCGCGAAAGCTTGAAATTAAAGGGTTTGCGGCACTTTTCGTTCTTGGCTATACTGACCCGACGGTTGTCTCTCACAAACGATCGGCCCGTCGGTTGGCTGCGTGGCGGGGACAAAGAACATGGTTAACAGAAGTTTCAAATCAGGGTCCTCAAGGCCGAGCGCGGAATCGCGCCGCCAGGCGGTACTCGCAGCAATCATTCACGAGCATCTGCGCACCGGAGACGCGATTGGCTCGCACACCGTGGCGGAGAAGTTTGCGCACGCGACGGGGTGGAGCTCCGCGACCATCCGCAACGTGATGGCTGAGTTGGATGAGTTTGGGTTACTCGAACAACCGCACACGTCCGCTGGTCGTATTCCGACGGATCGAGGGTACCGTTACTACGTCGATAACATTATCAGCAGCACGCGCCTGTCGAAATCAGATCTGAAAGCGATTGAGGACATTGGTAAGGTCGAGCAACTGACGGCGCGACCGGATCGATTGATGGAGCGCGCGTCACATGTGCTTTCCGAGCTGTCCGAGAACGTAGGGATCGTGGTATGGCCGTCGCTTGCGGACAATGGACTGCAACACATTAGCTTTGTGAATCTTCCGGACAGCCGGATCCTGGTGGCGATAGTTTCAACGCCAAACGTCGTGCAGGACAAAGTCATTAGAGTGGACGAGAAATTCACGCAGGACGAGTTGGATGGAATCGCGCGTTATCTCAACACCGAATTTCACGGCAAGAACCTGCGTGCCATCCGTGCCGAGATGGTTCGGCGCATGAAAGAAGAAAGAGCTTTGTACGACGGGTTGCTGCGAAACGCTGTCTTGTTGTGCGAGCGAAGCCTGGAAGGCGAAGAGAGTGACGGTGGAGAGGTTTACATCGATGGCGCTTTTAATATCCTGACCAAACCTGAGTTCGCCAATCGCGAAGAGCTGCGCGAACTTTTGCGAACGCTTGAAGAAAAATCACGGCTGGTGAAAATCCTGACGGAATGTCTTGCCAGCGATCCGATCCATCGTAAGGTGAAAGTGATCATCGGCAACGAGAACGTCATGCCCTCAATGAAAAGTTGCGCAGTCATCACGGCATCGTACCGGTTGGATGGTGAAGTCTCAGGCACATTGGGAGTCGTTGGCCCCACGCGAATCGAGTATGGCCGCACAATGGCTGTGGTAAACTACCTTGCACGGTTTATCGAACGTGCACTGTCGAACGACGCGGCGCCCTAACGAAGGGTTCGGTCCGTATCGATTCCCTGAAAACCAGGAAAACACGAAGATTTATGGCATCAGACCGAAAATCACAGGCCGGGAACCGCATTCCGATTCATTTCGAAGGCGAAGACGTGGGAGGAGAAGAATTTGCCACAGATGCCTTGACGGCTGAAGATGACGATTTCGTAGAGCTTGAGTCGAAGGCGGCAAGTGACGCGGAAGGCGGTCCGGCCGTGGCAGAGTTAGTGGCGACGCGCGCTGAGTTGAAGCGACTGCAAAATGCGCTGGCTGAAGCGCAGGAAGCGGTACTTCGACGACAGGCGGATTTCGAAAATTACCGCAAGCGGGTCGAGCGCGAGCGCGGTGAAACCCACAGCCGACTTGTCGGCGACGTCGCGAAAAAATTGCTGCCCGTCGTGGATAATCTTTCGCGCGCGCTGGACGCTGAGCGTTCTGTTGAGACCAGCGAGTCGGCAGAGTTTCGCCATTTCCTGCACGGAGTTGAGTTAATCAACAAACAACTTACAGAGGTGCTGGAGTCCTTCGGCGTCGAGCCAATCGCCGCAGTTGGTGAACCTTTCGATCCTCACGTGCACGAGGCGGTGGTTACCGAACCCTCCGATGAACACGAACCTGACACAGTGATTGAAGAACTCGCCCGCGGTTACCGAATCGGCGACCGCTTGCTGCGACCTTCGATGGTCAAAGTCGCGGCACACAAAGACGGCTAACCCTTTTTCTTATGGGGAAAATAATTGGAATCGATTTAGGAACGACCAATTGCTGCGTCGCCGTCCTGGAGGGCGGCACGGTTCAGATCGTTCCTAACAAAGAAGGCGGCCGCACTATGCCGAGCGTTGTCGGTTTTACCGACAAGGGCGAACGGCTGGTCGGACAAATCGCCAAACGCCAGGCTGTCACCAACTCAGCCAATACAGTCTATGCGGTCAAGCGACTAATCGGCCGTAAGCTCGATTCAGCAGAAGTGAAACGGATGTGCGCCACGGTGCCGTTCGAGATTGTGAATTCACCGAACGGCGACGCGCGCGTGCAAGTCCAGGGGAAGGTTTACAGCCCGCCGGAACTTTCCGGGATCGTGCTGCAGCGTTTGAAGGCCGCCGCCGAAGACTTTCTGGGTGAAGCGGTCACGGACGCGATAATCACGGTTCCCGCTTACTTCGACGACACCCAGCGGCAGGCGACAAAAGACGCGGGCAAGATCGCGGGCCTGCTGGTCAACCGCATCATCAACGAGCCCACCGCGGCCGCACTGGCGTATGGCCTGGGCAAGTCCGAAGCCGAGAAGATTGCGGTGTATGACCTCGGCGGCGGCACCTTCGACATTTCGATCCTCGAAATGAACAACGGGGTGTTTGAGGTCCTTTCCACGGCCGGAAACACGTTCCTCGGCGGAGAAGATTTTGATGAGGCGATCATGAACTGGATGGCGGAACAGTTCATGGAGGACACCGGCATCGATCTTCGTAAAGACCGTTTGGCACTCCAGCGTTTGAAGGAAGCGGCCGAACGCGCCAAATGCGAACTTTCGTCGGCCTCGGAAACAAGTTTCAATCTTCCGTTTATCGCGGCCGACGCAACCGGCCCCAAGCACCTGAACAAGACGCTCACGCGCGATAAGTTCGAGGAGTTGGTCGGCGGACTGGTTGAGCAAACCGTTGAGCCGTGCGAGCGCGCTTTGCGTGATGCAAAACTCGATGCCGCGCAAATCGACAAAGTGATTCTGGTCGGCGGGCAGACGCGTTCGCAGATCGTCGAGCGCACCGTCGACAAGATTTTCGGAAAGAAACCGTCAACGGAGATCAATCCCGACGAAGTGGTCGCCATGGGCGCGGCAATTCAGGGCGGCGTGCTGACCGGTGACGTGAAAGACATCGTGCTGCTGGACGTGTTGCCGTTGAGCCTTGGCCTGGAAACGCGCGGAGGGTTGTTCACGAAAATCATCGAACGCAATTCGACGATCCCGCTGCGCAACAGTCTGAACTTTACAACCGTTGTCGATAATCAATCGTCGGTAGAAATTCACGTGCTCCAGGGCGAGCGCGACGTCTCAACGGGTAACCGAAGTCTCGGAAAGTTTGAATTGGTTGGCATTCCGCCAGCGCCGCGCGGCGTGCCGCAGATCGAAGTTTCATTCGAGGTCGATGCGAATGGAATCGTGTCAGTCTCGGCGACTGACAAAGCGACAGGCCGCGAACAGCAGATGCGCATCACGCCGACTTCCGGTCTTTCTCAGGAAGAGATCGACCGCATCATCAAAGAAGCCGACACGATGGCCGAAAGCGACCGCTCACAGCGAGATAAGATCGCTCTACAGAACAAGCTGGCGAGCCTGGTCCGGAACACCCACCGTTCGTTCATTGAGTTCGGGGGGCTGCTGGAAGCCGAGCAACAGGAAGCCGGCGAGCGCGTTTTGGCGGAGGGCGAGGCGGCCGCGAGGGCCGAGGAGATCGGGGAAATCAGAATGGCTCTCGATGCGGTTGAGCGGCTGGGCCGACAGCTGACGGCAGCGATGATGAAATCAGCCGGTGTCGACCCGAAAGACGATTGAGCAAGTAGCGCACTTCGGGATAGAATTTCCCTGCGGTCAGTGGCTTTGCCGTACAGTCGGCACATCTGCTGGCCGCTCGTTTCGATAAATACGAATTTCATGGCAAGCAAACGCGATTATTACGAGGTTCTGGGCGTCAGCCGCAACGTCACCGAGCAGGAGTTGAAGAGCGCTTACCGCCGGCTCGCGCACCAGCATCATCCAGACAAGAATCAGGGCGACTCGGAGGCCGAAGACAAATTCAAAGAGGCAGCCGAGGCGTATGCCGTGCTGTCCGATCCCGAACAGCGCAGCCGCTATGATCGTTTTGGTCACGCCGGCGTTTCGAGTGCGGCCGGCGCGGCATGGGGAGCACCGGGTTTCGGCGGCATCGAAGACATTCTCGGCGATTTGTTCGGTTTCGGCGATGTGTTCGGCGCGGCAGGCCGGAGCGGCGCGCGCCGCTCAACGCAGCAGCGCGGCGCGGATCTACGTTACGACCTCGAGATTTCTTTGGAGCAAGCCGCAACCGGCATGACGGCGCAGCTTCGCATCCCGAAACTCGAGGCGTGCGAAGCGTGCGATGGCGCCGGCACGGCTCCGGGAACAAAACCGGAAGCGTGCCAGACCTGCGGCGGCGCCGGCCAGGTTCGTTTTCAGCAGGGCTTCTTTTCGGTCTCGCGCACCTGCGGCAATTGTCGCGGCGCGGGACAAATAATCACTTCCCCCTGCGATAAATGCCGGGGCCATGGGCGGGTTGAGCGCGAGAAACAGATTGAAGTGAAGATTCCCGCCGGCGTCGAGACTGGTTCGCGACTCCGTTTGCAGAGTGAAGGCGAGTCGGGAGCGTATGGCGGTCCGGCCGGCGATCTGTACGTGGTAATTCACGTCGCTGAACACGAGTTGTTCGAGCGGCAGGGAAACAATCTCTATTCGGCCGTTCCGGTGACGTTTGCGCAGGCCGCTCTCGGAGCTGAAATTCAGGTTAAGACGCTGAGCGGCGAAGACGCGCTGAAAATTCCCGCCGGCACTCAGACAGGCACTGTGTTCCGCGTGCGCGGCCAGGGAATGCCCGTGCTGGGCGGCCGGGGCCGTGGCGATTTGTTCGTCTCAGTCTCAGTCGTGACACCCACGATGTTAACGCGCGAACAGCGCAAGCTTTTGGAACAGCTTGAGCGGATCGAAACAAAGGATTTGGAAGACAAGAAGCTGTCCGAAAAAGTTCGAGATATCTTCGGCTGATGCGGCCCCGGGGCGGCCTGCGCGTTTAGTTTTATGCCCTCTCCGCTGCGCGGAGAGGGGATCGGGGAGAGGTTGGCACGGCCGTAACCCCGCCCTTTCCCCCTCCCCACTTGTGGGGAGGGTAATAGCGACGCGCAAAACGATTCGTCGTCGCCGTCTATTCTCCGAGAGGTTACCCATGAAATCCCCTTTCCAATTGCGTAGTTTGATTTCGTTAATACTTCTGTTGGCGGCTTCCTCAGTCGCGGTGGCTCAGGATAACTACCCCGAGATGAAGCAGTGGGAGTCCTTTGACTTTGCTTCAAAGCGTATCTCGGCGGCGGATGTCGCAAAGGTAAAGCCCGAAAACCTGCAGTTGATGCGCGGCGTCGTGTTCGGCAAGCACGGCCGCATCTTTAAAGACTGGGAAATCAAGACCTACCTGCAATCCCGTGACTGGTACAAGCCGAATCCGAACTTTACGAACTCAACGCTGAACGATACCGAGCGAGACAATCTCGACGTCATTCGTATCGCTGAAGCCGAACACCACGAGACGGTGCAGCCCGGCGATATGCGCCTTTATCAGAATCGTCTGTTGACACGGAGGAAGCTGGGCACGCACACCAACGCGGAGTGGACGGTGTTGGCAGCCGAAATCGAAGCCATCCACGGAAAGCGTTTCGACGATCAGCCCTGGCTTCAGCAGTACCTGGAAGAGAGGTACTGGTACAAGGCGGCCGATAACTACAAGCCGAATCTTAACGCGATTGAGCAGAAGAACCTGAAGTTGATCGACACGATTCGCCGACAGCAACGACGCGTGGCGCTTCAGCCGGGCGACATGGAGTTGTTTGAGAACAAGCTGATCAGCGAGGCGATGCTGCGTGGGTTAAGCCTGCACGAGCTGCGCTTGCTGCGCAACGAAATCTACGCGCGCCACGGCCGCGTTTTTAAGACGCTCTGGCTCCAGCAATACTTCGGCAGCCAGATGTGGTACGACCCGAACGAGAACTTCAAGGACGAAGAGCTTTCGGGTCCTGACAAGACAAACGTCGAGACGATCGTCGCGTACGAAAACAAACTGCACAATCAACTCAGCACGAAGCCAATCACGCGCGCCCTGTTGCAGGGGCTGTTCATCGAGGACGTTCGCAAGATGCGTGACGAGATTTACGCTCGTCGCGGCAAGACGTTCACCAATCGCTGGACGCAGAAGTATTTCGAGAGTCTGGACTGGTACAAGGCCGATCCGAAATTCAGCGACGCGTCGTTGACTCCGATCGAGAAAAGGAACGTGGCGACTATCGCCGCTTACGAGAAACGGGCCGTAAGCGCGATGAGCGTCATAGAAGGTTGATAAGGCCAACTTTGGGCGCCGCGTGACGGCGCCGAGAAAAAAGGCAATAAGCAGTGGGCAGTGAGCAGATTATCTGCTACTGCCCTTTGCTTTTAGAGGCTCTCGATTTTCCGGCGAGTGGTTTGTAGCTGCGACTGGAATTCGAATTCATCTACGGTAGTGACCTTATCGTTCCGATAGACTTCTTTTCCCGCCACCATCGTCATTCGAACATCGCGTCCTGAAGAGGAAAAAATGAGCGTATCCACCGGATTCGTGGGCGGTTGCTGATGAGCGCTGTCGAGCGCCACGGCAATAATGTCAGCCTGCATTCCTTCTGCCAGCGAGCCAATCTGACGATCAAGTCCCAGGGCCCGGGCGCCGCCGAGCGTGGCCGCGAAGAGGGCATCAGTGGCACAGACTTCAGTCTGTGGTGCACTCGAGTCACGACTCAGACTGAAGTCTGTGCCACAAACCCGCGCCAGCAACGTCGCAAAGCGCGCTTCTTCGAGAATGTCACAGTTGTTGTTGCTGGCCACCGAATCGCTGCCCAGGCCAACATTCAAATTCGCCCTGAGAAACCCGGGGAATGGCGCTCGCCCATGGCGCAGCTTCGCGTTCGATTTGGGACAATGAGCGACGCCCGCGCCCGCGCCGCGAATCGTTTCAATATCCGCGTCGTTGACAGTTACGCAATGGGCAAGCAACGGCCGCGTTTCCAACACGCCGTGCCGGGCCAAATACTCGATCGTCGATAGCTTCTGTGGTTCCCAATCAATGCCGCGCGCGCGCAAGCCCTCGGCGAATGGTCCGGTCCCCTCAAGCATGAACAACGCTTCTGCTTCAGATTCGGCTGCATGCATCATCAGCGGCAGTTTTTCGTCGAGAGCCAGCCGCGAAATTAATTCGAGTTGTGCCGCGCTGACAGTGTAGGGCGCATGCGGCGACACGCCGGCGCGTACATTCGCTGATGCCAGAGCGCGCAATTCCTCAAGTTGCGCGCCTAGCGTCGAAACGTTCTCGGCCGCGAGCAGCGGATCCGGCCCAAACGACTCCTGGTACACAATTCCGCGCAGGCCGATCTTGCGCAAAGCCTTCATCGACTGCGCCGCGGCTGAACTTGAATCGCCGACGCACGTTATTCCGGCGCGCGCCGCTTCGATCGCGCCGCAGGCGGCTGAAACAAAAAGATCGGCGGCGGTCATCGACAGACGCGCGACGGTCAACTTCCGCAGCCATGCGAAAAAGTCAGTCTCCACGCTTTCCAGAAAGCCGCGCATGACCGTCAACTCGAGGTGCGAATGGGCGTTGACCAGTCCCGGCAAAAGAACGCTGGCGCCGAAATCCGTGACCACCGCATGAGGGAAACGCGCGCTGAGAGCTTCCCGGGCGCCGGCACCGACGATCATTTCGCCGGCCACGGCCACCGCTCCATTCTCAATCGGCGGTGACGCGATTGGCAGCACCCAGCGCGCTGAATAGATCGCCGTCATCAATTATTCGTGACGCCACTCAAAGGGCGGCGCCAATCTTCCTCTGGCGGATTTCACTTCGCGATAACGGCGGAGAATTGAGGTGACGTAGGCGCGCGTCGACGGAATGTCGATGCGCTCGATGAACTGTTGTTCGTTAAGCGGCGGCGCGCCCTCGGGCACGCGAGCCCATTCGACCACGCGGCTGTTTCCTGCGTTGTAGGCGGCGAGCATGCGCGCTTCGCTCCCCGGTGTGTTCTTGTATTGCTCCCCGAACTTGCCGAGATACCAGGAACCTATTTGCACGTTTCGTTCGGGTGCGGCCAATAAGCTCTCGGGATCAGCTGCATTTGCGGGCGGCGCTTCCGGCGCGCCGCTTTGGGCGACCCATTCGCGCGCCACCGTCGGGGTGACCTGCATCAATCCAATCTCGCCTTTGTCGCCTCTCTTCCACGGACTGAAATACGTCTCTTCGTACATGATGCTCCACACCAGATCAGGATCGACCTTGTGTCGCGCCGATTCGCTGGCAATTAACGAGTCGTATCGATGAATCCAGTACTGATCGAAAAGGTAAGCAGCGCCGGCCAGCAGAATTACTGCGAAGAGAATGATGACGACGCGCTTCATTGAATCCGGGTGGTGAGACTCAAGCTAGTTGCGCCGTGAGAAATGTGCCCAGAGATCGGCAGTGGCATACGCCTGATCGACACCTTCGTAGTGCATTCGCATCGCGCGCGAATCGAGCACGTGTCCCTGCAACCAGACTTCGGCTGAGAGTGTCGCGCCCACTTCCAGTTTGCCGCCGGTCAGCGCACGCGCGTTCACCAGCACTTCGAGTTTTAGCCGATCGAGCTGCACGTAGATCCAGTAAAGTTCGGTACCTGAAAGAGGGTTGATGAGCGGCTTGAACGCGATGACGCGGCCGCGAAGGATCCAATCGTTCTCATGCGCGGCGCGTGAAGGAGCGGCACGCTCAAGCGGCAGCCAGCGCGGATCCATCTCGCGCGAACACACGCGGGCGCGATACGCCAGGCCGCACAGGCCGACATGCAACTCCGGCGCGCGAAATCCCGACACGCCGACTTCGGTAAGGTTTTGCAATTCGAAAAGGACTTCGGTCTCGGTGCCGTCGCAGTAGCCGTGGACCACTGCCTCGCCGGCTTCGTCGTACTCAGTCAAAGCCCACGGCGCAATCCTTTGTGAGTAGCGCGCGCGAAATCCAGGACGGCAGTTTGCGTAAAAAACATCGCCGGTGCCTGATTCATATAGCACGGTCCAGACTTCGAGACCCTCGCCGAGCTTCCAGCAGCGGCCGTGAAGCACTCCGCCGCGTCGCGAGAGCTGGCTCGCCTCGCCCTGGTTTTCGGCGCGTTCGGCGAGAAAGTTGATGGCCTTCTCAGTCGGTACTTCGAGCCCGATGGTTTCGAAAGTGGCGTCCATCGTCATCGCGCAGCCCGTTTCGGCTTGGGCAAAGTTTCGTCGTCGTGAGTTTCTTCCCGTGGCGCACGCTTCCGGAAGCCGCGAATGTTGCGCACGCTTCCATGCTGCGGTTGCACTCCGGAGCGGACCATTTCGGTAAACAGATCGACGTCGTAATCAGCTTCGCGCGACATGGTCTCGCGAATGCGAATCAGGACGGTTAAGAATTTGGGTCGTCGGTACATGAAAGCAGAAATCAGATTTCAAGTCTCAAATCTCAATCTCAGATCTCAGAAGCAGATTAACTTGTTCCAAACTACACTCATCAAACTCTAAGACCAAAGACCAAAAATCTAGGCCGTCTTTTTCTCAGAGGCTTCAGAAACCAAAAACTCCGGCGTTACGATCATGGGAACAAAAAATCCGGCGGCTGTATTGAACAATCGAATGCGTGCTTGCCGCCGCACGTTCGCAAGATGGCCGAAGTTCCATGTAACTAGATAGTCGATTTTGTGAAACGAAGCAACTGCCACGTGTAAAGCGTCGGCGATGTACTTGCGATGAAAGATCCCGCGCGACACGTAGCCCTCGGCCAGGATCGCGCACTCTTCCGTCAGTTCAACCTGCTCGAGACCGCGGATCAATTTTAAATATGCGGCGCGATGCGGTTCTTCGGTGCGCTCAAGCTCGCGCACGACGATCTGCGAGATCACCGCGCGATACTGCGACAGCTCGTGTTCCCACCAACGAATCGTCAGATCGCGACGGAATGGCTCGCCGTTGTCGAGGTATGCTCCGATGATGGATGTTTCAAGATACGCGCTCGGTTTCATGGGGCGCTGGTTTCCTGTGGCAGAGGCTCACCGGCAGGCCGGGGCGCCTCGAGCGGCTCGAAGCGCACGATGGCGCGGCGAAAATCGAAAATCACGCGAAAGTGGCGGAGGAAATTTCCGCCCAGGATGCCACTTTGCTGAAATCCCGCCGTCTCGTTGATCGGTTCGAGGTCGAGCACCGCGGCGCTGATCTTTTCCCGCGAGTAACTACCCACGACGACCTTGGGCAGCAGGGCAACCTTTACGTTTTCGGCAATACCAGCGGCCCCGAAAACACGCATTCGATCGTCCTGAATGAAAGCAGTCGCGTCGTCGAGTGCGGCGGCCCGCTCAGAAAGCACGCTCACAGTTGCGCCAGTATCGATGATGAAATTCAGAGGCTTTTTGATCCCTTCGATTGTGACTTCGCCGCTGAGAAAGCCGCTCGCCGTCGTGCGTACGGCAACGTCAACTCCGGGACGGGTGGTGCCTGGTGTAACATCTCGCCAGCTCAGCCCGCCAACTGCGGTGTCCAGGTTCAGAGCATTCCGCGGCTTTACTAATGTCATCTTGCGGCTTCCGTAATCGACGGCGGTTACCAGCCGGGCCAGCGCGGCAATTCCCAGGTAGCCGTCAACGCGCGTTTGCATGTCATGAAAATGCCGAATGTAGACCGGAATGTTTTCGACCCGAATGTCGCCAATATCCATCGAGTTGATGAAGCCGTACACGATCTCAAAACGTCCGCCGCCGCCCACGGCCCGCGCCAACCCACCACGCGCAACCGACCTGATGCCCAGCTTGCGTGCTGTCTCTTCAGAGAGGACGGACATCCCTGAACCCGTATCCAGGACGAATCGGAGGGGAGTCTTCGATCCATTGACTCGAATATTGAGGATCGGCCGGTTGTCGAAGGCTTCGAAAGGCACCACCGCGCGTTCACCGCTGACGTCATAGAGCGAGTTTTGTTGTCCAATGTAACGCAGAAAATCGATCAACCCACGAATCCGGGCGCGACGGTCAGCGTCAGTGCTGGGCGCGATCATCAGAAAGCGCTCATACGCGTCGGCAGCTTCTCGGTACCGTTCGGAGCGCGCGGCCGCCTGGCCTAAACTGAAAAGATAATCCGGCTCGTTCCCGTCGATGCTGGCGGCGCGCCGAAGTTTCGCCAGCGCGTCAAGCGTCCGATTCTCATAGAAATCAACCATGGCCAATCCGGCGATGGCCATCGCCTCTCCGGCATCGAGTGTCAGCGCGGTGCGAAACTCTTCGATCGAAAGTCGAAAATCTCCCGAAGCCAGAATGGCCGCGCCCAATAGCGAATGCGCGCGAGCGGACTGCGGATCGATGGCAATCACGCGGGCCGCGTGATCGAATGAATCCTGCAAGCGACGTTGTTTGAGCAAAGCCTTGCTCAACCCGAGCCGTGCCTCAACGTCGCGATCGTCCTTCTTGAGGATGTCACGGTAGAGCTGCTCAGCGCGTGCGAAATCTCCAGAGCGCAAAGATTTCAGGGCCTTTTCACGATCCTTTTTGCTGTCCGCGAACGCAGGAGCGGAAAGGATTAAGAAGAGCAGCAGTAGGGAAACACGACGAATGAGCGGATGGAATGAAGTTATTTGGGGGGTTGCGGTTAGTTCCATGATCGTTACTTCAGAACTTTTCCCGTTCTCATCGACCAGAGTACCAGATCTAACTCGTCAAAGTTGATGCCGACTTCGTCAGCGAAACTTTTCATCCGCTGCTCGGCTTCAAGATAGCGATTACGGGTCGTAGGCGGCTTCGGCGAATCGATGACGCCCAGCTCTGACAGGCAGCGCACAATGTGCTTGTCCAGAATCCCGTACCCTTTGAAGCCAATATTACGCAAAAAGTGGCTTGCTTCTTTGTAGCCGAGTCCTTTAATGCCTGGCGTCCGCGCCAGCCAGTCGCGCCGATCGTGTGGGTCGCGAAACTCATTCAGACGATCACGCAGCCGCATCGATACAGTCTGGCGCAAATAATCGCGCGTGCAAACTATGTGCGCCGCTCGTACATTGTGAAATCGATATGCCGGAGGTTTCTTGAGCGCGCGCGTGATTGCCGCGCGACTGCCACTGCCGAGTAAGGGCCTGATCGCGTCCACCGCAGTTGCACCCATCGTGGCGGAAGAGCCGGCAGTGAAAATGCAGTACACCATTTCTTCCCACAGGCGGGCATCAGAACGGCTTCGCCAGACAGAGTCGAACTCACGAAGCCGGGCACGAATTTCTCGGCGACGCGTGTGATGCGTAATGCGGAGTCGATCGATGGTGACAGGTTCCTGAACGCGCATGTGTCGTACTCGCGGAGAGACGGCGTTAAATCTGCCTGCGATTCTAGGAGCGGGAAAATTCGCTGTCAATAAATTCACCCTGGCAGGCGTGGCACGCGAATCCTGCGCGTGATTCTCACGGGTGCGACGCCCGTGCCAAGGACATGCATCCGCGGGGTATGCGGCTCGCATCAAAGGTGGGCGCTTTCGTTCGCGGAAGCGCACGCGGTATTCGTGTTATGATCGGTTACGACACCATGCCAGTTGATTCCCACAAGCGGCGAACGCGAGATCGGAAGTGGTTACGCAGTATAGCGGCGCTTTTCGCGTTGGCTCTTTTCGCGTTCAGCGGTTCCATTTCGCAAGCCCAGCCGACCGCGCCGCCTACCGCGAATGGCGCGTCACCAAAGCTCGATTCGCGCGTTAACGGGAACGTTCAGCACGCGCCGGCGAACGCTTCGGTCGCGCGGACGGCGCCGGCAATCGCACTGGAAGAGTCTCTAACGCCGATTCAAGGCTACCAGGGTGTGCTGGCTGAGACCCTCGACGGGACCACGATTGCCGCTCAAGCAATCGAGAATAAATTCAATCCGGCGTCCGCTGTCAAACTGGGAACGGCTTTGGCGGCGCTGAGAAGTTTCGGGCCGAATCATCGCTTTGTCACATCGGTTTGGGCGGCCGGCACAATTGATCGCGCCACCGGGACGTTGAATGGCGATCTCGTAATCAGCGGCCGCGACCCGTCGTTCCGTTACGAACACGCGGTGATGCTGGCGCGGCAGTTGAACGAACTGGGAATTAAGACGGTCACGGGAAATCTGATTGTCGCGCCCAGCTTTACGATGAATTTTGACTGGTCGGCCAAACGATCCGGTGAAGAGTTCGCCGACTCGATTGATTCGGCGACGCGTTCCGGCGCCGCGACACGGGCGTGGCTCGATGATCGATTGCTGATCGGTGACAAGCAGAGCCTCAGCTCAGTGCCGAGTGTGGCGATCGGCGGAGAGATCGTCATTGGCTCGGCTCCGCCGCATGCGACGCCGCTTGTCACGCGCAGATCGAGCAAGCTGGTCGACATTCTCAAAGCATTGCTGTGCTACTCGAACAACTTCATGGCCGATCGCCTGGGCGAGACATTCGGAGGCCCGGAAGCCCTGCGCACGCTTCTGATCAATTGGCTGAAGCTGAATCCGGATGAAGTGTGGTTGGCCACTGCGAGCGGCCTCGGCGTCAATCGCGTCACGCCGCGCGCGATGATGGCGATTCTCCGCGGCCTGCGTGACGAACTGCGCAAACACAATCTGAAGTTGTCTGACATCATGCCGGTGGCGGGAATCGACCCCGGCACCCTCGAAGATCGCTACACCGATGCTTTTACGCGCGGTAGTGTCGTCGCAAAAACCGGAACGCTCATCAGCACTGATGGCGGCGCCAGTTCGCTGGTCGGACAGATGAATACGAAGAGCGGCCGAGTCGTTCTGTTCGTCATCATGAACCAGCGCGGCAGCGTGATTCGTTTCCGCGACAATCAGGACGCGATCGTGACCGCGATTCAAAACACACTCGGCGGGCCGGCGCCATTCACTTATCGTCCGGTAGGGCTTTCGATGCGACTCGCGAACTCAAACTACGAAGCTGCAAAGGCGGCCGGCGAATACGAACCACACGAGCAGCAGTAGGTTGTTTCGCGGCCAGCGTCAAACATGCTCAAGGCGCTCACTTTGACGATTGCTTCACTCGCCATCTTTTTTGGTTCGTGCGCCCTACTTCACTCAGACGTCAATTTTGATAAGAAGTCGCCAAACGGTACCTATCGTGCCAAGGTCCACGTCTGGCAGGAAAGACATGAAACCGGCTATCTGGATCACATTAAGGTTGAGGTCTTCAAAGGCCAGGAAAACATCCTGGCGTACCATAATCGAGATGAAGATCAATATGAGCGGTCCACCCGTACAAGAGCACAAGTCGTTGAGTGGCTTAGCGATAATGTTTTACTCATGGGAAGAGATCGCTCCGACCAACCGTTTAGTGACGAACTGAGCGTTACAAACAACACTGACGAGCACGTGGAGTTGTTGGGAATCGGCTTCGGAAAATATCAATCGCTAAACGTCTTTGACTTAACTCCCAACAGCAAGTTAACGGTTTATGTGTCCCCTGAATTCAAACCAGATGGAACATCTTCCGATTCTCTTGGTTACAGCGGCCAGACTCAAAGCGGAATATCCTTCCAGGGCTCGATAAAACGGACGCAACGAAAGTCTCCTTCCGAGGGACCATTCAAGTTTGAGATTATAATTAATCCCAGCGACGTGCCGCGATTTCGATCCAAGATCGCGCCATCCCCATCCTTGGGGAAGAGTTATCAAAACTAATAAGTGCTTGACACACTCTCGGCGTAAGCAGTAAGCAAGCTCTCCTGACTCATTGCGCAGTCTGATCGCCGGTTGCAATTAACTGACTGCTCACTGCACACTGCTCACTGCCCACTGACGCAACATGCCTGACATCCTTCTGGTCGAAGACAAAGAGAGCCTGCGCCGCGTCTTGCGCATGACGCTGGAAAACGCCGGCTACTCTGTGACCGAGGCCGCGGATGCGCGCGCGGCCATCGACGCGATCGGACGCGTTCCTCATAAAATTGTCTTGACCGACCTGCGCATGCCGAACGGCTCAGGCATTGAGGTGTTGCGCGCCTCAAAGAATGCCGACAGTGATGTGCCCGTAATTGTAATGACCGCGTACGGCTCGATCGATGAAGCGGTGCAGGCGATGAAGGACGGCGCGCACGACTTCCTGCAAAAGCCTGTCGACTCCAACCATCTGCTGTTGCTGGTCGAACGCGCGCTCGAGCAAACGCGTTTGCGGACTGAGAACCTTCTGCTGCGCGAAGAGTGGTCCAAGCGTTATGGCTTTCCACGCATCATCGGCGAGTCGGAGGCGATTAAGCGCGCAGTCGGTGAAACTCAGCGGGTTGCGATGACTGACGCCACCGTTCTATTGCTCGGCGAATCGGGCACGGGCAAAGAGCTGTTCGCGCGCGCGGTGCACCATCTTTCCAATCGCCGCGACAAACCCTTCGTGGCGATCAACTGCGCGGCAATTCCCGAGACGCTAATCGAAAATGAGTTGTTCGGCCACGAGCGCGGCGCCTTCACCGGAGCCGGCGAGCGACGGCTCGGGAAATTCGAATTAGCGTCAGGCGGCACAGTATTCCTCGATGAGATTGGCGAACTGCCACTCGCCGTGCAGGGAAAACTTCTGCGCGCGATTGAAGAGAAGTCGGTGGATCGCATCGGCGGCAAAGCCCCCATTCCGGTCGATGTGCGCATCGTGGCCGCGACGAACAAAGACTTGCGCGCGGCGGTCGATCAAGGAGAGTTTCGCGGCGATCTGTTCTTTCGGCTCGCCGTGTTTCCGATCGAAATTCCGCCCCTGCGCGATCGTGGCGAGGATATAGTTCTGCTCGCTCATCACTTTGCGGCCCAGCTTGGGAAAGAGTTGCGGGGCAGGGAAGCAACGCTCGGCGACCGGAGCCTGGCAGCCTTGCGCGCGCACAGATGGCCCGGAAATGTTCGCGAGCTCGAGAATGCGATCGAGCGGGCGTGCATTCTGGCGGATGGCGCCAGCCTCGAACCAACTGATCTCGGATTCGGCAGCGAGCAATCATGGGATGTAAAAACGCTCGGCTTCGACACCTCTGGAACTCTGGGCGAGGTGGCTGATCGTGCGGTGAGATTGGTTGAGCGACAGAAGATCAAAGAGGCTCTCGCGGCTCACAATGACAACAAGACGGCGACTGCCGAAGCGCTCGGGGTAAGTTACAAAACGCTCTTGACGAAGATTAAGGAGTACGGCCTCTGATTGGGTACGCGGCCCTCAGGCCGCAACCTCCCGGCGCGCGGTGGAATCAAGAGCAGGCCAGGAGGCCCGCGTACCGTTGTCCCGCAGGGACGAAAATGTCTATAGTCCGAATCCGTTACCATGACGAAAAGCTCCTTTAGGAGCGCGATAGTTTCGCTCCTTGAAGGAGCTGGTTTTTTGTGTAACGCGCTTCTATAAACATGCTGCTCCGCCGGAGCGATGCGATCGTTAGGATGAACGACGTGCCCGAGCAAACGCCCAAGCCTCCGCTTTCGAGTGCCAACTCTGAGGGCGACGCGTCTGCAGCTTCTTCAAATCACGACACCGAGAATGCGGGTCGTAGGTCACCGGGTAACGCCGCTGAAATAGCCGGCGCGACTGTTGACGTTGTCGGCGAGGCGACGGGGCGGTTTCCGCGCGTGCCGATCGCAAAGAGCGAGAGTACGGGAAGGTCAGCTCTTCTGGTGGGCGCAGGAATTCTGCTGAGTAGAATTCTCGGCGTCCTCCGCCAACGCGCGTTCGCGCATTATCTGGGTACGTCTGACGCGGCCGGGGCTTTTGATGCGGCGTTTCGCATTCCTAACTTCTTACAAAACGTTTTTGGTGAGGGCGCCCTGTCGGCTTCGTTTATACCTGTGTATGCGAAGTTACTGGCTAAGGGCGAGGACAAGGAAGCCGCCCGAGTCGCCGATGCAGTCTTGACGCTGCTGGCGTTGATAACGTCAGTGATTGTCCTGATCGGCATTCTGACAACTCCGTACTGGATCGTTCTATTTGCCAAGAGCTTTGACGACGCCACCCGCGAATTAACGATTCGTTTAGTGCGCATCTTGTTTCCGGGCGCGGGACTGCTGGTTCTATCCGCCTGGTGTCTGGGTGTTCTCAATAGCCACCGCCGTTTCTTCCTTTCTTACACGGCGCCGGTTGCCTGGAACCTGGCAATCATCGCCACCCTGATTTGGTTTGGTCCGCGCGAGGAACAATTTCGCCTGGCCGAGATCGTGGCGTGGGGATCGGTTGTCGGCAGTGCACTGCAATTCGGAGTGCAATTGCCCACCGTTCTGAAATTGGTTCGGCGCTTGCGACCCGTTCTGGATATCGCGAGTGAAAACGTGCGCACGGTCCTGCGGAATTTCTTTCCGGTCTTTATCAGTCGCGGAGTGGTCCAGATTTCGGCCTTTGTGGACGGCATCCTGGCAGGCCTAATCAGCACCCAGGCGGTAGCGTCACTGACCTACGCTCAAAGCCTCTACACCTTACCGATCAGCCTGTTCGGAATGTCGGTATCGGCGGCGGAACTGCCCGCCATGTCCAGCGCGGTGGGCACCAACGCGGAGATCGCGTCCCAGCTGCGGACCAGACTTGATCAGGGTCTGCGGCGTATCGCGCTTTTCATTGTGCCTTCGATCGTGGCCATCCTGGCCCTGGGCGATGTGATGATAGCCGTGCTTTATCAGACTGGCCGATTCGGCCCTGAGGCCACTCGCTATGTCTGGGCGATCCTGGCCGGCTCAACTATTGGTTTGTTGGCTTCGACGCTGGGGCGTCTTTACGCGTCGACGTATTATGCGCTGCGCGACACGCGCACCCCGTTACGATACGCAATTCTGAGAGTGACGTTGGCGATGGGCCTTGGCTATATCGTCGCGATTCATGGGCCTGTGCTGATCGGCGTCGATCCCAAATGGGGCGCCGCCGGTCTCACAGCGTCGTCGGGAGTTGTCGGCTGGATTGAATTTGCCTTGCTGCGGCGGACCATGAATCGAAGAATTGGTTGGACTGGCTTGTCGGCCGGCTACGTGGCCCGGTTATGGCTGGCCGCAGTGACTGGCGCCGGCCTCGGCTGGCTTATCAAACTAACCATCGGCATGCGGCATCCGGCCATTATCGCGTCACTGGTGCTGATACCGTACGGGCTCACGTACTTTGCCCTGGCGTGGCTGTTGCGCGTTCCGGAAGCCGCCGCCGTTATCAATCGAAGTCTTCGCGTGCTTCGTTTGAAGACCTAATCGGCAAACAAAAAAAGGCCCCACCGAAGTGGAGCCTCATGAATTCCGCATGGTCGTGGTAGTTATTTCTCCACTGCCATGCCCTCGGTGTTGTCGCCAGGGAAGTAGCGCGTGGCATCGGCAACAAGTACGCCGTCGGCAACGAGCACGCCGCGACCGTCGGCAATGAGCACGCCGCGGCCGTCGGCTAATAGAGTGCCATCTGACAAGAGAACGCCGTCGCTAATCAGCACGCCATCGCCGATGAGAACGCCGTCGCTGAGCAACACGCCGTCACTGAGGAGAACGCCGTTCGTCATGAGCACTACGCCGTTACTCATCGCCATGCCGGTGCTAATCATGATGTTGTCGCTGAGCAGCACGCCGCTCGACAGCATGGTGTTGTCGCTCAACAGGACGCCATCAGAAATCAGCACGCCATCCGACAACAGGACGCCCTGACGGTAAATGGCCTGGTACTTGGTGATCAGCGCCGCGCCCGTGGCCCAGTTGTGATTGAAAATCACTCCCTGCGACCATTCGAAGGTTTCGCCCGCGATGGTTGTCTTCGAGAGCGGTGCCGAACTGGTCAAGAGCGGCGAACCGACGGCAGTAGTGCCGTTGAAATCTGTGCGCATGGCCTTCGCCAATCGCACAGCGCCTTCCAGGTTTACCTCTCCCGCGCCCTGCTCCAGCGTGTTGTAGCCCTTCAAAGACTGCGCCGTGTACATGAGAATCATCTTCACCATGTTCGGCGTTAGCCGCGGATTGGCCTCGAGCATCACCGCCACTGCACCCGCAACGATCGGAGCTGACACCGAGGTGCCGCTCAGACGCATGGTGCCTTTGCCGCTAGGCGATCTGCAATCCGACACACAGAGTTCGGGATTTTTCGCTACCAGGTTGTTGACCGGCGCGGCCGCTCCGATAATTTTGTTACCCGGTGCGACGACGTCCGGCTTGATCAGGTTGTCGTAATGCTTCACGCCCTGAGCATCTGTCCAGAAGCTGCGGGTGGGACCTCTCGAACTGAATGTCGCGACTACATCATCGCTGCGCGCATCACTGCCGAAGGTGTTCACCGCGCCAACGGTGAGCGCCGATGGCTCGTTACCGGGAGAGTGAATCCGGCCGTACAGTTTCGCGTGGGTATTATCCTTGCCCTCGTTTCCGGCTGCGGCGACCACCACGATGCCCGAGTTCACCAGCCAGCGGACCGTGCGACAGACTGGATCGTTCTTATACGAATCCACAGCCGCTGTTCCCAGGCTGAGATTCACGACGCGGATGTTATACGTATTCCGGTAATACCAAACGGTGTAGAGGGCGTACAGCAAGCCTGATGTGGAACCGACACCCTGCGAGTTCAGCACGCGTAGGTTTAACAAGTTAGCACGGCCGGCAATGCCGCCGTACGGGCCATCCGGCGCGGCAATCATCGAAGCGACGAACGTGCCGTGGCCGTAACGATCTTCTGTAGTGCCTTCACCGGTAAAGTCACGGCTGTAAACGATGCGTCCAGCCAGGCTCTTTTGCCTCGGCGAGATTCCTGAATCCAGGACTGCGATACCAATGCCGCTTCCGTCCATACCCTTATTGCGCGGATTAGCCAGCATGGCTGTTTCGCCGATCGTGGTTTCGACGTGGCCCAGGCCTTTAAGCGGCCGATCGAGCGAAACGTACTTTGCCCACTGACTGGACGCCAGCTCAAAAACTCCCGTGGTCGGAATCTCGACCGCAAGAGTCTTGAAGGCAGCGAGCTCGGTGCTGGGTTTAACACCCCACTCCGCCAGCTTGGCGCGCAGTTCAGGGTTGTTAAGGTCGCTGACTTGAAGAATCACTTTGACGGTTGCCGGCCCGCCGGGAGTCTCAATGACCTCGCGCAAGTCATCTGAAATCTTTTCGCCGGTAAACTCTTCAGTGTCGGCGGTTTCGGCGTTGGCCTCTTCGTTGTTCGTTTCGTTAGCAGCGGTCGCTTCCGTAACTTGGATTGTGGTAAACAGCGACGCCAGCTTCTCGTCGCCGGCTATCGCGTCCTCGAATGTGCCGTGGGTCGAAGCGCCGATGCACTTGAACTTGCCGGCCGCGATCGCTTCGCGCACAAATTCGGAAACAGTCGCGTCAAACGCGGCTGACGTGCCGACGAGAGAGTGAAGGGGATCGATAACGAGGATGACTTTGGTATCTGAATTTTCGATTTCGGACAGAACCGCCGCCAGCGTGGTTTTGAGTTGTTCTGCATTCTTTGTGTCGTGGAAGAGCTTGTCCAGGTCGAGTTTCAACACGCGGCGGCCCATCAATTCTTCCGGCCCTTGTCCGCGAGCAATCTGACGGGCTACTCCGGCGATGACGACGTTGCGCTCAGCCTGCGAGTCGGTCAGCAGGACAGGATTGTTTTGCTCGGCCAGAATCGCCAATGCGCGGGTGATCTCTTTGGCTTGATCGCTAAACGAATCGAATTTCCCCTGTTCGGCTGCGGCAGTAATGTCGCGGGTGTATCGCGCCAGAGCGGTGGGGGCGGCTGGCTCATTAACCTGCGCCTGAGCGGTGTCGCTGACCAGGATTCCCAGCAAGAGGGAAACGGCTATCGTGGCCGCTGTCAGCGACCGCCAGGTAATCGGGGGTAGGTTTGTGTGTCTCATTTTTTGGAGCGTCTCTCCGCTTTTTCGTGTTCAACTGCGCGGAATGCAGAATTCCCGCACCGGGCTGTAAACCAAGGCGCGTGCCATGACGGAAAGTGCAGTTTTTAGGCGGTTTTTGTAGAATTCCGGCAATTGGCGAATCGGTCAAGTCGGTCAGTCTGAAAGCTTTTTTTTCAGTCTGACCGACGGATTCGGCGAGAAAACGGGGCGTCACGAAAATATTTTTGGAGAAGGGCGGGCATTGTTTCTTTAGTTAGGCATCCCGGAAAGACGGATCGGTTGGTGCAGCGGCAAGCGGCGGGGAAACCCCTGGCCGCTCGTTTTGTTTTTAACGGCCGCCGGGGCGCGGGCATCCCAGTTCCAGAATTCCGATAGGGCGGCGAGCAAGAGCGGAGGAGAGCGCCAGGCATTAATCCAATGACCCCTCACCGGATGTTCCTCGATTGACCCTCCTCTAAACTTCTACTTATCATCGCCGCGTGCAACCCGTTCTGAGTTCAGCGCAAATGCGCGAAATCGACCGCGTGACGACCGAGCTTTACGGCATCCCTTCGCTCGTGTTGATGGAGAACGCCGCCGCCGCGACCGCGCGAGTCATCGCCTCGGCGACGCCCGAAATCGCTAACAGCTCAGTCCTGGTGTTGTGTGGCCGAGGCAACAACGGTGGCGACGGTGCGGCGACCGCGAGGTTGCTTGCACACGCCGGCGCGAACGTGACTGCAATTTTGTTCGGCAACATCGCGGACACGAAAGGGGACGCGCGCACGAACTTCGAAGCGTTGGCGAGCCTGGCCCAGGACAGCTCAGCAGCAAAGGGCGTGGTTCGCCTGATTGAGTGTGCGCGCGACGATGATTGCCAAAGTTTAGTCAATGAGCGACTGGATGAGTCGCCGGATGTAATCGTAGATGCAGTGTTCGGTACGGGTCTGACGCGTCCGCTTCAGGGAGTTCATGCTGAAACCGCGCGACGCGTCAACGCGCAGCGAGATCTCGCTGCCAGTAACCCGCTGGTTGTTTCGATTGATGTGCCTTCCGGATTGAGTTCCGACTCGCCGGAACCGATTGGCGAAGCCCTTCAAGCGGACATCACCGTGACGATGACGGCCCCGAAGATCGCGAACGTTCTGCCCCCAGCTTCGAGCTACAACGGTCGGCTCATCGTTGCCGACATCGGCTCGCCTGCTGACTTCATCTCGAAAGCACCGACCGATTTGTTTCTCACCGATGAGGCCGACGCGCGACGTTGGCTCGTCGAAACGCGCTACACGCCGGCATCCTACAAGAATACTCACGGTCACGCCGTAGTTGTTGCCGGTGCGCGCGGCTTTACCGGCGCCGCGGCGTTGTGCGCCAACGCGGCAATGCGTTCCGGCGCCGGGCTTGTGACAGTGGCGACGCCCGCGTCGGCCCAGGCAATCGTCGCGACACAGGTCATGCCGGAAGTCATGACAGCGGCCCTGGCGGAAACAGATCGCGGTGCCGTCAGCGATGAAGCCTTCGATTTCTTTTCCAAGTTCAGCGAGAAAGCCGACGTGATTGCGATCGGGCCCGGCCTTTCATCCGAAGATGACCGGACGAGAAAGTTCGTCCGTCAGGTTGTTGAACATCGACGCGTGCCGGTCGTCATCGATGCTGATGGATTGAATTGTCTCTCTCCGTGGCCGGAAGATTTGCGCGGTTCGGCAGAACTGCCGATCGTCTTGACGCCTCATCCGGGCGAGATGCTTCGGCTGATGGGATCCGATGAGGCGGCTTTGAACGATCGAATCGCGGCGGCACGTAAGTTCGCGACTGAACACGAAGTGATCCTATTGCTGAAGGGTGGTCGTTCACTGGTCGCTGCACCCGACGGCCGCGTTTTCCTGAACTCAACCGGCAACGCCGGGTTGGGGACGGCAGGCGCGGGCGACACGTTAACTGGCGTCATCGCGGGATTCCTGGCACAGGCGCAAAGCAGTGAGAGCGTAAGTGCGCTCGATACCGCGATCGCCGCGCTTTACGTCAGCGGTCTCGCCGGCGATTTAGCCGCGCGCAAACTCGGCATGCGCTGCATGGTCGCGTCAGATATTCGTGAACACCTGAGCGCTGCCATTGGTTCAATTGATCCGCGCGGAGAACAACCGGGATGACTGTCGCGTCTCAATCCATTCCCACCGGCGAGTTCGTCTCAAACAACGAGGAGGAGACCTTTGACCTCGGCGTGCGCATCGGTCAACGGCTCGTCGGCGGTGAGATTCTTCTGCTGAACGGCCCACTGGGCGCGGGGAAAACTGTTTTCGCCAAAGGGATCGCGCACGCGCTCGAAGTCGATGAAGACGATGTCAGCAGCCCTTCGTTCACGCTGGTCAACCCGTACCAGGGGCGACTGCTCCTCTATCACATCGATCTCTACCGCCTCGACGAAGGCGCGTCAGCCGCGCATGCCGTCGATCTCGACGAACTTCTTTCTGACGAGCAGGCGGTGATAATCATCGAATGGGCTGAACGAATGGGCAGATATCCATTACCCCCCACGGCTTGGAGCATTTTATTCAAGGGTGATGGCGCCGCACCGCGGAAGATCTCGATCTGCCAGAACAACCAGCCAGGCATGGTCCTTTCAGAGCGATATTCGCATTAGGAACTTCAGCTCCGCTGCTTCCGCATCTCAGCGCGTCCGATGCTAACTCGCCGCGGACTGTGTCAGTCAAATGGACGTGGAATACCTTCAGCTAGACCGATCCACTCTAGCTTAGACCGATCTCTCCTTTTGAAATAGCCATAAATCCGCAGCCCTTACCGTTCAATGTCAACAACTTAACTACAGCCGGGAAGTTGGCACAATGCTTGCCACCCCATGGCCGACTGTGAAGTGACAGTTTTTTCCGAAGAATTGGAAAGTTAAGGCAAGGGCACGGATTAAATGAGAAGAATCAGAATCCATCGAGTAGCCGCGTGGCTAACTTGTTTCTCAGTTTTGGTTTCATTGTCGGCTGGGATTCTCGTGGGGGAACGGGCTCATGCAGCATCTCATGAGAACTCGCCGCAAGCCACAAAGGTATCTTCGGACCTGGCTGAGAAGGCACGCGGACCAAAAAACACGGATCCGGTGAAAGTGATTCTCCAACTCAACGGACCCATGAGCGGGCAACTGACTGCTTTGCTTAATAAGAATGGCGCACATATCAACAAAACATTCAAGAATCTTGGTGCACATGCTATTGACCTGCCCGCCGCCATCGTCGACCAGATAGCCGCTTTTGACGAGGTGGCCTATATCTCTGTTGATCGAGAAACCCGTGCGACTGGCCACCTGACTGCCACCACTGGAACAGACTTAGTACGTACCCAGAGTAACCTCCTGGGTGGTACACAGACATTGGATGGAACCGGAATTGGCATTGCCGTTATAGACTCAGGGTTAGATCTCGGACACGTGGCCTTCCAGGACAAGTATGGTTATAGGCGAATCGCAGTAAGCAAAGATTTTACCGGCGAGAATCGCGTTGATGATCCCTATGGTCACGGAACACATGTGGCCGCGATCGCAGCCGGTAACGGCAAGGTGGCAAGTGGGGCGTACACAGGTGTGGCTCCGAATGCGAAGCTTGTAAATCTCCGCGTCCTGAATTCAACGGGAACTGGAACTGTCTCCGCTACTCTCGCTGCGCTGGATTGGGTATTGACGCATCGAAGCGATTACAACATTCGTGTGGTCAACATCAGTCTTGGTACAGCTGCCATTGATTCGTATAAATACGATCCAATTTGCCGGGCTGTGCGCCGGCTTGTCGACGCGGGCGTGGTGGTGGCTGCTGCGGCCGGAAATGATGGAAAGAACAGTGCCGGGGAGAAGGTCTATGGACTAGTTCATTGCCCCGGCAATGAACCATCGGCGATTACCGTTGGAGCGGCAAATACGTTTGGCACTGACGCACGCAACGATAATGGGGTCACGACTTATAGCTCGCGCGGCCCGACCCGTAGTTACTGGACTGACGCCAACGGACTCAAACATTACGACCACTTGATGAAGCCGGATTTGGTCGCACCTGGCAACAAGATTATCGGTGCTGAAGCTGACGATAACCTTTTGGTGACTGAGAATCCGCAACTGGACGCCGGTGTTAGTAACTACGAGAATCGCAAATACATGTACCTCAGCGGTAGCTCGATGGCGACGCCAGTCGCCGCCGGCGCCGCGGCCCTGCTTTTTCAGGCCAATCCCACCCTCACGCCGAACATGATTAAGGCCCTCCTGATGTATACGGCACAACCGCTGCGAGGCTTCAATACCCTCGAGCAGGGCGCGGGCGAACTCAACGTTGAGGGTGCCGTCCGCGTGGCTCGGTTGGTACGTACGGACTTTGGAAACACCAAGCCGATCGGAGCACCTCTCCTGAACACACTACTCCCGCCCGCACCTTTTACGACAATCGCCGGACATACGTTTACGTGGTCCCAGGGAATTCTCCTGGGCCACCGCTTCGCGACGGGTACGAGCCTGATCACCAAGTATCAGCCTGTTTATGTCAGCGGCGTTCTATTGAGTGAGGGAATTATCGTCAGCGATGGCGTCCTTCTGAGCGAGGGAATCATTGTTAGCGATGGCGTTCTTCTGAGCGAAGGGATCATCGTTAGCGACGGTATTATCGTCAGCGATGGCATCATTGTCAGCGACGGTATTATTGTCAGCGATGGCATAACGATTAGTGACGGGGCGCTTTTCGTCAGCATGGGCATCATTGTCAGCGATGGCATCATCGTTAGCGATGGCTATGTACTGGCTGACGGGATAATTGTTAGCGACGGGATCATCGTCAGCGATGGCATCATCGTTAGCGACGCCTTCGTTCAGGCGCAGACCGCGATGGTCGCCGGCGATCTTGGCCCGGCTTGCCCGGTGGTGGTCGACAATGGCGTGGACTACACCGAAAACTGACATCTTCATCATAGTCTTCCATACCCTCGGATAATCGGAGCAAGCGATGCAACCAGGAACTGAAAACCTACGCTCATTGGCTGTGCCAAGCATGGCTCAGTCGATTCAGTCCTTGCGCAACAGGCACAAGACAGAGGTGTTGGATTTTCTCTCCGCTCGTCCCCTGCACACCTTCATCATGACTGGTTGGATACGCGACAATGGTCTCACTAGCCCTTTGAATCGCGGTATGTTCTACGGCTACCGAAACCAGCAGGGCCACCTTCAAGGTGTCGCATTGATTGGCCACGTAACTCTATTCGCAACCGACTCTGAAGACGCTTTGTCAGAATTCAGCAGGCTGACACAAGATTGTCCCACGGCCAATGCGGTGATGGGCGAGGAAAATAAAGTGGCACGATTCCTTGCTTACTATACCGCTGGGCGACCTGCACCTCGTCTGGTTTGTCGCGAGTTGCTGTTCGAGCGGCGCTCAAAGCAACCATCGGATGAACCACTGCCTAATCTACGTTTGGCGACGCGGGCCGAAGTCGAGCTCGTTATCAAGGTGCATGCTGAAAGGGCAGTTGAAGAGACGGGCGTGAATCCATTAGATGTGGATCCGGTCCGGTTTCGCCAACGGTGCACCCGCCGAGTTGACCAAGAGCGTGTGTGGGTTGCCGTTGAAGACAACCGGCTGGTATTCAAGGCCGACGTGATTTGTGACTTGCCTGAGGTTACTTATCTTGAAGGTGTCTACGTTAGCCCGGAGCGACGCGGCAATGGATTTGGCACGCGCTGCATGCGCCACCTAACTAATCTACTGCTGAGTCGCAGCAAGTCAGTATGCCTCTCAATAAAAGAACACAACTCAGCGGCGAAAGCCTGCTACCAAAGAGCCGGCTATCAAGTGCGCGACTATTACCAGACCGTCTTTCTTCATCGGAACTAGCGCAGATCGCAAGGGTGAACCTGCCGCTGGGAGTTTGGAAAGGGCACGCCATGAACAAGCAGCATTACCTGAAACCATTTGTTGCCGTGGTCGCCGCGGTTGCGGTAGCTATAATGGTGTCAAGTCTACTAAGTTTCCCAGCGTCCCAGCTCAATGTTCGCTTTCTGATGTTGTTTCTGTTAACGGTCTTGATCGGCCGTTTGGTCGTTCATATCCCGAGCATAAAGGGAGAGTTAACCGTTTCGGACACTTTGATCTTTCTCACCATGCTGCTCTGCGGGGGTGACGCGGCGGTCATTGTCGCTGGGGTGGCAGGGGTCTGTTCTTCATTAAAAGTGACCCGGAAAGTCTCAGTTCATGTTTTTAATTTTGCGGTGATGACGTGTTCTACGTTTCTCACTGTAATCATGCTACGCACCCTTTTCGGGCCCATCGGAATGCTGGGTTCGCGCAGTCTCTCTGTTCTTTTGATTACAACGATGGCGATTGTTCAATACATCGCCAATAGCGCCTTGGTGACGATTTATACCGGTTGCAAAGCTGACATGCCTTTTTGGCAGACCTGGCGTAGATATTATTTGTGGGCCTCGATTACTTACCTTGCCGGCGCTTCGGCCGCCTTTCTCATCGTCAAGTTAATGGCTGTCATCGGTTTCTATGGGATGATTGCCACGTTTCCGGTAATAGCGATTGTCTATATCACCTACAAGACTTATCTGAAGAACGTTGAAGCCTCGGTTGCGCAGGCCGAACAAGCCAAACTTCACGCGGAACTTCTGCAGGAAAGTGAAGAGCGTTTCAGAAGTGCTTTCGATTATGCAGCGGTCGGGATGGCGCTCGTTTCTTCCGAAGGCCGCTTTCTGGAGGTAAATCATTCCCTGTGCCGGCTTGTGGGCTATTCCGAGGCGGAATTGCTGGAGAGCGATATCCAAGGAGTGATACATCCTGAAGATCTTGGGGACGTCCTCGTGCAACAGACTCGGCTCAGCAAAGGGCAGGTTGCTGGTTACCAAACAGAGAAACGATACATCCATAAGTCCGGTCATGAGGTTTGGACCTTGGTGAGTGTTTCACGTGTTCGCGACCCCGAGACGCACTCGCTGCGCTTCATCTTTCAAATTCAAGATATCACCGATCGTAAGCATGCTGAGGCCCAACTAGTCCACGACGCCTTTCATGACGGTCTGACCGGTTTACCTAACCGAGCTCTGTTTATTGATCACCTAAAGCTTGCGGTCGCTCGAAGTGCGCGGAAAGAATCTGCGCTGTTCTCCGTCCTGTTTCTCGATTTGGATCGTTTCAAGGTGGTGAACGACAGCCTTGGTCATCTGGTCGGCGATCAACTGTTAAAGGCGCTGGCGCTGAGATTGAAAGAATGTTTGCGACCGGGAGATTCGATCGCGCGGTTCGGCGGAGATGAATTCACCATCCTGCTTGAGGATCTCAACAGCAATAACGAGGCGATTCATGTTGCCGAGCGCATCCAACGTGCCCTGGCGCAGCCGTTCGAGCTTGAGGGCCGCCAGGTTTTTACTACCGCGAGCATAGGCATCGCCCCAAGCATCACCGGCTACGAGCGTCCCGAAGACATTTTGCGCGATGCCGACACCGCGATGTATTACGCCAAGTCGTTGGGCGGCAGTCGTCATCAAATATTCGATCGTAGCATGCACACTCGCGCCGTAAAGTTACTGCAAATGCAGACCGATCTGCGGCAAGCAATCGAACGACAAGAATTGTTCGTTGAATATCAGCCGATTGTGGAACTGGACAGCTTTCAGATCCTCGGCTTCGAGGCTCTTGCGCGTTGGAGACACGCAGAACATGGGCTGATCTCCCCCGCGCAATTCATACCTGTCGCGGAAGAAACCGGTCTAATCATTCCGATCGGCGAATGGGTGCTCAGAAAGGCATGCGCCCAAATTCGGGAATGGCAGAAACTGTTTCCCAGAGAGACTCCTTTGACAATAAGCGTCAATATTTCAGGCGCTCAGTTCGCCCAGCCGAACCTTATAGAAAACATAGAGCGAATCCTTGAGGAAACGAATCTGGATCCACACAGCTTGCGGCTGGAAATCACCGAAAGTGTCGTAGTCGAAAACGTAGAGGCCGCCAGCGAAATGCTCAAACGGCTGCGCGTCCTTGGAGTCGGCTTAAGCATCGATGATTTTGGCACCGGTTACTCTTCCTTGAGTTCGTTGCATCGTTTTCCGATCTCCACTTTGAAGATTGATTCGTCATTTGTCAGCCGGATGGATGGCAACAGTGAAAACACCGAAATTGTCCGCACGATTATGGCCCTCGCCGGCAATCTCGGCATGGACGTCACCGCCGAGGGCGTGGAGACGCTGGAACAAGTTACCAAGTTAAGGACTTTTGGATGTGAAAAAGGACAGGGATTCTTCTTCTCCCGACCACTTGCGGCCCCGGAAGCCGGAGAGCTACTGAAAGAAACTCCGCTGATTTCGATGCCTCACTACGGCGACAACGTGCAATCACTAGTCGACAGGTTAGTGGCATAAGTCGCACCTTGTTTCTCCTTCATTCTCCATCAATCACTCGCCTTGAGGCGTGTTCCAACTCAAGAATCCACCCTCACCTGTTTCGCGTTGACAGGTGCGAACGGATACACTTCCGAGTGTGATGATCGGATACTTGATCTGCTGTCGCGATGCATCGCCCGCATGGAGCGAATTACCGCAGATATCCACTACCGCCGGCGGGGCTGGAACGTTTCAATCACTGGTGATGGCGCCGCGCCGCGTAAGATTTCAATAAATGAACTAGAATAGGGTCCAAGGAGAACTAATAATAATGCAGTATCCAGAAGAGTTTATTAAACCATTCCGCGAAGAACTGACGCGGCTTGGAGTCGAAGAGTTAAGAACGCCCGAAGCGGTTGATGCGGCCGTCCAGCAATCCGGCGGCACGCTGATGATTGTAGTTAACTCGATTTGTGGATGTGCGGCCGGCAAGGCGCGTCCGGGAGTGGCGCAAGCTTTGAAGCACGAAGTAAAACCTGATCGAGTGGCAACAGTTTTCGCCGGCGGCGATGTGGAAGCCACGGCCAGAGCCCGCAGCTACTTTACCGGTTATGCACCTTCGTCGCCGTCAATTGGAATTCTCAAAGACGGTAAGTTGGTTTACATGATGGAGCGCTGGCAGATTGAAGGAAAGGGTCCGGCCGATATCTCTTCCGAGTTGGTCAGGGCCTTCGAGGAATTTTGCGGAGACCCAGCGAAGTCTTCGGTAGCAAGTCTTTAATCTTAAAGGCGTTAACGATGGCTCGACGCGCAGCGGTTTTATGTAGCCCAGCCGTTTACGGCTGGGTTTCGTAAAGAAAACAAGAACCTAACCGCCTTCAGGCGGCTTGGTCACGGCTTCAGCCAATCATCATCATTCGTTTCAAACGTCTCAAGAACATCCGATAGTTTTCCGCGCCGATGATGTTCCTCTTGTCTCACGCATTGTACCCGGCCGTAAACGGCTGGCTACAGAAAGGTTTTTTACATAGCCGTAACCTTGTAAAACAACATGCCGCCGCGTCGATTCTACTTCGCCGCGGCGGTTTTCATGCGCGAAGAGTGGCAGAATCCCTGTGCTATGATCGCGCCAATGGCGCTTAGATCTTCCATCTCTCTCGACACGCGCATACTGGATTTGCCCCCGAGCATTGCCCGGCTAGGTTCGCAGGGAGCACGAAACCTGGCGCTCGGCCTGGCCGAACTTTCCCGCGGAAAAGACCTCAACTCAGTCACCGTCGAAGATCTTCTGCTCTATCTGCCAACGCGTCATGAAGATCGTTCGCGCATGCTCGAGATTCGCCAGCTGCAGAACGATCAAGAAGCGTCACTTGACCTGAATGTGCGCATCGCCAAACCGCGTTACATAGGCAGGTCTCGTTTCATTTTTTCGGTCTCCGCATGTGACCAGAACAACACGGGCCCTCAGGTCCTGATCGAATGGTTTATCTCCGGTTCACGGGCCAAACAGATTGTCGAGTTTTACACGAAGAGATTCGTCCGCGGAACGCGCTTCATCGCCTTCGGAAAATGGCAGCTCGATAAACTGGGAACCTTCTGTCTGAAAGTAAACAAACCCGATGAGCTTGAGGTGATCTCGGGTGATGAAGGAGACGGCGATCCGCTGCTCTCCGCCATTCATGTCGGCCGTTGCGTTCCGGTGTACCGAAGAATCGGCGATGTCCGTCCCAAGCAGTTGCGTGAAATTCTTCATCGCGTGCTTGCCGATCTTCCCGACGACGCGATTAAGGAAAATCTGCCCGGCGATTTGCGCCAGCGACAGAAGTTAATCGGACGCGCCCAGGCTTTGCGGCAAATCCATTTTCCACCGGGTGAAGCGTCGCTTGATGAATACGAGCGCGCGCGCAGTCCGGCCCACCACCGCCTGATATTCGAGGAACTGTTTTGGCTTTCACTCGCGTTGTCGGTAAAGCGGGAACATCGAACAAAAGAAAGCAAAACCGCGGCGATCAGGATCGACGACGCAATCAAACGCCGTATCAAGTCGGTCCTGCCGTTCACTCTTACCGAAGCGCAGCGGAAGGTCGTCAAGGAAATCTTCCGCGACATGAAATCCGACGCGCCGATGAACCGTCTGCTGCAAGGCGACGTCGGTAGCGGCAAAACAATTGTCGCGCTGATCTCGATGCTGACCGCCATGGAGAACGGCTATCAAACCGCGCTCATGGTGCCCACTGAAATTCTCGCTGAGCAACACGCGCGAAATATCAAACGGATCCTGGCGAAGTCGCCTTACCGCATCGAAGTCCTCATTGGTTCGTTGAAAACCGGCGAGAAACGCGCCCTGCACGCGGCCATTGCGGCCGGCGAAGTTCACGCCTGCATTGGCACGCACGCGCTGATTCAGGAAAACGTCCGGTTCAAGAACTTCGGGCTGGCGGTCATTGACGAGCAGCATCGCTTCGGTGTCATGCAGCGCGCCGAGCTGCGCGAGCGTGGCTTGAACCCGGACGTGCTCGTCATGACGGCGACGCCGATTCCGCGTTCGCTGGCGATGACTGTGTACGGCGATCTTGATGTTTCGATCATCGATGAAATGCCGCCTGGTCGGACGCCGATTGTGACCAGAGTGTTCGCGGACAATGCCGACGATCGAAAAGATGTGAAGCGACTTTTGACGCAGGAGCTTCGCGCAGGCCGGCAAGTGTACGTGGTGTATCCACTTGTCGAGGAATCCGAAAAGCTCGACCTGCGCGATGCGACACGGCGATTCGAATATCTGCGCGACCAGGTCTTTCCCAAATTCTCAGTCGGCTTGCTGCACGGCCGGATGAAGGCGGAAGAAAAAGAGGAGGTGATGCGCGGGTTTGGCAGAGGCGAAATTCAGATCCTGGTTTCGACGACGGTCATTGAAGTCGGCGTCGATGTGCCGAATGCGTCGGTGATGGTCATCGAGCATGCGGAGCGGTTCGGCTTGTCGCAGCTGCATCAGTTGCGCGGGCGCGTTGGTCGCGGAGCGGAACAGAGTTACTGCGTGCTGCTCGCTTCAGACAAACGAACTGAAGTTGCGCGTGAGCGGCTGGGCATCATGGAAGAGACCAACGACGGATTCAAGATCGCCGAGAAGGATTTAGAGATTCGCGGCCCGGGCGAAATCATGGGCACGCGCCAGGCGGGCCTGCCGGAGTTCCGCATAGCGAACCTTGTGCGAGACCTCGAAATTCTGCAAGCCGCACGCAAGGAGGCTGAGGAGTATCTGAACCGACGGAATTACTCCCTTGACGCTGCCGAGCTCGTAAAGCGAATCGAAAAAGATTCACGCTTGAAGTTAGCTATGGTGGGGTGAGCAGTGGAACCCAAACACGATCACTTAACCTCGTCGAGATACAACCTGATCGTATCGTCTCGGGACCGTGTAGTTCGACTAAGCTGCGATTCTGCACGGATTCTGCCGCGATAGGCCTCTGCAATAATCGCTTCAATCTCCGCTGGCTTGAGCTTAGAAATGGTCGTTTCAATTGTCGCGCGCTTCTCGCGCACCTCGGTTAACATGGTTCGTGATTCCGCAAGAATTCGTTGGGCCTCTGAGAGAAGGTGATCCCGCACGTCGCCCAATTTCTCGAGGTTTGACCGGATGAGCAGGTGTAGCGATTCACATTCGGTTCTGACTCGCAACAAAGCGAGTTCTTCGTCGCTCAGGCAATTCAATGCCAGGGTCCTGCGTGACGCTTTTGCTAATCGATTTGCCTCTCGAATACTGCGAACGTGCAAGACGATTCCAGTAATCGACGTAACTCCTGAGATTGCCAACGCGATAACAGCTATCAGGGTTTTGGGGTCCATGGCGAATTCGGGCATACGATAGCACAGCCCGATTCAGCCGCGTTGATGACATGAATCGATGATGCGAATCATTGCCGGGAAATATCGCGGGCGTCGATTGAAGAGTCCGCCCTCTGCGCAAACGCGGCCCACCTCGGATCGCTTGCGCGAGACTCTGTTCAATGTGCTCGCGCCGCGAATTGAAGGGGCGCGGTTCCTGGACCTGTGCGCCGGCACGGGCGCGGTCGGCATTGAGGCATTATCGCGCGGAGCCGAACACGTGACGTTCGTCGATCAGTCGCGCAAGATGTGTGGGTTGATTGAAGCGAACCTCAGAGCGCTTAAGATCGAATCAGAGAGCATCGATGTTGTGAGCGCCGACGCGACGGCATTTCTGAGAAAGTTTAGAAAGGGCCGAGAACCCTCCCCCACGGTCGGGCTAATGCCCCGGCTTCCGGAGCCGTTCGACATCATGTTTTTCGATCCGCCTTATGCGGCAGATTACGAGGCGGTATTGTCTTTCATCGCTCAGCACCGGCCCCAACTACTGTCCGGCGAAGGCATCGCGGTCGTCGAACATCACAAGAAGAAAGATTTGCCCGAAGAATTTGGTTCGCTGAAATGCTACCGCAGGTTGAGGCAGGGCGACTCGGTGTTGAGTTTCTATGAGGCAACGTGAACTGGGAGCGCGGGCGCCCCGCCCGCTCATGATTGTGGTGGAAAATGATTGCGGACGAGGGCGTCCGCGTTCCCAACTTTCTGCATGAGCGGATGGGACTCAATCCTCACGTCGAAAGTTGGATCGCCGACCCACCCGCTAACGCGGGTGGTACTGACTTCATCACTCCGCTAGAATCCTTCAATGCTCGTTCTCGGAATTGAAACTTCCTGCGATGAAACTGCCGCGGCCGTGATCCGCGACGGCCACGAGATTGTTTCGTCCGTAATTGCCTCGCAGATCAAGACCCACGAGAAATTTGGCGGAGTCGTGCCGGAGCTGGCTTCACGCGAACACCTCGACAAGATTGTGCCGATCGTCGAAGAAGCGCTGGCGCGTGCCAAGACGACGAAAGAGCAAATCGATGGCATCGCTGTGACCAATGGCCCGGGATTAATCGGGTCCCTGCTGGTCGGTGTCTCGTACGCGAAGGCAATGGCCTACGCGCTGAACAAGCCTTTGGTCGGTGTGAATCACATCGAAGGCCACATCTACTCGGTCTGTTTCGAAAATCCGCCGGTGGAACATCCCGCGTTGGCGCTCATCGTTTCCGGTGGGCACACGAATGTTTTCTTCGTGCCCGAGCCCGGCAAGTACAAAGTCGTCGGGCGCACCCGCGACGATGCCGCCGGCGAAGCGTTCGACAAGGTGGCGAAGCTGCTCGGGCTGGGTTATCCGGGGGGCCCCGTCATCGAACGGCTGGCGAGAGAAGGGAATCCGAAAGCGGTGAAGTTCGCGGTTCCGCGGATGGGCGACAACCGTCCGGATTTCAGCTTCAGCGGCTTGAAGACGGCCGTGCAAAAGTATGTGCGGGAATCGGGTCTGCAACCCGTGAGCAACGGCGGGGAACCTTCGCAGGGGATCAAAGATCTTGCGGCGAGTTTTCAAAGCACGGTGATTCGTTCACTGGTTTCGACGATGGAGAGAGTCGCGGAAGAGTACCGGCCCAGAACTTTGATCGTCGCCGGTGGCGTGGCGTGCAATCGTGCTTTGCGCGAAGCGTGCAGCCAAGCGGCTGGGCGATTGGGAGTGCCAGTTTACTTTCCTTCGCCGCACCTTTCGACCGACAACGCCGCGATGATCGCGGCGGCTGGGGCGGTGAAACTGCAATCCGGGGAACGCGCCGGCTGGGATTTGAATGCCGACGTGATGATGCGGCTTCAGAACATCGAATTGGAAGAGGTCGAGTTAAGGAAGCGAGTCAGGTACCGCCTGTGATTCTGTTCAGATCAACCACAAAGACACTAAGACGCAAAGAAAGAAATCAGCCACAGACGGACACGGATACACACTGATCTGAATCTCAATCTGTGTGTATCGGTGTTTATCTGTGGCAGTTCTTCAGTGGCTAATCTTTCGCTTCTGATACCGTCGCGCCGACGCGAATGGTGCCTTCGGTCAAAATCTGCGCGCGCAAGCCGGCGCGATGAACCAATCCCGGGAGAACCTGTTTGACGGTAAGCTTTTGCAGATGCGCGCACGGCTCACACAGCATGACGCCGCGCGCTTTTACTTCGCCGACCCAGAACTCTTTTCCCACCAGGTGATTTAGCGGCACGCCGCGCGTCACAATGTTGCGGCGGGTGTCGCTCAAACCGTAATCCACGTCGAGTTCGCGCCTGAACGCTTCAATAGCTTCAGCCTCTATCAGCGTCAGTTCACGTTTAACTTCCGGCGCGCGCCCCTTGTTGTCGAAGTAGCGATCGCCTTCCAGTCCGCGCCCGGGAATGGCGCGCACTTCATCGACGGATTGCATGGGCGCTTCCGCCTGCGGTGTGATGTTGATTGAGACTACCGTTCCTTCGAACATGTTCGCTAGCTTTCTCCTTCGGAAGTTTAGAGGCGGTCTACCGCCCGCCTCTAAGTCGGGCAGTAGCCCGACTCTAAACGGCCAGTCGGTACGCATGCGCCTCGCATACTGCACGCCGGAGGCGTGCGTACCCAAATTAGATTGACGCTGCGATTGCGTCGTCAAAAATCTCGAGCGCCACGTCAACGTGTTCCTTCGTTAAAATCAATGGCGGTGACCAGCGAATGGTGTTCGTTCCGCAGCCCAGCAGAATCAATCCGCGTTCGAACACGGCCATTTCCACGCGATCGCGCAGCTCCGGATCGGGCGTGCGGCTGGTCTTGTCTTTCACGAACTCGACCCCGAGCATGAAACCCCGCCCGCGCACGTCGCCGATGCACTCGTGCTTTGCCATCAGCTTTTTTAAACCGCGTTTCAGGTAATCGCCGACGTCGGCTGCGTTCGCGACCAGTTCCCGCTCAAGCAACTCAATCGTCTTCATCGCCGCCGCAATCGCGACCGGATTGCCGCCGAACGTCGATGCATGCGCGCCCTTTTTCCAATCCATCAAATCCGCGCGCGCGACGCACGCGCCGAGCGGCAACCCGGAAGCGATGCCTTTCGCGATGCAGATGACATCGGGCTGCACTTCGTCGTGCTCGCAAGCGAACATTTTGCCGGTGCGGCCCATGCCACTCTGCACTTCGTCAAAGACGAGAAGGATCCCGTGTTCATCGCAAATCCGGCGCAGTCCTTTCAGAAAACCTTTCGGCGCCGGCACGTAGCCGCCTTCACCCTGAATCGGCTCGACGACAATGGCGGCAACTTCTTCAGGCGGCGTAGTCGTCTTGAACAGACGGTTTTCTATCCAATTGAGCGCGCCCTGGGAGGCCCCGCCGGTGCCGCAATCTTCAGCACTGAACGGATTGCGATAGTCATTCGGATAAGGCACATGCACGACGTCGAGCGCTTGCCGTTTGAAACCTGATCGTTGCGCCACCTTTGACGACGTCAGCGACAGCGAGCCCAACGTTCGTCCGTGAAAGCAGCCAAAGAACGCGATGAATTTTTCACGTCCGGTGGCATGCATTGCGAGCTTCAAAGCGGTTTCGACGGCCTCAGTTCCGCTGTTGGCAAAATGCGTGCGGGTCGGACTCGGCACCGGCGTGATTGCATCCAGCGCTTCTGCCAGGTCAGGCATCAGCCGGTAGTAATAATCGGTGCCGCAGATATGAATCAGTTGCGCCGCTTGATCCTGAATGGCTTTGACGACTTCAGGGTGACAATGTCCGGTAGAACACACGGCCACGCCGGCGTTGCAATCGAGAAAGACGTTGCCGTCAACGTCTTCGACCCACACGCCCTGGGCGCGTTCGGCCACGAGTTTGAAATCGGGACGCGGATACGCTGGATTAACGTATTGCGCATCGGCGGCGATAATCTTTCGCCCCTTGGGACCCGGCAAGTCGGTCTTGATGTCAGGTCGTTTTACAGCTAATGCGGTTGCCATCATCTCTTTTACTCCTTGAAAGAAAAGCCTCGGTTTGACACTTTCGGGAAGTGCCGTTTCGAACGAGATGTTGATGGATGAGTACTAGTCCGCGAAGAGATTGACGCGGTTGTCGAGAGGTCTCAGATGAATCGAACCTTGAAACATTTTCGGTGGCGGGATGATATCACCGCCGGGAAATGAAGGCCAGAGCTCCGGTTGGGCACGGCGGGGTGTGCGGTGAGTCGGCCCGCCGCTAGGAGGGTTCATCAAGTCCCCCATCAGAGCCCTCCCTGACGGTCGGACTGCTGCCCCGTTTCTCCGACGCTACGCCGAGTACCAGAGCACCGCGAAAAAGTGACAGGTGGTGCCGGCAATTACAAAAAGGTGCCAGGCGAAGTGGCTATAGCGAATTGAGTGCATTCTGAAGCAGATGGTGCCGGCGGTGTAAGCGAGACCGCCCGCCAGTATCCAAATCAGCGCCGCCCAGGGCATGCTGAACAGAATATGCGGCGCGGCAATGACCGCGAGCCAGCCCATCAGAAGGTAAAGAGGAACAGTCAACCAGCGATGCTGCGTGCCGAAGATGGCTTTCATCGTTAAGCCGAAAACGGCCAGCGACCAGACCAGTCCAAACAAAGTCCAGCCCCAGGGTCCGCGCATTACTCCCAGCGTGAACGGCGTGTACGTGCCGGCGATCAAGATGAAGATTGCCCCGTGATCGAGGAGGCGAAAGACGCGCTTGGCGCGATCGTCGGGAATGGCGTGATAGAGCGTTGAAGCGAGGTAAAGCAGCATCATCGAGGTCGCGAACACGCTGACGCCGACGATGTTCCAGATGCTGCCCGCGCGCGCGGCGGTAATGATTAAGAACGGCGCCGCGGCAATCGCGAGCAGCAGACCAATTCCATGGCTGATGCTGTTGGCGATTTCTTCGCTGACTGTTTGGCGCCGTTCGGTAACGGCCGCGACCTCGCTCATACGCCGATTGTAAACGAGGCGCGCAGAAATCACCACGGCTTTGTTGACTGGAGCGCAAGCGTCCCGCTTGCTCGCAGCAGTACGAACCTTCGTTTGCAAGCGAGACGCTTGCGCTCCAGTCCTTGCTGGATAGTTGGACTTTGCGATGCTGTGCGTCTTTGCGCCTTGGCGTGAAGGCCTTCCTCAAAAACCATTCACGCCAAGCCGCAAAGACCGCAAGGAAAAACGCATAGAGGAAACGGCCCGCCGGTTACTTCCGCTTGAGAATCTTCGCGGTAAACGAACCTTTGATGGCGCTGTCGCCGGCCGTCACATCGATGTCGCCGGAGATTGAATCGTCCGTGACCGAGGTGAGGGTGACTTGTCCGCTCAGACTGCTTCGGTCGAACCAGGTTTTCGTGTCGGCGCTGCCTTTGCGCGTGACGATGCCGACCGTTTCGACTTTCATGTACTTGTCGGCTTTAGCGGAATACGTGCCGGTTTTGAGCGGCGCAGGATCCTTCGTGCCTTCCTCGCCCACCAGGCTGAAGACCACGCGCATCTGATCTTCCGACGTCATCGGCTTCTCGAGCGTCATCCCGAAATTAGTCCCGTCGAGATCGTAATCCGCCGTAAAGACGTTGTAGACCACGGCCGTCGTGATCTTCTGATTGATGTCGGTGAATGACTTGGTGACCGCGAAGGCGAAACCCGACTTCACGGGAACATCCTTTTCGCCGGCGGCCGGTGACTTAACGTGCAGGCTGTTGCCGCCGCTGCCTTTGCTGCAGGCCGAGAGCGACAGTGCGACGACGCTGACTAGCAAGAAGAACGAAATGAAAGAACGACGTGAAGGGTGCAGGGGCATAATTCTTTCTCCAATCAAAGAATTGACAGAGCAGAGTGTGCGCGGGCGAGGCTTTGCGCAGTGATTTTGTACGGGAAACGGGGAACGACGTCAACAGCCGACAATTTGGGCGGCTCGTTTTCGGAGGTTTTTGACTAACAGATTCTCCGGACGGTTTACCGGTGACTGATTTTCTTTACCTTGACGATCTGCGGAGGTGAGGCGGTTTCGGGAATCTCAATTGGTTTCCAGTCGCCCGTCTTCAGCGCTCGCTTTCGGTACTCATCAAGGATTATGTGTCCTTCCGGATTGAAAACCGCGGCGGCAACTTGAAAATCCCAACTGATATCGTCTTCACTACCAAACGTGACGCCGACCCGCCATTCCTTCGTGATGGGATCGATTTTCGCCTCACCCTGTGGCCACCAAACACCTTCGAAATCGGTGCGCCGAACGAGGATCCAGAGACGGTAACCGCCAGGTATCTTCGCCGTGCCGGTTATGGGCATGCCTTTGCCAACCGGCAGACCGTCGCGATCTGGATCTTTGATCGTAACTGCGAATTCCTGAGCGCGTGTGTCAAGGCACATGACTAAGAGAAGACCAAAGGCAAGTGCCGCTGCTAGTTGTTTCATTGTGGGGCCTCCGTTTCTTGCCGACCAGAGTCATTCTGGCGCGAGTGCTTATTTGTTTTGACAGAGTCTCAAGACGGCTTTGTATCTTTCGAATGCAGTGTCGTAATTCTGATTGGCGTATGCATCGTCAGCTTCCTTCAACAAATTTCGCGCATTGTCATCACAACCGGGTCGCTTAATCGTGGTTCGAAATAGGTCAAGGGCTTTCTGTTTATCCCGCGGATTACCGGATTGGTTCCAGCCTTCGCCGCGCTTCAGTGTCTCGCCCACGTCGGGGCTCGGTGGTGTTGCCTTGTTGTTAGGAGTCGCGACAACTTCAGTCGAAACAGTTCGATCACGATGCGATGTGCTTTCTGACGGCTCCGTTGGTGTCGCAGAAGGGGAGTGAGTCACCGCGGGTGTTTGAGTCGCAGGCGGTGATTGAGTCGCAGCCGGAATAGGCCCCGGCAGCGCCGTAGAAGAGCGCGCCGGCAGGACTTGAAATGGATCGAACACAAACTGGATGAGAATGAACAGTGCAATTCCGCCAGCAGCCGAAAACGCAATTCCCCTGAGCGTGCCATGCAGGATGATGCCTCCTACGAAAAACGTGGCGAAGAAACCGGCTGAAAGTGCCATTAGGAAGCGGACGATCGGAAACTTGATGGGATCAATATCGACAAAGACGATCAGCATGAGAAATAGCAGGATCAACCCCCCGAAAATCCACGAAGCAATGCCGGCAGATTCCTCGAAAGGCCTGCCTTTCCTGGCAAGTTTTTCTTTCGCAGGGGATGTGCGTCCCGGCTTTTCCACGTGCTGCCAACATCCGAACAGGACAGCCTGAGCGGCGGGATGCCTGTCGGGGGATTAGTAAGTTGGGACTGATCCTAGAACCAAACGGCAAACAGTGCAACGTTTTTGCTACAACTGATAAGACGCAGAGCCGGGTTAAGGGCGGGGCCTGAAATCGACTGATAGCGGTTGCCAAGTGGGCGATACGCCGACAACTCCTTTGTTGATGTTCACAACTTCGAGCCGTTCCGGCGTAACTTTGATCAGCAGATAGCTCTTATCGCGATCGGGATAGAAAGCTTTCCAGTCGTCCTTCCAGCGGCGCGCCTTTTCCGCCTTATCGTTTACCAGTCGCGCGGTTCCGTAAATTGTGACGTAAGCCGCACTCTCTTTATCGAAGTAATAGAGCGTCACCTTTGGGTTGCGCCGGATTTCGGTGACTTTGCGACTGCGCGGATTCGTGGCCAGCCACACAGTCATGTCTGTTTCAGGAGCGAAAGCGTCCATCGTTCGGGCTTGGGCCCGACCGTTGCGGCCCGTTGTGATCAACGCGCAATAACGCGTGGTGGTCATGATTTCGCGTGCGGCGGAAATCAGCGCGTCGCGTGAGAAGGTTGGCTGTTGGGACAAGGCACCTGGGCTCAGCGCGGCCGTGCTAATTAGCAAAACACCTGCGCAGACCTTCAGTTTGATTTCCATAGACTTCATGAGTGCTCGTTCGTTCCTGGCTCCGTTAGGAGCGCGATGTCTCTAGAACAGCGAGGTAAAGCAATAGCCAACTCCGTGGGAGTGAAATTTCAAAACGACTGATCGAAACATTCCGCTCCTATGGAGCTTGCTAGATGTCTTGTTCGCGCGGAGCTATAAACATTCCGTCCCCACCGGACTGCGCCAGGGAAATCTCCGGCACAACCCGTGCAAACGATTGTCGAATCGATTCTTTCGGTGGCGGCTCAGGCCAAATCGGTAAACGTCGCCCGATCGCGTGCCGCAACACCTGCGCGCGAAAATATTTTTCGTGGTCCCACTCGACTTCAGCCATCTCGAGCAGGCAATCGATCAGTTCGGTTTGACCGGAATCGCGCGCGAAACGCGCAGCGGTTTCGTACTCGACGATGTTCCGGCTCTCCAGTTTGCCCGCGCCGTACATCGGCGCGAGCCACCCCGTTACATGACACAGAAATCCTAAGGTCCGGCCGATGACGGTCGCTCGTGTCTCGCGCGTTTTGTTTGGCGCGCTGCCGAGCGCCGCCAGCATTTCACCGACCAGCTTCCGGTGCCGCCATTCATCTTCTTCAATTGTGCGAATCGATTCGCGTTCATCGGCGGCGTTAACGGAATGCCAGTGACCGCGATAGGCGTACGCCGCGGCCAACTCGCCCGAATACGCGAGCTGAAGAATGGCGATGAGTTTCTGACGGTTATCGTCTGACTTAGACATACCCGAAATCAAATGGCCGCGTATTTAATCTTTGCGATCCTTTGCGCCTTTGCGCGAGGGCTCTTTTCAAAGAGTCGGTTCACGCAAAGGCGCAAAGCCTGCGAAGAAACGCAAAGTACGACATCCCGAGATCACTTTCTGCGCACCGGATGAGCCTCGGTGTTGAAGATGACTCCATCAAAATTCAATTTCGTGCGTGGCGCGAACAATAGATAGAAATACTTGAACGTCTCGGCAAAAAGGAAGCTCTGCATGGAATCGTTCTTTTCTTTCGTTACAACGCTTTTCAGCGCTGCATACGCTTCGTCTGTGCGGCAGTGCGCCACGAAATCCTTCCACATCTTCTCACCCATCCGCAGATAAGCCGGGTCGCGCGTGAAGTGGTACAGAAAGTAAGTTGATTCGACAATCTCCGGTCGCAGAGGGTAACCGGCGCTTACAACTTCTCCCTTTTCATAGTCGAACTCTTCAGGCTCGATTCCATGTTCCTCCCACATCGCGAAGGACGATCGTTGAAGGCGTCGCGCGCGGTTCAAATCACCGGACAGTGCGAGGACAGCAGGAAAGAACGCGTCGAGGGCGCCGTACGTTGTAGCGCCGCGTTTGCCGGTGTTCATGTCGGCGTGACCGTACCAAAGAGTCCATACTCCGCGTCCCATTCTCCAATTTGGCCCTCTAGTATCAATAAAAACTTCAGAGAAGGATTCGTCAGCGAGATACTTATTGATGGCGACGATGCTGTCTTTCCACATCCGCCGGCAGTCTTTGTCATTAAAAAGGATCGCGCACTTCAGGAGATATTCGTAATAGCTGTCGATTGCGCCGCTGATGTACTGTCGGTGTTCGTCCATTGTCCGGTCTCGACATTGATCCACGTGCCGACCAGACCAATCGGTGAGCGGCGATTGTAAGTCTCGACGAGCGCGCGCTTGGCTTTATCAAAATAGATTCGTTTGCCCGTGTGTTTAGCCAACGTGCCAAATTCGATCAGGAGCGTGCCGGTTTCCGCCGGATTGGAAACATTTCCGCGAATCTTTCCGGTTCTTAGATTGACGTACCGATAGGGCAGACCCGTCGGCGATTCGAAAACCGGCAACAGACGATTTCCCAGGTCGTCCGCCAGCGTCAACAGCCGCTTGTCGCCGGTCATTTCATAACCGGTCAACAATCCGCCCAAAAGGCGAATCGTGATCTCGAAGTTCTGAACGTAGATGTCTTTGTCGAACGAAAGATGAGTTGCGATGTATTCGCGGGTCGCCTTCGCCTCGTCGTTCAGGCCCATCAGGATCATCGTGTCGAGTGAGTCGACCGGCGTCATCAAAAGCGAGGTGTCATACCAGTCGCGACAAGTCTTGCTGATCGGCTTTAACTCGTCGTGTCCCCAGCAGTGTTTCTTATAACCGTTCCAGGCGTGCAGGAACTCTGTGCGGACCCGGGCGGCGAGCGCGCGCCTGGTTGTTCGGCGCTGTGCTGCAACGAGCGATGCAGACGTAAGCGCAATCAGCACGATGGCGGCAAACTGTTTCATGCGGTCATCTCAGTGATGATAATTGGCGAGGTGAGGGTCTTGTGTACCGGACATTTGTGGGCAATCTCCTGAAGCCGCGCCTGTTGTTCTTCGGTGAGATTTCCTTCGACAGTCACGTTTCGCTCAATTCGGTGAACGAAGCCTTCGGGCTTCTCTTCACATTCCGCGCAGTCCTTGCCGTGAATTCTCTGTTGCCGCAGGCGCACCGTGACGCGTTCGACCGGCCAGGCTTTCCGGCGCGCGTAAAGCGTCACGGTCATCGAAATACAACTGCCGAGCGCGCCGAGCAGAAGCGTGTACGGATCAGGTCCCGCGTCTTCGCCTCCCGCAGCGACCGGTTCGTCCGTAATTAACGAATGTACGGCGCCGGTCACTTCATTTCGCAAGTTTCCGAGAGATGTAACGATGACTTCACTCATTGGTTCTCCTGTTAAGCGGTGCGCACGCCTCAGGCGTGCTTTGTCTCGCGAGGTAGCACGCCAGAGGCGTGCGTACCGACTAAAAAATGCGCCCGCTTTATTCGGCGCGAATGCACACCTGCGTCGCGGGAAACGCTTCCTGTTTCGCTGACCGCGCAATCCATACCACGACCGTGTAAATTCCCGGCTCTTTTCGGTTCAGGAGGATTGGAACCTGGAACCTGCCGCGCCCCTGGAGCTCGATCGATCCTTTCGAACGGTCTTCATAAATCTGGTTGGGCCCGAGTTTGGGGAGCAGCGTCTCTCGCTCCGGCGGCAAACTGTAGGGACGCGGAATACGAAGCCAGGCCCGGTCCGGCGGCGTGGGCAGTGGTTCATAAAAGACGTCGATGCACTCGAGCGAATAAGTCGGTTCCAGAAGCCGCCCGCTCAAAACAATCCGATTGCGAGGTGAAGTAGTCGTGGCGTACGGGTCGATCGATACATACCGCGCGACGTACAACTCGCACAGCCGCACGCAAAAACCGTAATCCGCGTAGCCGAAACCGACGTGGGTGTGCACTGGATTGAGAATCGCCTTGCGATGTCCGTCGTCAGGCGGGACTTCATCGTGCATAGATCTGTGCATCGACAGCAAATGAATCGGGACTTCGGCCGAAGCGATGGGCGTGCTGGTGTCAATCGCGCCGTCGTTTTCCTGAATTGCTGCCACGCCACCGGCAAAGGAATAGCGGTGATACGGCTTCCGGCCGTCAAGCCCCCAGTGACTGAGGAAGTTGTGGCGAGCCATCTCAGTTGCGTGCTTCTCAGCAACTGTGCAAGCCAGCGAGTCGAGTTTCAGCGGTCTCACCCCCGCCTCAGCCCGCTCAAAATTCACCTGGTTCAGCAAATGATTAGTCATCGCCGGAAACTCCGGCGCGTTCAACGACGCCGAGACGCTGCGCGGCATCGCCGCACCCAAACGCAAAGCAACAGCTGACAAGGCTGCTCCTGTTAAAAATACGCGGCGGTCCATTTCAGTTTGCGAGTCACTCAGATGAATCCGGGAGCGTGTCGGGTTGCAGTTTGATGGGGGACGCGCATCTTGCGCGCGAGTTCACGGGCGAAACGCCCGTGCCACGTGCCGGTTGCGAGCCGGTCGGCGGCTCGGTAAACTGATTCGGTTTTACAAACTCAAATTTGAGCACAGCGACGGTGACGGTTCGGCTGGACCGAACTGCCGGAATTTTAATGCGATGAAGATACACGAGTACCAGGGCAAAGAGTTACTAAAAAAGTTCGGCGTGCCGGTGCCGCGCGGGATTGTCGCGCGCACGGCCGATGAAGCGTTCGCGGCGGCGCAGGAACTCGGCACGACGCCCGTTGTCGTCAAGGCACAGATTCATGCGGGCGGCCGCGGGAAGGGCGGCGGCGTGAAGCTGGCGAAGACTCCTGAGGAAGCACGCGAGATCGCGGAGAAAATGCTCGGGATGCAGTTGGTAACACACCAGACCGGACCGGAGGGCCGTGAAGTGCGCGTGCTTCTGGTTGAAGAAGGCTTGCCCATCGATCGAGAGTTCTATCTCGGGATCGTTCTGGATCGGGCGACCGGCCGGCCGGTATTCATGGCCTCAGCCGCGGGCGGCATGGACATCGAAGAAGTCGCCGCAAAAACGCCGGAGAAGATTTTCAAAGAGACGATCGATCCGTCAGTTGGCTTTCGGCCGTTTCAGGCGAGAAAACTGGCGTTCGCGCTCGGCTTGCCAGGCGAATTGGTTTCGCCGGCCGCCAAGTTCATGCAGTCGCTCTACACCGCGTCCGAAGCGATGGACGCGTCACTTCTCGAAATCAATCCGTTTCTCTTGACGAAAGATAATCGGCTGATCGCGCTCGACGCGAAGGTGAACTTTGACGACAACGCTTTGTTCCGTCATCCGGACTACAAAGAACTGCGTGACTTGAATGAAGAAGAACCGCTGGAGATCGAGGCCTCGAAGTTCGATCTGAACTACATCAAGCTCGACGGTAACATCGGCTGCATGGTTAACGGCGCGGGCCTGGCGATGGCCACGATGGACATCATTAAACTCGCGGGCGGCGAGCCGGCAAACTTTCTCGACGTCGGCGGCGGCGCTTCGCAGGAACGCGTCGAAGCCGCTTTCAAGATTCTGCTCGCCGATGAGCACGTGCGCGCCGTGCTGGTAAACATCTTCGGCGGTATTGTGCGCTGCGACATGGTGGCGCGCGGCGTAGTCGGCGCCGCGAAGAGCTTGAATCTGAAAATACCTGTCGTTGTGCGGCTGGAAGGCACCAATGTTGAAGAAGGCCAACGGGTAATTCGCGAGTCAGGAATGAACTTCTCCGTGGCGAGTGGAATGAAAGACGCGGCAGAGAAGGTGGTGGCGTTAGCGGCGTAGTGGAAGATATGCAAATCAACGCGGAGATTGGCACACAGGGAGCACCGGAGAAAGTCGCAGCGTCTCCGCGTCGCCGCGTCTCCCCATCAGCTCTTAAATGGCTCGTCCACGTTAGCCGCTTCGGCCTGGCGGCTCTTTTCCTTTTTACCGCCGGGGCGAAGCTTTGGATTCTCACTGCGTTTGTCGGCAAAGTTGCCGAGCTGCTCAGCTCAATGAAGTTCAATTACGAACGTTGGCAATGGCCGGCAACAATCGCGGTGATCGTGCTTGAAATTGTGATCGCCGCGCTGTTGATTGTGCCGCGGACGGTTCGATTGGGAGCAGTGGCGGCGGGGCTTCTGCTGATCGGTTTCAGCGCCTTCGCGCTGTACTACACGTACGGCTTACAGGGAGAAGCCCTCGAGTGCGGTTGCTTTGGCAACATCATCGGCAGCCAGTTGGGAGTGAAGACTGCGCTTCGGAATCTCGGGTTCCTGATTCCGGTGCTGATTGTTTTCTTCGGCTACCCGCGTGTCAGAAGCCCGCGCGTCAGCAAGGGCGATGTTGTTTAGAGTGGCCCTCCCTGACGGTCGGGCTTCTGATACCTAACCTCTTCGAATCCTCGCAATCTCATAACGCGTATTATCGATGCGCTCCTGCACGTCGGGATGATCAGAAAACAGACTGCCGAGCAGATCCGGCGTTTGTCCCTGGACTCGTTGCAGCTTTTGAAACATGGCAACCATGCCCTGCGGATCGAATCCTGCCTTCGACATGCCGCGCACACCAAGATAGTCCGCCTCGCGTTCTTCGTCGCGTGAGTGAATAGTCAGAAAGCCTTCGCCGACCATTTGACCAAAGATTACCCCCAGGTCTCTGCCGATATCTCCGGCCACGCCGGTCAATTCGCCGATTGATTTCGCGATATCGTTGTACTCCTGCCGCTTCTTCAAAGTCTTCAGACTGTGCCGCGCCGCGATGTGACCAACCTCGTGCGCCAGCACGGAAGCGAGCTCGCCATCGCTGGCGATCTTTAGCAGACCGGTTGTGATGTAGATGTGTCCCCCCGGCAGAGACAGGCCGTTGATTTCGCGGCTTTCGATCACGTGGAATTTGTAAAGCAGGTTCGGCCGCACACTGACGCGCGCGACGCGCTGGCCAATCCTTTCCACGCGATCAAGGCCGACGTCAGTAAGACGAAACTTCTTCGTCGCCTGTCGATGCAGTTGCGTGCCGAGCTTGATTTCATCGCGCTCATTCAGCAATCCGGCGTTCGTATGACGCACGTTCCGGAAATCCGAATAGGGATCGCCGTATTGTGCTGTAGACGTTTTGGCTGGCGTCGACGAGCGTTCAGCCGAGGCTACTGAAGACGTGATGAGACACGTTGCTGTAAAAACAGAAAGAAGAACGGAAGTTAAGCGAAGGGACAAAACATTCATTGATACACTCCCCGGAAACCTTTGATAGCGTGGCATGATAAGCGAGCGCGGCTCTTGCGCAAAGCGATCATGACTGGAGCGCAAGCGTCCCGCTTGCTCTTTTCATAAACAAAAGACTGGGGCGGCAAGCGAGACGCTTGTGCTCCAGTCGACCACCACACTCGCGGTTCTGACACTCATCAGCTACCATCTTCAGAAATGCCATCACTTTCATTTTGGGGCGCGGCCGGAACCGTCACCGGCTCGAAGTACCTGATCGAATCGGATCGCGGACGTGTGCTGATTGATTGCGGACTGTTCCAGGGCGGGCGCGAGTTGCGCGAACGCAATTGGCAAGAGCCGCCTTTCAATGCTGCTTCAGTTGGTGCGGTGCTGTTGACGCACGCGCACATCGACCACACCGGTTACCTGCCGCGTTTGGTGCGCCACGGTTTTCGCGGACCTGTCTATTGCTCGCGCGGAACTGCCGATCTGGCGAAGATACTTTTGCCTGACTCCGCGCGTTTACAGGAAGAAGAAGCCGACTATCGCAACCGGCACAAAATCACCAAACACACACCGGCGCTGCCGCTTTACACCGAGCAGGATGCGCGCGAGGCTTTGAAGCTGCTTGAGATAGTGCCCAACGACGGCGCCCCGGTTCGCGTCGCGAAGGATATTCACGCTGAGTTCCGCATCGCCGGGCACATACTCGGTTCGAGTCAGGTGCTCGTTAAAGTCGCGAACGGGGGCGAAGAACGTCGCGTGCTTTTTTCGGGCGATCTCGGCAAATATGACCAGCCGATCATTCGCGATCCTGAGCCGCCTCCGGCTTGTGACGACGTAGTCGTTGAGTCTACTTACGGCGATCGCGCGCACGCCACTGAACATCCGAAAGACGCTCTTGAGCGCATCATCAACGGGGCGGCTGCGCATAACGGGCCGGTGCTAATTCCCGCGTTTGCCGTGGGACGCGTACAGGAAATCGTCTATTTCCTGCGCGAGCTGGAGAATGAAAACCGAATTCCCGTGCTGCCTGTGTGTGTGGACTCGCCGATGGCCGCCGCGGCGACGCGCGCGTATGCCGCACGCAAAGAAGAACACGACGAAGAATACGCGCTGGCGTTGAAGACCGATCCGACGCCGCTGGAGACGCGCCGGATGCTCGCGTGCAATACGCGCGATGAATCAAAGCGCATCAACAACATGGAGGGCGCTAAAGTCGTCGTCGCGGCGTCGGGCATGATGAACGGCGGACGTATTTTGCATCACGCGCTGCGGATTTTGCCTGACGAAAACGCGACAGTTATCTTCGTTGGTTATCAAGCGGCAGGCACTCTGGGCCGTCGTGTCGCTGACGGTGAGAAGCAGGTCAAGGTGCTGGGCCAATGGATCCCTGTGCGCGCTCAGATCGAAAAGGTCGGAGGCTTTTCAGCGCACGCGGACTGGAAAGAAGTGCTGCGCTGGTTTGAGGGCATGCCGGCACCGAAGCGAGTGTTCCTCACGCACGGAGAACCGGACGCCGCCGAAGCCATGGCCAATCGCATTCGCGAGCGATTCGGCTGGCACACCGAAGTGCCGCAGTACGGCGAGCGATTCGAACTCTCATGAGCGCGTGGTGTCCTGTCTTGCCTGGCGATTCTCTGCGCCTTTGCGTCTTTGCGTGAGACCGCCTCTTTGACGACGGGCTCGTTCACGCAAAGGCGCCAAGACGCAAAGACACGCAAAGAGCGACGCTCCCCTAAGCGCGTTCGTTTTGGTGAGTCAATGTTGAGTTGTTATACTGCGCGCTCGCTTTTCAACTTCTGAAATCTGACACCCGACACCTGACACCTGTTTTCAATGAGCGTACTCGTCGATAAATCAACGCGCCTGGTCGTGCAAGGCATCACCGGCAAAGAAGGAACCTTCCATACAAAGCAGATGGTTGAGTATGGAACGAACGTCGTGGCCGGCGTGACGCCCGGCAAAGGCGGAACGAAGCATGAAGCCATTCCCGTTTTCAACACTGTCGCCGATTCGGTTAACGAAGCGGGCGCGAATGCTTCAGTGATTTATGTCCCGCCGGCGTTCGCGGCGGATGCGATTATGGAGGCGGCCGACGCAGGCATTCCGGTAGTGGTCTGCATTACCGAAGGCATTCCAACGCTCGACATGGTGAAGGTGAGGGAGTACCTCCGCGACAAACAGACGCGGCTGATTGGGCCGAACTGTCCGGGAATTATTTCGCCCGGCAAATGCAAAATCGGAATCATGCCCGGTCACATTCATCGTGAAGGACGGGTCGGTGTTGTCTCGCGTTCGGGAACCTTGACCTACGAAGCGGTCGGGCAACTTACATCGCTCGGTTTGGGGCAATCGACCGCGATTGGCATCGGGGGCGATCCGATTGTCGGCACGACCCACGTTGATGCTTTGAAGCTTTTTCAGGAAGACGAAGAGACTGACGGCATCGTGATGATTGGCGAGATCGGTGGCACTGCCGAAGAAGAAGCCGCCGCCTTCGCGAAAGAACACGTTACGAAGCCAGTCGTCGCGTTTATTGCCGGCCAGACCGCGCCGCCGGGACGGCGCATGGGCCACGCCGGCGCAATCATCGCAGGCGGGAAGGGGACTGCGGCCGAGAAGATGGCCGCGCTCGAAGACGCGGGCATTCATGTCGTTAAATCCCCGGCGGACATTGGCGCGGCGATGATGGAAGCACTCGGCGTTTCGGTTGGTTTCTAAATTCATCTCCATAGATGAGAACCTAATAGTTATGGAGGTGCGCAAAAAGTTTTGCCGAGTCTTCGCACTAGTAATTCTGCTAGTTGGTTGCGTTTCCTCAGCGAGAGCTCAGGCAGATTGCATGTATGGACACAGGATTTACATTCGCGACAGCTCTGGTAATTCAATCACAAGCGCGAAGCTTGAAGTGTTTGGTGTCAGCAAACGAGACAGGCTTCCCAATGCTTTCCAGAACTACTTTACAAGAGGAGCTTACTTTGTCGGGTTCATTATGTACGGTTGCGCGTACTCGGGCGATTTCGTCTTGAGAGTTTCGGCCGAAGGTTTTCAAACTTATGAACGGCCGATTAGTTTTACCGAGGGACTGGCCGCATGTGAATTGAGGCTACGGCCCAAAGGCTCAACCATGCAGGCTGATTTCGAAATACTGGCAACTCTGCGTGGAAAGGTGGTTGACCAGAAAGGACGGCCGTTTAGCGGCGGGCAAATTTCGGCAAGGAATGTTCACGGAAAAGTCTATCAGGACAATTCAAATGAATATGGCTATTACAGTCTTGATTTGCCAAAGGGCACCTACACTGTTCGCTTATCCGGGACTGAAATAGCGCCCGTTGTTTTCGAAAACTATAGGATTGAAGACAGGGACACGACTTTGAACTTCAGTACTTGCCGAAAGTGCACGCCGGCCAAATGAAATCGCCGGCGTATCTTCACGCAAACAATGACAATTAACAATCAAACATTCGCCATCATTAAGCCCGACGCAGTTGCGGCGGGCAACACCGGAAAGATTATCGATCGGATCATCGGCGGTGGCTTTCGTATCCGCGGAATGAAACTGATTCACCAGACACGCAAACAAGCTGAAGGCTTCTATGAAGTGCATCGCGGCAAGCCGTTCTACGACGGCCTGACGGAATTCATGTCGAGCGGCCCCTGCGTCGTCATGGTTTTGGAGAAGGAGGGCGCGGTGAAAGCCTGGCGCGATTTGATGGGCGCCACCGACCCCGCGAAGGCCGACGAAGGAACCATCCGCAAAGAATTCGGATCGTCAGTCGGCGAGAACGCGACCCATGGTTCCGATTCGGACGAGAATGCAGCGATAGAGATTGCTTACTTTTTTAGTCGACTCGAGATCGTTTGAAATCCGTCAATTGTCAGTGGTCCGTGGTCAGTGCACATACGTGTAAGCTGTCTTGCGGAGTTCAACTGACAAATGACCACTGACCGTTGACCCCCCTATTATGAAACGTTGCCCAACCTGCAACCGCACCTTCGACGAAGAATGGCTGGCTTTCTGCACGGACGACGGAAGCACGCTAATTGAGACGACATCAGCGCCGCTTTCGAACGAGCCGCCACCCACGGTCTTTATTCCGCCCGCCGCCAATACAGATCCTGGCGCGCCGAAGCCGTTTGATTTGCCCGGCAGTTATAACCCGCCGCAGCCGGTTGCACCCGCATGGCAGCCGCCACCGCCGCCGCCCATACGACCCGGAACAAATCAGAAGCAGGGTTTGGCAGTTGCCTCTCTGATTCTCGGGATCGCTAGCATAACCATCGGCTGGTGTTGCAGCATTGGTTTGCTTTCAGCTCCGGTAGGAGTTGTACTGGGGATTATCTCCCTTGTTCAAATCAAGAATGATCCGGTCACCAACACGGGAAAACCGTTGTCCATTATCGGAATCGCGTTGAGTGGCTTTTATATTGTCGTGTGGTTCCTGATTTTCATGCTCTATGGAATGGCAATCTTTATGGGGAGCCTGAGCCAATAGTCCGGCAATGACCGGCCGCAGACATGAAGCGTTGCCCCACGTGCAATCTGACATTTGAAGAAGACTGGCTCAGCTTCTGCACACAAGACGGAACGACGCTGACTGACGACGCGGTCGGAGCGAGTGAGCCAACGCCTACGATCATGGCGCCGGCCCCGCCTGCCGCCCCGGCGTGGAATACCCATTGGGCTGAGCTGCCTCCGTCTTCTCCAGAATGGCGACCGCCGCAGCGCCCCGTGCAGGAGTGGCGACCGCCCCCGCCGCCATCCGTTCAACCTCAAACCAAGGGCCTGGCGACGGCGTCAATGATTCTCGGCCTTATCAGCATCACGGTGGGTTGGCTTTGTATGGGACCGCTCCTCGCAATTGCTGCCATTGTTATCGGCGCGGTGGCGCTGTCTCAGATCAAAAACACCCCTGAACGTGTCGGCGGAAAGCAGATGGCCTGGACTGGCGTGATTACTGGAAGCCTGGCACTTATCGGCATCATAATCTTCTACGTCTTTGTGATCGTTGCAGGCAATCTGTGAGGGAAACGACGATGAAGGCTTGTCCGACATGCAAACGCGAGTTTGAAGATTCGATCACGTACTGCCTGGACGATGGTAGTCCGCTGGTCACGCAATCGCGCCCCGATGCGGACGCCACTCTGGTAAGTCTTTCGCCAAGTGGTCGCGACATTCCAACGACTGAGTACGGGCCACTTGGGGGCAAACCGACTGTCGCCGGTTCAATGGCGGATCTACCAGTGATGCCGTATTACGGCGCGACTAATCATAAACGGCAAGTCTGGCCGTGGGTGGTCGCGGGCCTGGCGATCCTGTTCCTTTTCGGAATTGTGATCGCGGCGGTCATTGCAATTCCCAAAATCCTCAACCGGCCAAATCCGAATCCCGCCGTGGCAACAGAATCGCCGTCATCTTCCGTTCCGGATGCACGGACACCGTCCGAGCCCGGTTCGGCCACCGGCGCCCCGACCGACGAGAAAGTCGTATTGTCACAGTTGACTGAGCTCGAGAAGCAGTGGACAGTGGCGAATCTGGAAGCCGACAAGGATACGCTCGACCAGATCCTCGCCGATGACTATCGCGGGGGTAATCCTGTTCACAACAAGCAGCAGTACCTCGACGAGATTAGGCCGGATTCAACGGTGAAGTCCTGGGAGTTCCAGGACCTGCGACTTAACCTCGAGGGCGACCGCGCCACACTCGATGGCTACTTAAGGAACGAGACGACGCGCGGCACAGAAGTCTATAGTTTCACAGATGAGTTTGTTTGGCGCGATGGTCGCTGGCAGGCTACGGCGTCGCGCACCACTCGTGTAAGATAAGGCGAAGCTGATCTTTGGTCTTTGATCTTTGGACTTTGTCCCTCTTGGCAACGATTGTGGTCGGCGGCAGCCTGAGTTAGAAGTCAAAGACCAAAGACCAAAGACCAAAAACCAAAGACCAAAAACCAAAACCAAAGACGAAAACTTATGTCTGTAATCACCGAAGTAATCCAGTCGACCAAAGCCATCATTCAGGGGATGGCCGTGACGTTATCCTATATTCCCAAACGAAAACAGACGGTCGAATATCCGGACGAGCCCATCACAGTGCAGCCGCGTTATCGCGGTCAACACCTCCTGCATGTGGACGAGCTGGGCCGCGAAAAATGCGTCGCCTGTTTTCTGTGCGCCGCGGCCTGCCCGTCCGAATGCATTTACATCGAAGCCGACGACGATCCGCGGGCTGCGGAAGCACGCATCGGGGTCGATGAGCGCTACGCCAAGGTTTACAACATCGATTACGGCCGCTGCATCTTTTGCGGTTTCTGCGTTGAGGCGTGTCCGAAAGACGCGATCACGCACGGCTACAACTTCGAACTTTCCGTTTACAACCGCGCCGACCTGTTGAAGACCAAAGACGACCTTCTAATCACCAAGCAGGTACAGTCAAAGAATTATCGCGTGGCGTTTTCAGATGAAGATGTCGATTCGGAATACAAAGTGGTTTAGAAGCCGGCGGCTGTTCCGCCTCGTCATCCTGTCAGGATTACTGTGCCTGCTGGTCATGGCGTGCTCATCAAGCCGCAAAGTCGGCAAGGTGAAGAGTCACCTCACAATGGTGGAAAACAAGGCCTATTCTTACAAGACTCCGGACGGAAAATCTGGCACCACTAATATGGTTGCGTTTGTGGTTTTGGAGGATGGAAAAGAGGTGCCGGCACTGCCGTACGCCAACTTCACCACCGCTGACGGTACCCACCATTCGCAATTAACGAAGGCAGGCCAACGGGTAGAGATGGAGCCACCGTTGGACAATACCGAGTTGTGGAGGATGGGAAAGATACTGGAATAGGAAACCGGCTAATCATTGTTCAGTTGCCGCTCAGATTTCGCTCCGTTAGGAGCGACATGTTTATAGAACTCGCCACTCATTGACCATTCTGCGCTCGGCGCAACATCGATGATGTTGCGCCGAGCGTTATTTACTACACAAATCGGTGCTATAAATATCGCGCTCCTAACGGAGCGACGGTCGCCATGCCTTTCAAGGAATTTCACTATCGCTGGGAATTCGACCTCCAGTCGTCCCCGGAACAACTCTGGCCACTGGTCGCCGACACCAACCGGTTCAATCGCGACACGGGTGTGCCCGCAGTCAGGAATGTCGGAGAGCCAGGCGAGAACGGACGACGACTGCGGTTGACCAGTTTAGGAATTCCAATCGAGTGGGAAGAGCAACCGTTCGAGTGGGTGCGGCCGCAGCGCTTCGGTGTTGTCCGTCGCTACAGCAAAGGGCCGATGGAAGAATTGAGGGTGCGTGCTGAGCTGGAGCCGCTTAACGGCGGCACGAAATTAGTTTACGAACTCTGGGCCAGGCCGAAGAACCTCCTCGGCGCGATCGCGATACCAGTTCAAATCGGAATCATCAGCGCGCGCAACTTCGCGCGCACCTTTCGCGAATATGACCAGACAGCGCAGGCCGTACGTTCGCCCGCGATTGAATCCACGGCCGAGGTCGAATTCACTCCCGGCGGTCGCGCGCGACTGATCGCGCTGGGCGAGAGACTGGTGCGCGAAGGCATCGACGAACAGACTGTCGCTTTGCTTGTCGATCACATTGAGAACGCAGATGAATTCGCCCTCTCGCGCATCCGGCCGTATCGACTCGCCGACGAGCACGGCCAGCCGCGTCGCCAGATGCTTGAGGCGTGTTTGCAGGCCACACGCGCCGGCATGCTCGATCTGCAATGGAACCTCATCTGCCCAATGTGTCGCGGAGGCAAAGCGAAAGATTCGCTCGCGGAGCTTTCTTCAAAAGTGCACTGCGACGGCTGCAACATCGATTTCAATGTGAACTTTGAGCAGTCGATCGAGCTGACCTTCCGTCCGAATCCTTCGATCAGACAAATCAACGTGGAAACATTTTGCGTTGGCGGCCCGCAGGTCACGCCCCACATTGTCGCGCAGCAAATTCTCAAGCCGCGGTCGCGGCGCGCGATAGACATTCAGCTCGAGGAGGGCCGCTATCGCCTGCGCACGACCGGCCTGCCGGGATGGCAACACGTTTCGGTTACGGACAAGGGAGTGTGCGGAGCATTGTTGTCCGCCTCGCCGGAGGGTTGGACGAACGGCGAGATCGAGCTGTCGAAAAGTTGCAGTTTGAACCTGGAGAATGCTCTGGACGAGGAACAGCTTTTTGTCCTGGAGCGGACCGCGTGGTCGGATGAAGCGGCGACGGCCGCTGAGGTGACGGCGCTGCAAACATTTCGCGATCTGTTCGCGCGCGAAGCGCTCAGGCCCGGCGAACAAATTTCAGTCGGAACGCTGACGGTGCTGTTTACGGATCTGAAAAACTCGACTCAGTTGTATCGAGAGATCGGCGATGCGACGGCATTCGGCCGCGTGATGAATCACTTCGATGTGCTCAAGCAGGCAATTGCCGCCGAGGACGGCGCGCTTGTCAAAACGATCGGCGACGCAGTGATGGCGGTGTTTCGACGACCGGCAAACGCTCTGCGCGCCATGATCGAGGCGCAACAGCAATTAGCTGCGCCGCCTGACGGGATGCTGCCGTTGACGTTGAAAGGCGGGCTGCACACCGGGCCGTGCATCGCCGTGACGTTGAATGACCGGCTCGATTATTTTGGTTCGACCGTGAACCTGGCCGCCCGCCTGGAAGGCCAATCGAATGGCAATGACGTGGTCATCTCGAATATTGTGTACACGGATCCGGAAATCAGAGAGATGTTGCTGAACCCTGCGAACCAACTCGTCGCCCAGCCGTTGGAGATGAGGTTGAAAGGGTTCGCGGAAGAACGCTTTGAATTGTGGCGCGTAACGCGCGGAAGGGCTTAACGGGTCAGAACCGCGAGTGGTAGCGACTGGATCGGAGAACAATGTTGAGTTTGGATCCGATCGTCACCCCGACTTGGCGACCTCTATGTTAATCGAAACTCACGAAGTCACCCGGCTCTATCAGATGGGCACGAACGAGGTCGTTGCGCTGGATCGCGTGACGATGGGAATTGAGGAAGGCGAGTTCGTGGCCATCCGCGGAACGTCGGGTTCGGGCAAGTCAACTTTGCTGAATCTGCTCGGCGGGCTCGATCGGCCGACGAGTGGCGAGGTCTTGTTTGATTCGAAGCCGCTGGGTCCGCTGACGAAAAAACAGATGGCGCGTTACCGGCGCTTCTCAGTCGGGATGATCTTTCAAAACTTTAATTTGATTCCGACGATGACGGCGGCTGAGAACGTGTGGCTGGCGCTGGCGTTTGGCGGAGTCCGCGGTGGCGAGCGACGTAAGCGGGCGGCGGAACTCCTGAAACGCGTCGGGCTGGGAGATCGCATGGAGCACCGGCCGGCGGAACTCTCAGGCGGCGAACAGCAGCGGGTGGCGATCGCGCGCGCGCTGGCAAATCGCCCACGCCTTCTGCTTGCGGATGAGCCGACCGGAAATCTAGACTCGACCCGCGCGCACGAATTGCTTTCTCTGTTGCGTGAAATGGTCGCGAGCGACCGGCTCACGGTTTTACTGGTCACGCACGATCATGAACTGGCCAGCAGCTTTGCGGATCGAATAGTCATGATGAAGGACGGAAAGGTGATTGATTGAGCCATTGAACCATTGAACCATTGAATCATTGACTCATTGATGCATTGACTCAATCCCGGCTCTCAATGAATCAATGAATCAAATGAATCAATGAGCCAATGACCAATGGATCAATTGAGGTAATTTCATGACCACCCCCAAACCAATGACGGTCGAGGCCATCCGTTCGGTGACTCTGTTTGCGTCACTGCATGACGAAGAGGCTGAGGAATTAGTAACCCTGCTTCAAAGTCGTCCGGTGCCGGCAGGCACGCTTCTGTTTCACGCAGGTCAAAACGGCGATGCGATGTACTTGATCCAGAGTGGTCGCGTGCGCATCGCGGTTGACGATGCCGACGGCCAGCAAATCGTTCTGGCCGAACTCGCGCAGGGGGATTTCTTCGGCGAGATGTCGCTCATCGATGGCAAGCAACGCTCCGCCGATGCTCACGTGATCGAGGACGCGCAGTTGTCAGTCTTGTCCCGAGAGAATTTCCTGCGCTACATCAATACGCACCCGGGGGTCGCGCTTGAGATGCTCAGCGCCGTCTTCCAACGCCTGCGCCACACCGACCGGTTGTTGCAGCAGCGCGTTTCGCGGAACGTCAACGAAGAACAGGAAAAGCGGATGACCTTGGCGGATCGCGCCGCGGATCTTCTGGCAGAGTTCGGCGGTAGTTGGAAATTCATCGGCATGTCGTTGGCGTTAATCGCATTCTGGATTTTTCTCAACTCGTACATCCTGATCCGCGGATTCGATCCGATGCCTTATCAGATGTTAAATCTCACACTTGCGGTGATTGCGGGTTTGCAGGCGCCCATCATCATGATGTCGCAGAATCGCCAGGGCTCGAAGGATCGCCTGCGCGCCGATTTGGACTATCAGGTGAACCTGAAGAATGAACTAGCCTTATCTGAAGTGTTGAGAAGACTCGACGTGCTCGAGAGCGAGCGTCTGCCACTTTTGTTCGCGGAACAAAATGAGCGGCTGGGAGAGAGCAAGAAGACCAGCACGAGTGCGTAGACCTGTCGAATCGAAGTTTACCAAGGGTTTGTGCTGAGAACCTGGAAATCCGGAGAAAAATAGATGAAGTACTTTATTTCACTCTTTCTCTTGCTAATGTTCTCGTTGTCTTCATTCGCGCAGAGCATTCGCGTCACAGGAACCATGTTTGATCCCAGCGGGGCTCTCGTCCCCAACGCTCAGATCAAGGCTGTTGACGAGAAAGGACACTCGCTCGTGGGCGCTTCGAACTTTGAAGGACAGTTCGAGATCAAGTTGCTTCCCGGCCTCTATTCGCTTGAAGTCTCGCGTGCCGGTTTTTTGACCATCGAACACCGGGAATTCTTAGTGATTAATTCGACAACCGGCAAGATGGCGATCGATTTTATCCTGTTTGGGAGTAAGTATCATGAACCTCATGGCTACTCCGGAGCAGACCGCCTTCCTGAAAAATCGCTTATTCGTTCGTATGAGGTCTCATACTCGCCGAAACTCAAAGAAATTCGGGACGAGTTTGCCCCGATTAAATCAAAAGGAACGAAATCGATTAATTAGAATCCCAACGCATTCATGTCCCTCGTCAAAGCAATCCTATTCGACTTTAACGGCGTGATCATCGATGACGAGCGCATTCACTTGCGCGCGTATCGTGAAGTGCTGCAAGCGTACGGCGTCGAGCTTAAGGAAGAAGATTATTTTCAATGTCTCGGCATGGATGACGTCGCGTTCACCCGCGCCGCCTTCGCCCGAGCGGGTCGCCAGGTTGACGACCAAACGACGCGCGACATTATCGATCGGGAGCACGAACTGCACCGTTCGATCATTGAAGCCGAAGTTCCTTTCGGCGCCGGCATTGCCACGTTCATCAAAGAGGCCGCACGGAAGTTTCAGCTTGGAATTGTCAGCATGGCCGAGCTGGCTGAGATCGAACACGTGCTCGGCCCGGCAAATTTGCTGCAGCACTTTTCTGTCATCGTCACTGCGCAGCCGGGTCTGAATCACAAGCCGGCGCCCGATTGCTACCTGCGCGGGCTTGAGTTGCTGAATGCGAAGCGGCGGGCCGATAGACAACTGCCGCTGCTGCCGAAGGAATGCCTGGTGATCGAAGATGCGCCGCCGGGAGTCCAGGCCGGGCGCGGGGCCGGCATGCGAACATTGGGCGTGACGAACACTGTAGCCGCGCCGCTGCTGCGCGCGGCCGGCGCCGACGTGGTGACGGCGAGTCTTGCCGACTGGAACACAGACGCAGTGCAGCTCGTCTTTGCTAACTCCGAAGGGGCCTAGGCGTCCCGCCTGTGATCCACGCGCAGGATGCGGTGCCATCTCAAAATCGTGCTCCATTTGGCGCAGCTCAAGACACTTACTGGACTAAACACATTCCGAAACGCTTGGCGGCGTGGCGCGAAATAGTACAATTAGGTTGCGCCTATTTTCTGACTCTGTTCTAGCCCACCTATCTCACTCCAAAAAACAACGATTCACTCACATTCGGCTTCTGAACGTCACCCCTCGGA
>DASUTF010000270.1:0-21240 GCA_036374695.1 Pyrinomonadaceae bacterium
TAATGCCCGCGTTATCACGTCTGATCGGGGACGCAAGGTTCTCCGGTCCCGGAGCCCCCAGCCGGCCGGTCGCGGCTGATCCCGCCGTATCGGCCAGCCAGAAGTCAGCCGAGTTGTTGTTGGTGTCCTTCGGTACTCCGGCCACCGTACAACCCTGACCCTGCAGCCAGTCACACAACTTGCGGAAGTAGCTGTGCTCGAGCGTCGCATTGCCGGCAATCGCCGGCAGCGTACTGCCTTCGCGCAGCAGGTTGCATGCGCCACCCACGTTCGTCCCGAAGCCCACCGCATCCAGCCGGTTCGCCGAAGAGATCTGCGTCACATCCGTGGTCGAGAACAGTCCGATGTTGGCATCGGTAGCGATGTCAGCCAGCGGCTGTGCCGGCACCTCATTAAGGTTATCTCCCGTCGCCGCATTGGTGCCGCCGTAGTTCGCGAGCGAATAGGCGAGCCCGGTAAAGAGATAGTGCCCACGCGCCGGTATGACTCGACCCGCCGGAATCGTACCGATCAGCACCGGCGTGGCGTCGCAGTCACTGCCCATCTTGAACAGGCCGTAACCGCCCGCAGGCACTGTGATCGGCGAGTTCGTGTTGTTGTAGATCTCCACGAAGTCGTCGCCCGCGCCGCCCGGTCCCGAAGTCCTCAGCTCAGATATCAGCAGCGTCCCCGCCGTGTTGGCGGTGATGGTCCCGGTAGCCGTGCCGTCGACGACGCTAGCGCCCGACGGTGACGAAAGCGTGACCGTGAATGTCTCGCCGTCATCAGCGACACCATCCGAGCAGATGGGGACGTTAATCGTCTTCACCTGCTCGCCGGCGGTGAAGTTAACCGTCCCGTTGGTCGTCACGTAGTCGGCGCCCGGGTTGCCGCAGATGCCGGCCGTGGCTGAGCCGTCGTTGGTCTGGAAGTTGACGCTGACCGCGCCACCCGCGGGGGCGTTTAACGCCACGGTAAACGTCATGTCCACCGTGTTCGGACTCGCCGGCTCCGGCACGCCAGCCTCCTGCACACTCACAGCGGGCAGCCCCACCTTAATGGTGAATGTCTGCGTCGGCGAAGTGTCATCGCCGCCGTTAGTCGTCCCGCCGTTGTCCATCAACGTCACGCTGACCGTAGCCACGCCGGAAGCGCCCGGGGCCGGCTCGTAAGTAAGCGTGCCGGTAGCACTGACCGCCGGTTGCCCGGCGACGGTAAACAGGGCGTTATTGTTGTTCGTGACGTTGAAGGTCAGCGTCTCCAGGTTTTCATTCGACGGTCCGGCGTTGATATTGGTCGCCCAGTTCCCAACCGTCTGCGCCCCGGCACCGACCGGAAAATTCTGATCCGGTCCCTTTGTAAATGATGGTTCATCGTTGACCGGGTTGATGGTGATGGTGAATGACACGGGCGCGCTCTGGTTGACGTTCGGTGAAACATCAGAGCCGCTGTCAGTCACCACAGCGTTGAAGGTTGCCGTGCCGTTTGTGTTTGCCGCCGGGGTGTAGGTTAGCGTGCCGGTCATCGTGTTGATTACCGGGCCGCTAGCAAACGAAATGTTGCCCGTTGAACCCACCGGCGTGATGTTGAACGTCATGGTCTGACCACTCTCATTCGGTCCTGGTGAGAGGCTGCTCGCCCAGCCCGCGATCGTCTGCGGTCCCGCATCTTCGTTGACTGTCGGATCGGCGCCTTTGGTAAAGGATGGGGGATCGTTAACCGCAGTGACCGTGATGGTGAAGGTTTGCGCGGCCGACGTGTTCGAGTCGGGCGGCGTGTTACCCCCGTGATCGGAGAGTGTGACGGCGAATGTTACCGCGCCGCTCGTATCGGCCGCAGGCGTGTAAGTCAGGTTGCCGGTCGCCGGGTCAATTGCCGGCCCATTGGAGAACGCGAGATTGCCGGTCGTCGATGTCGCGGTCAGGTTAAAGGTCAGCGGCTGATCGTCTTCGTTCGCCGCGCCGGCAGAGATGTTCGTGGCGAAGCTATCGACCGTCTGCGCGCCCGCATCTTCCTCAACTGTAGGAAGACTACCGAGTATCTCGAAAGTCGGCACGTCATTGATCGAGCGGACGGTGATGGTAAAGGTCTGCGCGACGCTGGTGTTTGAATTGGGCTCAAGATTGCTGCCAGTGTCCGAGAGGGTCACGGTGACGTTAGCCGTGCCGCTGGTGTTGTCACCAAGCGTGTAGGCCAGTTGTCCTGATGGATCAATGGTTGGCTGCACTGAGAAGAGATCGCTGTTGTCGGTCGAGACGGTGAAACTAAAAGTCTGGCCGGATTCATCCGCCGGGCCTGAGATGATGTTGGTGGCCCAGCCGTTAACGATTTTTGCCCCGCTGTCTTCATCAACTGTTTGGTCTGCGCCTTTGGTGAACGACGGCGCATCGTTGACGGCGTTGACGGTTATACCAAATGTGTCCTGCGTCGCTCCGCCGCTGGCGTCGGCGACCGTGACGGTGATGATGGCCGTGCCGGATTGATTGGGGGCCGGAGTGATAGCTATCGCGCGGCTGGCGCCCGTGCCGCTGAAAGCGATATTAGCGTTCGGGATTAGATTCTGATTCGAAGAACTTCCGCTAACGGTCAGGCTGTCAGGAGTTTCCGCGTCGCCGATCGAAAAAGAAACCGGGCCGGTCGTAGTGTCCTCGTCAATTATTTGGTCGTTGACGTCAAAGGGGTTCGGCGGCGTGTTGATCTGCACGGAATATTGCTGCGCGCCTGCCAGGCCGTCTGCAGCCACCGCTTTAATAGTGAAGGTATAAGTTCCCGGAACAGTCGGCGTGCCGATCAATTGGCCATAGGAATTAAGCATGCTCCCGCCGCTGGCGATGGGCGGCAGATTCTGTCCAGAGACTTGCAGAAGGGAAAAAGTAAATGGCGAGGGATCATTCTGGGTGGCGGCGCCCGCCACGCTCGTTTCCCGCACCGCGGCTAAGCGCTGATTGTACAGTTGACCTAACGTGGGATTGGGCAAAGAAGTCGGATCGAAAGTGACGTTCTGTTCGAAGGCCCCGATGTCCACGTGCGCGCCGATTTTGCGCGCGACGCCGCGCTGATCCGTAGTCTGATCGAAAATCTGTTCCACAACTGCGTCGTAGCCCGCGTTAATGGCCGGGCTGTCGGGCAGGAGCGCCATGGTCTTTGTCGTCCCGCCGTAGTTTCCGAGCGGGGCGAGTTTAGGATCTCCGCTGGTCAGGTTAAATCCACTGCCGCCGGTGATGCCCCAAGTGGCGCCGGTGCCGCGAATGTCACCGCCGCTGTTGCCGGCGCAAATCGTATTAGTCAGCTCTTGCCGGTTTCTTGTGATTACAAAAGTGGCGGATGCGCTATAAATGCCTCCGCCCTCGGAACCGCCCGTATTGGCGGAGATCGTGCTCGAGCGAATATCCAGCACTGATTCGATGTCGTTGAAGATCGCGCCGCCGAATCCGGCAATGTTGCCCGCTATCGTGCTGCTCACGATCCGCATCCCACTGTTACGCGCCATATAGACGCCGCCGCCCGTCGCGCCGGTAGGCCCGACGGTGCCGGCCATGTTACCGGAGATTGTGCTTTTGCCAATCACCACCAACGCAAAATTGAGATTCTGGATGCCGCCGCCTGATAGTGCGCGGTTGTCCGATACGGTGCTGTCATCAATAAACAATCCAGCGTTTGAGAAGTTCGAGAAGCCCCCGCCCGTGTCAGCAGTATTGCCGGTGGCCGTGCTGGAAACAAAATTCAAGGTGCCGAAATTAGCCGCACCGCCGCCGGTATTTAAGCTGCGGCCACCGCTGCCTTGTGGAGTAGAGTTGCCGGTGAGCGTGCAGTTGGCAATAGTCAGTGTGACGCCCGTGCCGTTGCGAATGCCGCCGCCGTTGTCGTTGCTGACTCTGCCGCCTGTAATAGTCAGGCCCTCGATCCGCACGGTTCCGGCAGTGACATTGAAGACGCGGCTTTGACCATTGCCTGATACCGAAACCACGCTTGCGCCCGGTCCGATAATGGTCAGATTCTTATCAATGAGAAGCTCTCCCTGCGAGAGCGTAATCGTGCCGTTCAAGCCAGCCTGGAAAATTATAGTGGCGCCGGCCGTGGCATATTTGATCGCTTCGCGTAACGTACAGTCGCCGATGCCGCAAGAACCGTTGTCGCCATCCGTGAGAGTGGTCACAATCGGATTGCCCTGGGTCGGTGCGTCGAGATCACTCTCAAAAGCGCCGATGTCAATGATCCCGAACCGGACGCGTGGAAACCCGGCGCCGCGCTGGTCGAAATCGTTGGCGCCCGTCAGATAAGCCGGGTTACCGGCATGAAAGGCCGGGCTTCCCTGCAAGAGCGCCACGGTTTGTGTCGGCCCGCCGTTACTCGCCAAAGCGCTGAGCTTGGCGTCCTGCCCGGTGACGTTATGACTTCCCGACAGGGTCGCGCCGCCGGCGTTCTGGATGAGGTTGTAGTCTCCCGACGTGACCGTCCCGGAAATGTCTGAGCCGTTATCGGCGACGATCGTGTTGGTTAAGTTCAGCGTCGCCTCGTTGGCGATGCCGCCCGCCCCGCCGGTAGCGGAATTGCCCGACAGAGTGGTTTTGGAAACCGTCAAGGCGCCCGATCGGTTGTAGAGGCCGCCACCGTTGGAGGCGCTATTGACTGAGAGTGTGCTATTGGAAACCGTCAGTATGCCGTCGTTTGAGATGCCGCCGCCACCCGTTCCGGCAGAATTTCCAGACAGCGTGCAGCTCAAAATCGTGAGCACGCCGGCGCTTGAAATGGCGCCGCCATTACCCTGGGTGCTGCTGTTGCCCGACAACGTGCTGGTTGAAATGGTCAGCGTGGAGTTTTCTCCGACGATGATGCCCCCGCCGTTCTCGTTGACGACCCTGCCGCCGTTGATCGTCAGGCCGGAGACGGCGACGAGGCCGCCCGTGAGGTGAAGGACACGGCTCTGGTTGTTGCCTGAGACGGTGATGACGTCTGCGCCCGGTCCGGTAATGGTCAGGTTCCGGTCGACGAGCAATTCTCCCTGCGTCAAGACAATAGTTCCCGCCAAGCCTGTTTGAAATGTAATGGTCGCGCCGGCATTGGCGTACTTAATGGCTTCGCGCAAGGTGCAGTCGCCCAAACTACAACTGCCATCGTCGCCATCATTCAACGTGTTGACCAAAAGACTGCCGGCGTTTTGCGACGTGTTCGTTTGCAATTCAAAAGCGCCGATGTCGATGCGGCTGAACTTAATGCGATCAAAACCCGCGCCGCGCTGGTCGAACGGCGCATTGGCCGGATTGAAATTCGGGTCGCCCGCATTGATCGCGGGGCTGCCGGGAAGCAGCGCCATCGTCTGCGTCGTGCCGCCGTTACTGGCCAAAGATCCCAATCGGGGATCGCCGCTCGTCAAATTGAAGCTGCCAGAGTTAATCGCGCCATTGATGTTGGGATTGGCGCCGGCAGTATTGCCCGCGACGATGCTGTTGTTTAAGTTCAGGGTCCCGGAATTGGAAATGCCGCCGGCGTTCTGAATAGCTGAATTGGCTGACAGGGTACTGTTTGAAATCGTCAGCGTGCCGGAATTTGCAACCGCGCCGCCGGTGCTTTGAGTGCTGCTGTTGCCGGTGAGCGTGCTCTGGAAAACTGTCAAGCTGGAACTGGCAGCATTGAAGACGGCGCCACCGGTGCCGTTGGTCGTGTTGCCGAACAGCGTGCAGTTCGAGATGGTCAGCGTGGCGGCGTTGCGGATGCCGCCGCCGTTATCATTGCTGACTCGGCCGCCCGTGATCGTCAGCCCCGCAAGCTGGATCGTTCCGCCGATAACGTTGAACACCCGGCTCTGGTTGTTGCCGGAAACCGTGATGACGCTTGCGCCGGGGCCCTGAATCGTCAGACTTTGATTGATGGGCAGCTCTCCCTGCGAGAGCGTAATCACGCCCGTCAAGCCGTTTTGGAAAATAACAGTCGCGCCGGCGTCGGCGTACTTGATGGCTTCACGCAAGGTGCAATGGGCCACGCCGCAAGCGCCGTTATCGCCGTCGCTCAGCGTCGTCACAATCAGACTGTTGCCGCCTTGCTGCGCGTCGCTGGTTTCAAACGCGCCGATGTCCGCGCGCGGCCCGAAAGGACGCAATTCACCGCGCTGGTCGGTCGCAAAAGAATTGGCGGGGTCGCCGGTGTCAATCGCCGGAGAATTTTGCAGCAAGGCCATAGTGCTGCTGGCGCCGCCGTAATTACCGAGGGGAGCGACGCGTGGATCGACGACGGGCTGGAGTGAAGTGCCGACGATGTTTCCGATTAGCGTGGGCGAGCCTGCATCGAAGGCGCTACAGAAAGTCGCGCCGTGCTTTCCGATCAGGTTGTAACCGAAGGAATACATTCTGATTGGCGCCGAAGCATCGGGACAAGACAGGGTGGCAGTGTTACCGGCCAGGATGGTGTTGCGCAGGTTAAAGCTGACGCCTGAGGCATTGGGATTCGATTCGACATAAACGCCGCCGCCATAAGACTCCGAATGATTGCCGCTGATAGTTACGTTGGTGGTATTGACTACCGAGTTGTTGGCTGCCGCGACGTAGATGCCGCCGGCTTTATTATCGGTGGCCGGATTGTTATCCGTCGCCGTGTTATTGGCAATCGTCGAGTTATTGAAGGTTGAGGCGCCCTCGTTATAAACGCCGCCGCCAACAGAAGTGGCTGTGTTGCCGAAGATGGCCGTGGCGGTAACGGTGCTGGTTGCTCCCTGAGCGGTGAAAAGGGCGCCCCCCGTGCCGGCGCTGCTCCCTTTTACGGTCGAGCCGGTTAGGTTAAGCGTTCCCAGGTTAGCAATGCCGCCGCCAGACGAAGTAGTAGTACCGCTCTCAACAATAATGTTTGAAGCGTTGAGGGTTGCTCCACCGCCGATAAAAATTCCGCCTCCCAGAAATCCCTGGCCGTTGCCGCGATAGAGCCGCAGGCCGCTTAGGTTGACCGTGCCGCTCCCGATCAGAAAATTGCGTCCGCTGTTGTTCGCATCAAGGGTCAACAGATTGGCGCCCGGCCCGTTGATAGTCACGGGCCGGTTGATGACCACGTCGCCGGAGACGGTGATTGTTCGCGGAGAATTTGCATTGAAGAAATTAGAGTCGAAGTTAATGTAGTCGTTAAAGGGGTAGTCAACCGCTTCTCGGAAACTGCCGGCGCCGATGGTGGCCGCGGTCATCACGGTCGCGGTGCGCAGCTCATGCGCGCCGATGTCAATCCGAGTCCCGAAGGGACGGGGTGCGCCACGCTGATCCACGTTCAGTGAACTGCTCGGATCGCCCGCGTCAATCGCGGGGCTGCCGGTTTGAAGCCCGAAGGTTTTCGTCGCGCCGCCGGTGTTCGCCAGCGGATTGAGTTTGGCGCCGCCCGCTGGATTGATGATATTTCCCGCTGTGACCGGTGAGCTGGCAGACCACGTGCTGCCGCTCGCATTACCGATTAAGTTATATCCGTAAGAGATGATTTCTCCTGAAACATCGGGGCCGCCGCCGCTGGCCGAGTTAGTGGCGATCAGTGTGTTGTTCAGATTATAAAAGGCGATGGTCCCAGTCTTATTAACGTAGATACCTCCGCCCGCGCCGCCGGAGCTGTTACCACTAATCGTGGAATTGGAAGTATCAACGGTGGCGGTGTTGCCGCCGGTGTAATTGCCGCCGGCGTAAATCCCGCCGCCGTTGCCGGTCGCGGTGTTATTGGCGACGGTCGAGTTATAAATGGCTGTGTAGCCCGCGTTGAAAATGCCGCCACCCAGAATTGCGCTGTTTCCGGCGATGGTTGAAGAACTAAGATTTGTGGTGGCGCCAGCCGCGGTGTAGAGGCCACCGCCATTACTGGTCGCTGTGCTGGATTCGACACTGATGCCGGTGGCGTTAAGCGTCCCGTTGTTGTAGATGGCTCCACCTAGATCGGCTCGGCCGCGGATCAACCTTATTCCGCTAAGGCTAAGTGTCGATTCCCTGTTGGAGATATTGAAAATGGGTTTGTCGCCCCCGGCGTCAACCGTCACTAAATGCGCGCCCGGGCCGGTGACGGCTACGTTGACGCCGGTGAAAGGAGGTACGGCAAGGGTGGCCGGCAAAGCGAGGGTGCGAGGCGTGCTGAAATAAACCGGATCAAAACAAGCTGAAGTGTTGTTGGGTGTGTGACCGAACGCAAAAGAGAGACTGCCGACACCGGTTGAGTTCGAGTTGAACACCAGGTTCTTCAGTTCATAGGAACCGATGTCGGCCCGTCCGCCGATGACTCGCTCCCGACCACGCTGGTCGGTTGTTTCCGTCGTGTTTGGATCCCCAGCGTTAATGGCCTGACTACCGCATTTAATGGCATGCGTCAGCATCCGAGCATCCGCAAAGTAGTCTCCCAGCGGATATAACTTCGGGTCACCGCCGATCAGGTTGTAGGCCTGCGAATTTATCGGGCCGATTATGTTCGACGAATTGACGTTCGGATTCTCGGCGACGATTGAGCTGCGGATCGATAAGAAGGCGGGAAACGTAAGACCCGGAAAACGTGGATCGCCGTTGGTGATGCCGCCCGGGCTGTTGCCTCCGTTGGCCGAGTTCTTGGTAATCGTGGCGTTGATCAGAAAAAGGTTGCGGCCGCCGTAATTGAAAATGGCGGCGCCATTCGCGTCAGGCGAGGAATTGCCCGAAACAGTGGCGTTGTTCAGACCGACCGTGCCATCGCGGCTATAAATGGCGCTGCCTTCTTTGCTTGAGCTGTTGTTGTAAAGCGTGGACCTGATGAGGTTCAAGTTCACGCCGGCCATGTAAATGGCGCCGCCCTGGATCGCGGTGCAGCCTGAGATGATTGAGTCTATGAGCGTCAAAGATCCGAAGACAACCTGGATTGCGCCACCCCGCCCGTCGGCAGTGCCGATGCCCCGCTCTGACTTTCCATGAATCAAAGTCATGCCGCTTAAGGTAACGGTAGACTGGCTGACGTAAAAAATGCGGGACAGTTGGGCGCCGCTGATCGTCAGCAGATGCGCGGCCCGGCCCTTAATCGTCAAAGTCTTATCATTAATTTGCAGCTCGCCCTGCGTCAGCGAAATCGTTTGCGGGGAGTCGAAACGCGGCGACGCGAACTCGATCGTGTCGCCGCTCTGCGATTCCAGCACCGCCTCGCGCAGAGTGCAGCCGTCAAAACAGCCGGGATGGTTAGCCACGCCATCGAAGTTGTCGGTGACAATGAGAGTCCTGGGAGCGGCCGCCATATGTGCAATCTGTTTGCACACGCCGGCGAACACCAACAGTGCGGAACAAAAAGTTGCAATAATCAATGCTCTTTTCATTTGACTGTGCGTCACAGATCAAGCCGACGCGCTCGGGCAGAATTCCGCATTACTCATGATGTCGCGCAGCGCCAATAGATTTTCTTTCGCCACGTATGCCATGGCGCCAGCCCCGGCGGCTTCCTCGCGCAGGCCCTGGCTGTCGTGATTAGTGACGATGATGATGCGGGCGGCCGGATGGGACGCTTTGATCTCGCGCGTGGCCGCGAGGCCGTCAACCTCGGGCATCGTCAAGTCCATCAGGACCCAGTCGGGCTGATGTTCCCGGTAACAGGCGTGCGCCTGCGCGCCGTCGCTGCACTCGTAAACTGTGTCGGATGGTTCAGCCACGACGCTGCCGATCAGTCGGCGCACGCGACTGTCGTCGTCTACGATCAGAAATTTCATTGATGTTTTATCCGCGCTCAACATGGGCGCGAATTATCTGGCAGGGCGGGAGGAGCGTCTATTCGTGTTCCTGCCTATTTGTATAGGTAGGAATACCTATTTTGCAGGTTCGTTATCAGCCTAAGCTGCGCAATCTGCGGATTAGGCTACAGCTCGGATCGGTGCGCCACCGCGAACTTCAATAGCGCATTGCTGCCGCGCAGATTCAGTTTCAGGCAGATGCTCGCGCGATGATGCTCAACCGTGCGCACGCTGATGTGAAGCTGCTCGGCGATCTGCCGGCTTGTCTTTTCTTCAGCGATCAATTTCAGGATGCGTTGTTCGGAGGGAGTGAGGCCTCTCAGCGTGGGTTTCTGTTGCGTCAGGGCGGCCGCGCGCCGGCTGCGGTTAATGAGGAAGGTTGAAAGCTGGGGACTGATGTAGTTGCGTTGCGCGGTTACGGCTTTGATGCAATCAACGATCTCTGGCAACGCGCTGTCCTTCAGGACGTATGCTTTGGCGCCGCAATCAAGCGCGGCATTGAACATCTCTTCTTCTTTATGCATGGTCAGGAAGACGATTTCGCAGGGCAGTTGCGCGTCCTGTACGTCGCGCGTCACCTCGAAACCGTCTTTCAACGGCATGTCCACGTCCAGAATGGCGACCTCAGGTTTGAGCTCGCGAATGAGTTGCAGCGCCGCTTCGCCATCATCAGCCTCGCCGACGACTTTGAGTTGAGGATCAGCTTCAACTATCGCGCGCAAACCGCGGCGGAAGATGGGATGGTCGTCGGCGATTATGATTCGGGTTGCAGAAAGGGGCTTGCTCATTCTTCTATGCTGGCTCCTTTTCCAGGACGGGCAGCGCAATCTCGAGCCGCGTGCCCTGGCCGGGTGCTGAATGGATTGCGAGATTCCCATTCAACATGCGGACCCTCTCCTCGATACCGATCAGGCCGAAGCCTCGGGATGCGGCTGCGGGCCTTGCCTCAGTCACGAACCCCTTGCCACTGTCCGTGATCTTTATTACCACGCGTGTCAGGTCGCGCGTTACTTCGATCGTCGCTTCCGAGGCCTGCGAGTGCTTGACGATATTGTTGATTGCCTCTTGCACGATGCGGTAAACGCTGATTTCAGTTTCCTTCGAAAATGCTCCGTCCAGATCGTCGATGGCGACGCGGAAGCGAATCGGCGTCGTGCCGGCAACTTTCTCGATCATTTCGCGAAGGGTGCGCACCAGGCCGAACCGTTCCAATTGATACGGGCCCAGATTGTAAGCAATCTCCCGGACTTCATCGATCGCCGCCGAAGCCGTCGTCGAGATTTCGTTCAGGTTGTCCGCCGCCGGCTCCTGTGGCCCAATCGCCTTCAACCCGAGCAGCGCCCAATTTCTGATCAGCACGAGGCTCTGGCCCAAACTGTCATGCAGCTCCGCCGCGATTCTTCTGCGCTCACTTTCCTGTGATTGAATCAACTGCCGCGAAAAAGCCTCCTGCATCGCATGAGCGCGTTTCAACTCGCGAATGCGTTGTCGATAAACAAGATAAGAAGCGAGGGCGATGCTAATTATGGCTAGTGAAATGAACCACCAGGTGCGCCAGAACGGCGGCAGCACTTCAAGCTGGATCATCGCTCCTTGTTCATTCCAAATGCCATCGCGATTCGCAGCGATGACTTTGAAAGAATATTGTCCCGGCGGCAGGTGAGAATAATAAGCTGTGCGCCGCGTGCCGGCATCAATCCACTCATGATCCAGCCCTTCCAGTTTGTATTTGAATCTAACCAGCTCGGGGTTGATGAAACTCAGTCCGGAATAGTGAATCTCGAGGTACTCCTGGCCGGGCTTGAGCTGAAGCTGACTGGGAACGCCCACCGACTTGGTATCAACGATGAGTGACTCGATTACGACCGGCGGCGGTTGCGAATTTAAGGGCACGGCCGCGGGATTGATGACCGCAACACCCTGTTGCGTCGGAAACCAGATACGCCCATCCCGCGCCCTGATGCCGGCCGGGTGCATTCCGCCATTACATTCCGAGTTAAGCATCCCGTCGCGCTTGTTGTAAGGGACCGAGGTGACCTTTTCAATGCGCCCGGCGGCGAAGTCATCCAACTCTGATCTCCTGACGCGATAGATGCCCAGATTGCAACTGATCCAAAAATAGCCGCGATCGTCTTCGATGATTTGAAATGCGCCATCATCAAACAGGCCGTCGCTGGCGCGGTAGTGCGTAAACTGGCCGTTCTTGAAACGATAGAGACCGGTGTCATACATGCCGACCCAAAGAGCGCCATCTCGGTCCTCGTAAATCGCGCGCACAATCCCTCGCGCGATGCCGTCCTTCTCAGTCAGCCCGGTCACCACGCCATTCTGGTAGCGGTTCAAGCCCGCCTCTGTGCCAATCCAGAGCTGTCCCTGCCGGTCTTCCTGAATTACAAAAACTTCTTTTCCCAACAAACCGTCTTTTGCCGTGTAGGACGTGAGTTGGAAGTCAGAACCGTTTGCATTGGGGGACTTCAACGCCTTGGATAACCCATTGGCTGAACCAAACCATATATTTCCAGCCCGGTCCTGATAAATCGCACGCACGCGTGGACCGATCCGCTCGTGTTGCGGAAACAGCGTGATCTTGTCGTCGGGAGTGCGTATGAAGACCTTTCCCCACGTACCAATCCAGAGATTTCCTTCGCGATCTTCCAGGAGCGCGGAGGTCAACTCCTGAGTCAACGAATACCGCGAGCTAACATCTTGAAACCGGCCGTCCTGGTAGAGAGTCAACCCGGTCCATGAACCAAGCCAGATTCTTCCCTCCCGGTCTTCATAAATCGGATAGACGTTCTCTCCCGCCAGGCCGTCCTGGGTCGAATAACTCGTGATGGCCCGCTCAGTCACCCGACTGAGGCCACCGGTCGTGCCGACCCAAAGCGTGCCTTCGCGATCCTGATAGATGCTGGTGACACCGCCCCTGACCAGCCCATCCGCTGTCGTGTAGCTCGTAAACTTTCCGTCCCTGAAGAGTAGCAGCCCGCTGGGCGTGGCGAACCAGAGTCGTCGCTGCCGATCTTCAAAGGCCCTAATGAACCTGTAGATAAACTGGCTCGCACTGGCACGGTAAGACGTCGGCTTGCCGTTCTTGAACATGATTAAATCATTCGTCCCGTCCGCTGCGATCCACACTCGCCCTTGCGAGTCTTCGAACGCGCGCAAGACTTGAGCTCGGGGCGCAAACTCAACCGTGACACGTCCGTGCTCAAACTTCCGCAGATGCGTTCCGTCCCAATACCAGATGGCCCCGCCCGGCGCCCGTTGCAGAATGCCTTTGTCAGGCTCGCCCGCTGCAGCTGAGTAACGACTAAACGCTTCCCCCGTCCAGCGGAGCCGGCTGTCTCCAATCTCCAGCAGCAGGTTTCCCTCGGCGTCGCCTTCCATCCGGTTGACCTGATTACCAGGCAGCCCGTTCTCAGTCGTATAGTTTGTAAAGACTCCATCTCGATACTTCGTGATGCCTTGCCCTTCCGTGCTGATCCAGAGGTTGCCATCTCGATCTTCAAACAGACCGATTAGGCGCCCCGTGCGCAGCCCGCTGGTGTTCCCTGGGTTAAAGACCTGGAACCTCAAGCCGTCATAACGCACCAGCCCGCCGTAAGTCGTGAGCCAGAGAAATCCATCTCGAGTTTGAGTTATCGAATTGATTGAAACTTGCGGCAGGCCGTTGTCGGTCGTCCAGGTGTCGAAACGGTATTGTGCTTGAGCGGCGCCCGCCAACAGCAGAACCAGGAGGGATCGACCAAGGGATTGCCGCAGAGCATTCACCCAAGTCTTAGAGTGCGGAATCACGCCTGCTCAATATCATTCGCTGACATGAAAGAAAGAGACCTGACGATAACACATTACAGAAAACAGCAACAATTCCTTAACCGAGGCAAGTTACGCGTTTGAGAGCAGCGCGAAACGATGGAGCACCGCGGAACTTAACGGAATATTTTGCGAAGATGACGCTGACCGTGAAGTGAAGCAAACAGGCCGCAGATTAACGCAGATAACCGCAAACGATTCATGTTCGTTCCGATCCGCGAACTTCCGCGTTCATCCGCGGCAGATTTCTTCGTGACCGTCGCTCCACAGGCGCTGTTACTCCGAATATCGATCCGCACGAAACCGCGAAAGTTTGACGGGCGAGCCGGGCGCAATGCCGGCTTTGCGTGAAGCGATCTCGACTTGTTCCGTCGCCGTTTTGATACCTTCGAGGTTCGGGAGTAAAAGACCGCGACGCCCCGATTCATCTTCCACGATCACGCCGTAGGTTTTCGGATCCAGATCGGCAATCGTGCAAGGTTCGGGCGCTGAAAGCACATCGACCGAATACTTCAGGTTCGGGAGTTCGTCGGCGCGCACCGGCGGGAACCGCGGGTCGCGGGTGGCGGCGCCCAAGGCATTCGCGATGATCTCTTCAGCGAGCGAGTCTTTGACCGGATCGATTGTGCCGATGCAGCCGCGCAAATCGCCGGCGCGCGTCTTGATCGAGACGAAGCAGCCGGCGCAAAAAGAAAGGTCAGAACCACCTGCGTTAGCGGGTGGGGTAATGACTTCTCCGGTCGTGATGAAGGTCTCGATTGTGCGACGGGCAAGCGCGGGGATCGTCCGTAGATCCTCGGCTGCCGACTCTGGCTGATGCTGATAGTCTGTCGCCCGCTGCGCGGGCTCTGATAAATCTGTTGGCGACTGGTCCCAGTGCTGAAGCGCTGGGCTACTCTCAACCGTCCGCTGCGCGGACGGACCGGTAGGATCTGCAGGCGCGACACCTGCGTACCCAGACATGAGTTGCGCCACCAGATAACCGACGCCGAACGGTCCTTCGTAGCTAAGTACTTCGCACGAAGGTTTGGCATCTTCAACTACACCTAACGCGACCAGCATCGATCGATAGCCACACTCACCGGCGCGCCGCCGCACGTCCTGACCAATAGTCGCGATTCGATGCGGATGGCCAGATCGGATCGCTTCGACCACCGCTTCATCGAACCGGTGCGCCTCCGGATTAAATCCCGCGGGCGCGCCGGGTTTCAAGCGGTGACTGAGATCGCCGCTGGCGATAAACGCGACGGGCCGTCGCAAGGTAGCGATCGCCTGGCGGATGCAATTGCCGAAGCGGAGGTGCTCCTCGTCCGAAAGGAAGCTGTACCCAAGCGCGACAACTTTGCCGTTCCAACCGTTCCGTTGCAGAAAATAGAGCGGCACTGTCGTTCCGTGATCCAGATCGGTGTCTAAAATTCGCAGCGTGATTAAGTTGTGCTGTTCGGCGGCGCGCGTGATTTCAGACAGCAACTCGGCATCAAGCGCGGCTTCAACCGTCGTTTCAGGCGCGCGAAACGTTGAAAAGTCTCCGTAAAGCCTGGGGCCGTCATAGGCGACGAACGCAACCGCTTCAAGTGGCGCATGTGGCGAAATCAGAACGACGGTTTCCGCGCCGCTTTCGATGACGCGCTGCGTCAGCTCCGCCATTGCGCTTATGGAACTTTGCACCTCGACACACGACTCGCCGCCGACTTCAGGAACCATGATCGGCGGATGCGGAGCGATGCCGGCGAAAACCAGTGAGTTAGCTATGGCCATAGGCGAACTTTGTCGGCCAAAAGAGGTTATGAATCCGTTTGAATGGCGAGATTCTAGCACCGGCGATGAAGTGTCAGAAGCCCGAGTGTAAGCGAGGGCAAGTCTAGCCTGGAAGATCTGCTCTCACGAAAACGTCGCCTAAGTTGCCCTCCCTCACGGTCGGGCTTCTGACACAGTGCCGACGCGGTTTATGATTAGCCGCTCATGAAGCAGTTTGACGTAATCATTGTGGGCGCCGGGCCCGCCGGGTCGTTTGCCGCGGAACGGCTGGCGCGCGCCGGCGTGCGCGTGGCGCTATTCGACGGGCGGCCTGAGGGCGAACCGAAGGCCTGCGGCGGCGGCGTAACGTCAAAAGCTTTGAAGGCCTGGCCGCATTTGCTTGAAGCCGTCGGACGAACCATTGACGAACTCGACATGTACTCACCTTCGGGCAAGCACCTTCACTTGAAACTGGAAGAGCCGTTCGCAGTTTACTCGCGCATCGCCTTCGATACTTTTCTGCGCGAGCGTGCCCGTCAGGCCGGCGCTCAAGTGTTCGCCGGAAAGATCTCCGGCCGGGGCTTCAGAAGGTTGCGTGATAATCCAAAGGCGCCTCGCGATCCCGGCGCTACCCCGACAAGTCGGGATTCGGACACGGATAGTGGATGGACGATCAAAACGACAAGCGGCGAGGAGTTTTCCGGCAAGTACCTGGTTGGCGCCGATGGCGCGAACAGCGCGATTGCGAAGAAGCTCGCCGGACCGCTCGCTCCCGCCGAAATGGAAGTCGCTTTCGGCTATCGGGCGCCGTTGCCTGAGTCATCCGACGCCGCGACGGTGGTAGCTTTTCTGCCAAGGTGGGTTGGCTACGCGTGGGCGTTTCCCCGGATCGACCATGTGAGTTTCGGGATTGCGACGACGCAGGACGCCTTCGATCACGAAGCGCTCGATCGGCTGTTGTGGAATTTCATGGCGAGTTACTACGAAGCGGCACAAGCTGGTGACGTGCGCCCGATGCGTCTCTGGTCACGCAAAAGTGACGAAGCGCAAATTAACAACTTGCGGCACAAAGCCGAGCGTTACGCCGCGCGCATTCCCGGTCTTGCGCCGCGTACCTGGGACACGCGCAAAGCCTGCGGCGACGGTTGGGCTTTGCTTGGCGACGCGGCCGGGTTTGCCGATCCGGTAACCGGGGAAGGGATTTACTACGCGCTGAAATCCGCGGAACTGTTTGCGAATGCGTACCTGAAAGGCAAGCCGGAAGAATACGAAAGACTCTGGCGCGCGGACTTCGGCGGCGATTTGAAACGAGCGTCACAGATGCGCCGGCGGTTTTACGGCAACTTCTGGGGCGCGCCGTTTACGGACCGGATGATTGAGTTCGCGCGCGGACATCGCGGTATACGCAAAGTCCTTGGGGAACTTGTGGCCGGTGATCAGGGCTATGTGGGCTTGAAAAAAAAGCTGGCGCGCAGCGCTTTGAAACCGTTGTAAGAGACGAAGCCATACTATGGTTACGCGTCGAAAGTCTGTGCTGGTAACAGTGGCTGCCGTTCTGACGTTATTGCTCGGCCTGCTGTTTGCGACCGGAGTAGTGCTGGAGGTACTTTCGTTATTGCAAGGGCCGCCGGCGACGCCATTTGCTAACGAACGCATGAGAGAGGTTCTGGAGCGCGAGCACAGAACCACTTATATCACTTATCTGATTCTTACTCTTCCTGCGCCACTACTCCTGGGGCCTGGGGCGCTGGCGCTTGTTTTCCGTTGGCGCTTCGCACGGTCACTGGCGACTATAGCCGTACTGTACGCAGCCTTTTATCCGGGGTTGATCCTACTCTTTGAATCAATGCGGGGTGGTTCTGCCACCGCACGAACAGCCGTTGTGGGAGCTGTCTGGCTTATGTTGGCCGCGTTTATTTTGATTTCAATCTGGCGCCGCAGCGCTGCTTCCGAATTCGCTCGAGAACCCTAACGGTTGCCCTTAGCCGTCGCTGATCAGCTTGTAATCCCTGAATTGCTGAACCATTGATTGGACGTTCCGTTGAGCGTCTTCAGGCGTCACTTCGTAACTGGTGGTAAGACTGTTAGCGATCTCAACTATTGGGGCTTTATTCGCGATGCCTTTCCAAATCAGCGTCGCGGTTTCATTGAGCTGGTAGTACTTTTTGGTGTTCAGATCGACGAGGATCCCTGCCGTGCCGTCGAACTCGGTGAAGACGATGTGATCGTACGGAGTGGGTTGTGACATACGAGTTGGAGTAAGCGCTCCCAAACTTGATCAGAGAATAACACCGGCCACCCGTTACAACCACTTTGCTTCAAGCCGTGACCGAGCGCGGTTGAGAAGGCCTTAGCGCCTGAAAGATTTTGCTTCGGGCGATGCGCGCCGCAACCCATGGCCAGTCGATGAAAACGACATAGGCGGCCAGGTGATAAGGAAACGAGATGTTCATGAAGAAGATCGTGGACAAATGAAAAACGATCCCGAACGGCAAAATTATTCGCCGCGCCCGTTTGGAAAAGATTGCCAGCGGGAAAGCGAGCTCCCACAGCAACACCACGACCACAATCGCCCCCGTTATTCCACGGATGTTCGGTAGCCAGAAGGCCAGCTTATGTTGCGACTCGTGCAAATTGTCCAGCGAATGCCAGATCGAAACCACGGGCAAATTGTCCGGGCTGAAATATCGCAGGCCGGTCAATCGCATTTTTATCAAAGCTGAACTGAAGTAAGACCACGCGACCAAAATCCGCATCAGGAGAATTGGATAGCCATAGGCGAAACCCGGCAGACGCGGTTTCACCCGTCCCCACCTCCGGTCGAGGGAAAAGCCGTGGCCGCTCGGCGTGAAGGCGAGAACGACAAGAATGTAAACACCTATCATTTCGTCGTGGTTGAAAAGTCCGAAGCTTCGCACCAGTCCTTCGTAAAACAGAAAGGCCAGTGCCGCGGACTTGGTGGTGATAGTGGTGAAGAGACCGAGGCCGGCGCCCAACAACGAAACGACGAGCAGGACTTTCAGGATAAGCATGCCGCGCGGCGTTATTAGTGCATCGTAAAACCGCCACGGCAGGAGTTGCATCGCGCCAGTCGGACGCATCACCGTGGTGGGAAGATGACCGAACGCGACAAAGTCGGTCAGCAGCATTTGCAGCAGCACAAACGCGCAAATTGCCGCGCGAATCACACCCAGCGCGGCAGCGTCGGTCGGCACAATTCGCTTTAAAATTCCGCTCTCCATGACCGCATAAACTTGTCGTAGTTGCTGTAGCTTCCGCCCGCCCAGTGATACTCATCCAGTCTTACCGCCCTTAAACGTCGAGGCGAGTCGCCGGGGAGTCGCGAGTTGTAAACTGATCCCCACGCCCTCAATAGATCATCGACTCTTCGAGCTGCGGGTAACTTTTCGGTTCCACCCGCTTCATTTATCAATGCGAGATTTGCAGGATGCGGTGATGAGATGGTGAAGCTCTTGTTTTCAACCACCGCCGGGACCAAAGCCCACGCAACGTTCGACAGAGCGTTAGTGAGTTCTACCGGCGGCAGATCAATTATTTCGCCGGTCAACGTTTCGCCGCGCACGATGTAATACGTCCACCCCACGTGCAGATCACCGCCCGTTCTCATCATCGTCGAAGCAGCAAACGGATAAAGGTTCCTGGCGAACGCGAAGCTTAGAAGTAACGGCACGCCGAGGCAGATCGTGAGCCCGAGATAACGCGCTAACAGGCCCCGTTGGTGAGCACCATCGGTCAACCCCATAGTCTCTTCAGGATCATGACTCATCGTGTCATTGAGCAGGTTATTCCGGTTTTTGATCTTTGCAGGCGCCGATAAGTGTCCCTCGCCCAGACTCGGCGGCTTCGCGAGCGCGTGAAATGGCGATTATTCGCTTGGGCGCAGAATCGGCGCACCCGGGCGACGGTTTCAGACCACGATCGTTCAAGCAGGCACGCTCTTAACAACCGGCAACGCTCGGCGATGCAGCGCGCTTGCTTCAACATCGCGCCAGGGAGTTTTACCAAGCGTCTGAAGACAGAAAAGGCACGGCGAACCAACCGCCAATTCAGGCCGCTCGTCACGCGCCTGATACTCGGCCAAAGTTGCGCGCCATCGTTCAAGTTGCTGGTCCGCAACGCGACGCAGCCGCTCAAAACCCGCGGCAAAACCTTCGGTGTTCAAATCGGCTGCGACATCGCCTTCCCCGGCAGCGCCACGAAAACCTGACAGGTTGCAGCACAGTGTGAGATAGCCGCGATAATCGATGTGGCCGCTCACGCCGGCCAGCGGCGAGCATGGCGGTCTGCTTGAATCGATATTGTAGTACCCAACGTCGAGTCGGATCGGCATCTGGAACATCCGTGCCAGGAGAGCAATTTCCTGTTCGGCCATCGTTCGTTCCGGTTCGGTCAAACTGAGTTCGTGATCGAATTCATCTGAAGTGGGCAACAAATGCCCGAAACTAAGCGCTCTCGCTCCCATCCGCGCCGCAAGAATCGCGAGCTGCTCGAGGTGCGGCAGAGTATCCTTCCGGACAACCACCTTAATCTCGAAGGGAAATTCGTAATGCCGGCAATGAGAAAATGCTCTGACCAGACGCACGAACGATCCCTGGCCGCGCCATTTGTCGTGCGCTTCACGGGTCGCCCCGTCGAGGCTGAACGCCACGTGCGTGACCGCGTCGCGATTGGCGGCGATCACGGGCCAGACGCGATCGAAATGCCAACCGTTAGTCACGAAACTCGTCGTCAGCCCTTCGCCTGCGATGGCCGCAACGGCGTCGGCGAACTCAGGATGGAGTGTAGGTTCGCCACCGGTAAAAGAGATGTGAGAAAGGCGAACCGCTTCACGCCCTTGCCGGGCAATTTCCTGCAGAAGCGAAACCGGGAAGAATCTGGCCGGAGTGTGATACAGCGCATCTTCGTCGCGCAGGCAATAGCTACAATGCAGATTGCAGATGTTGGTAAGCTCTACGCTGACGCGTTGCGAACCGTACGTGCGCTCGTCCATATCAGGAACCTTTTGCGGGCCGGAAATGATGATTATTCAGAGGCGGCCCTTATGCCGTCTGCGCGGACAAGTCCGCGGTCTAAACAGTCGTATATTCCAGCGCCAAGTCTGATGCGCGCGCTGGATCGCGAAGCAAGTCTCTTCCGGCCAGCAACGCAAAGCCTGCGCATTGTCTCGCCAGCGAGCTCAGCGCGTGCAAATGGCCGGCGCTGGTGACGGGATCGTAGCATGACCAGGGGCACAGCTTGATCAACTGTATCATTGTCTCGCTGCGCGTCAGCGGTCTTACGACGCTTTGGTCTTCCTCTGTGATCGTCGGAAAGAAAATCGAATGCGGCTCACAGTGGGACGAATATGCCCCCGGGAAACAATCGTGCGGCATAAAAGATTTCTTCGCACCGTTCGACCAATCCGCGTTCGCAAATGCTTCGCGCGCGCGACTGCCACTTGCATCGACTGTCGATCGGGTTACGGCGAACGCCCGGCGCACAGGATAAGCCTTCATCACTTCGCCAACGCTCTTTAAAAGCAGAACATCGTCAGTCAGGTATTGCCATCCGTTGGCAACCAGTTGAAGAGTAAGTGTGGATTTGCCACTGCCCGACGCGCCCGCGAAGAGTACACCCCGTCCGGTTTGCGGTTCAACGACCGCTGCGCTGTGCATCTCGTACACATCGCAACGGCGAAGTGCAGTCGAGATGGCATAATTCAGCACCTGCAAGTCTTCGAATCGCCGAACGTCCAGTTCTCTTCTCGCCAACAAATCGATTTGATGGGTCTGGCCAGGATGAACCAGGACGCGTGCTTGCTCGAAATCGAAAACGCACGTCCGGCCATCCGTGTAGCCAGCTCCGCCACCTGAAATTTCAAACCGCTCAAAGCCGGTTACGACAAATGGAATATCTTCGGTTTGGAAACGAATCGTTGCGTCAGGCACCTGGCAGGCACCAGGGCCAACGGGGGTGCAATAGTATTCGGAAAGAGCTTGAGAGAAGCCCTGGAGCTCTGCGCC
>DASUTF010000271.1:0-3817 GCA_036374695.1 Pyrinomonadaceae bacterium
TACTTCGAAGCACACGTCGGTAACGGTCAGGCGCCGGTGTCTCAGTAACTCCTTGGCCTTTTCAATCCGCCGGTCGATCAGGTACTGGTGTGGAGTGGTGGCAAACTCTTCGCGAAACAGGCGGAGAAAGTGATAGCGAGACAGGCACGCCTCACGGGAAATCTCATCCAGGCCGATCGGTTCGTGATAGCGCTCGTTGATGAAGGCACGCGCCCGACAGAGCCGCTCGTGGACCTCGCTCCCAACTTTGGCTTTAGCCTCAGGCATTTTGCGAGCGGATTTTACTGCGGGATAGCAAGAAAGCGGAAGGAGATTTGCTCGTCCGTCGATTCAAACCTCAGCTATAATTCTCGCGACATCCGCGAAACTGGAGGATTGAAAGCGAAACCGACAATCTAAAACTTAAGGACGCCTCACCGTGAACAACCCAAAACATGACGTCATTGGTTACTGGTCAGAAGTTAAGCTAGAGATAATCCGCCGATATGCAACCGAATATTCGAAGATAATAACTGCCCACGATTACATTCGCAGACATATCTACGTTGACGCGTTTGCGGGCTCGGGTCAGCATATTTCGAAGCGAACAGGTGAGTTCGTCCCTGGAAGCCCTCTAAATGCTTTGCTGGTTGAACCGCCGTTTCCTGAAATTCATTTGATAGACCTCGACGGAAATAGGGCTGACCAGCTTCGTGATGCCGTCGGCGATCGCGGGGACGTCTTCGTCCACACAGGCGACTCAAACCAAGTACTCTTGGACAACGTGTTTCCTCGGTGCCGTTATGAGGAGTTTCATCGCGCACTCTGTTTGCTCGATCCGTACGCTTTATCAGTAGATTGGAAAGTGATCGAAACGGCAGGAAAGATGAAGTCGATCGAGATCTTCTACAACTTCATGATTATGGACGCAAACATGAATGTCCTTTGGCGAAACCCCGATAGGGTGCCGGAAGATCAAGCCGTGCGGATGGATAAGGTGTGGGGAGACAGAACTTGGCGGCAAGCGGCGTATCGCACTGAGCGAGGACTTTTCGGTGACATTGAAGCAAAGGCGGACAACGAAGCCGTCGCGGAAGCCTTCAGAAGCAGACTTAGGGAGGTCGCGGGGTTTCAGTACGTGCCACGCCCCATGCCCATGCGTAACACACGAGGCGCAGTTGTTTACTACTTGTTCTTTGCGTCTCCCAACAAGACGGGAGCTCACATTGTCGAATATATCTTTGAAAAGTTTCGACAACGAGGAATGCTCTGATGGCTCAAAAGTCTCCAATCGAATGGACAGAGTCGACATGGAATCCGCTTACGGGTTGCACCAAAATCAGTCCCGGTTGCAAACACTGTTACGCCGAGCGTATGGCTCTTCGGCTTCGCGCTATGGGTCAAAAGAATTATGTCAACGGATTCAACCTCACCCTTCATGAATCGGCCCTCGAACTTCCGCTCCGTTGGAAAAAGCCCCAGACGATCTTCGTTAACTCAATGAGTGACATGTTCCATCAACGGGTGCCGCCCGATTTTATCGTACGCGCATTTGACGTTATGAATCGCGCGCACTGGCATCGCTTCCAGGTATTAACAAAACGTGCCGATCGATTGGCAGCTCTAAGTGGACAAATAAACTGGTCGGAAAATATTTGGATGGGCGTTAGCGTCGAAAGTGAAGCGTTCGCGCATCGGATTGATCTACTGCGACAAACCGACGCAGCAGTAAAATTTCTTTCGCTTGAGCCGCTGCTGGGGCCGCTGGATGATTTATCACTTGAGGGGATTGACTGGGTGATCGTCGGTGGCGAATCGGGACCGGGAGCGCGACCGATGAACTCGGCTTGGGTAACGTCCATTCGTGATCAATGTGTCAATGCTCGCGTTCCCTTCTTCTTCAAGCAGTGGGGGGGTGTTCACAAGAAAAAATTTGGACGAAGCCTCGACGGGCGAACATGGGACGAAATGCCGGTAACGCCTACGTCGACCGCTCAACGTCCCGGGTTGTACCAGTAGCGCTCCGCCAGTTTCTCATCGTTCCAGTTCCGGGTGATGAGGCTCTTGAACGCGTGTGCCAGCATCCAGAAGTAATGCCAGTCGCCAAACTGATCGAACTTGCGCACGGAATGGAGCGCTTTCGCTTTGGGAATCCGCGTCAGCCGCTGACCACGTTTGCGCCCCAACTTTTTGAGCGCAAACGGAAACAAAACGTCTTCCGCATAGAGGCGACTTTCGTCATAACCACCGACCGCCTCCCAATCTTCGCGCCGGCAGAACGACAGACCGATGTCGAGGCCTGTCAGCCAAACCATCGGCATAAACATGTAATGCGTGATTAGCGGGCCCACTGAGAACCTTTCCGGTACCGCGCCGGTCACGCCCCAAACGTATCGCTGCGTGTTCATCACGCGTTCGATCTCGTTGAAGGTGTTTGGATGAATGGCTGAGTCCGCGTCGATGAAGCAAAGAATTTCCCCGGAAGCAGCCCGCGCGCCGCCGTTTCTTGCTGCTGCGATGCGCCGCTTCGCCACATGCGCCACGCGCGCTCCGTGTTGGTTTGCGACTTCGGCCGTTCCGTCCGTCGAGTCATTATCAGCGACAACCACTTCAATCTGACCACGCCCGCCGGAATAATTCGCCGCCGCGACCTTGATCGACTCGAGCAGTCGCGGCAGAAATTTTTCCTCGTTGTAAGCGGGAATGACGACTGAGAATTTCATTGCTTTTGGAGTGGGCCGAAAGAACGAAGTGGCGACGGCGCTTTGGATTAAAACTGTCTGGATGAATTAGAAGATCCAAAGCGGCGTGGCGCTACGCTTGCCGTCGCACTCCAAATTTAACTCCACACTACTCCAGACGATAATTCGGCGCTTCCTTCGTAATCACGACGTCGTGCACGTGCGATTCGCGCAGGCCGGCGGCGGTCACGCGCAGGAAGCGCGTCTTCTCCTGGAACTCCCGAATATTGTGACAGCCGGTATAGCCCATGCCTGAGCGCAAGCCGCCCACGAGTTGCGTCACCATTTCGGCGAGCGTGCCGCGATAAGGAACACGGCCTTCGATCCCTTCGGGCACCAGTTTCGATTCAGTCTCAATTCGCTCCTGCGAGTAACGATCGCGCGAGCCCTCGCGCATTGCGCCGATCGAGCCCATGCCGCGATACATCTTGAAGCTGCGGCCCTGGTAAAGAATCACTTCGCCCGGCGCCTCTTCGGTTCCGGCGAAGAGCGACCCGATCATGACGACGTCCGCGCCGGCGGCAATCGCTTTTGCCATATCACCGGAAAACTTTACGCCGCCGTCGGAAATGATCGGGACACCAGTGCCGCGCGCCGCTTCAACCGCCGATTGAATCGCCGAAATTTGCGGCACACCCGCGCCGGTCACGACACGCGTCGTGCAAATTGAGCCGGGACCGATGCCGACTTTGACGGCGTCAACTCCCGCATCGATTAATTCGCGGGTGCCGTCACCGGTGCCCACATTGCCGGCCACCAATTGCGTATCCGGATGACGCCGCTTGATTGCGCGCACCGCTTCGATCACGCGCAGGGAATGTCCGTGCGCCGTGTCGATCACTAAACAATCAACGCGGGCTTCAACCAGCGCCGCCGCTCGTTCCTGATAATCGCCGGTCGCGCCGATTGCGGCCGCGACGCGCAAACGCCCGAGATCATCCTTCGCGGCGGTCGGGTACTTAATCGCCTTCTGAATGTCTTTGACGGTGATCAGACCTTTTAAGTGCTTGTCATCATCGATCACCAGAAGCTTTTCAATTCGATGCTCCTGCAAAACCGCCTTCGCCTGATCGAGGGTAGTGCCGACGGGCACAGTG
>DASUTF010000272.1:0-3095 GCA_036374695.1 Pyrinomonadaceae bacterium
CCTTCGCTTCCTGCACGTTTACGCGATTCGAAAGGCCGCCCTGTGTGTCGGACTTGGCAATCGCCAAAGGGTTCTTTTGCGTGACGATGGCTTTGATTTCTTTTTCGCCGAGCGCGTCAACCTTGACCTTCGCTTCCTGGCCGACATCCACGTTTGCGATTTCGGTTTCGTCAACGTTGACTTCAACGTTAATGGTGGACATGTCAGCGATCGTCATCAGCGGCGTCGAAGAAAGTTGCGATACCGCGAATTCACCGACGCGCGTCGGAATGTCCGCGACGACGCCGTTGAGCGGCGAGTACTGGGTTGCTTTCTCGCGCTGGCTGGACGAGCCACGCAGAATTGCCTGCTGCTGGTTCGCGCGCATCTCGCTCGAGCGCACGCCGGTCTGGGCTTCTTTCACCGCGACGCGCTGCGAATTGGCACGTTCCTGCGCTTCCCGGACGGCAATGTTCGCCGCTTCAACTTTCGCTTTTGCCTGGTCGTAACGATCGCGCACCGCATCGTATTCAGCGCGTGACATCACGTTCGCTTCGACCAGGTTCGTTGCCCGTTTCAACTCGCGGTCGGCTGCTCTAAGGTCGATTTGCGCGGTCGCCGCGCTCTGTCTTGCCTGCGACACGCCGGCTTCGGCCACCACCAGCCCCTGCTGCGCTGCTGAGACTGCAGTGCGCGCGTTCTGCACGTCGTTGAGGGACGCCTGCGTCGCGGCCCATTGAGCTTCCTGGCTGGCCTGCAACTGCGTCGGATCCACGCGCACCAGCGCCTGGCCCTTCGTCACCTGGTCGCCCGGGTTCACGTAGATTTCGAGGATGCGGCCGGGAACCTCACTGGTGAGCTTGATATAGCGAATCGGACGCACTTCGCCGGACGCCGTGACCGTCGAGCGCAGCTCAGGTCGCACGTTGACAGTAACGGTGGTGACCTCAGGCTGTTCCGTGCGCGTCGCGAGCACGCTGATAATGACGACTATCCCGAGCACCGCAACGGCGGAGACCGCAATGATGATTTTTTTCTTTCTGCTGAGGGCCATTTGTGTGATTCCTTAAAATAAATCAGTCGGTATTTACCTGACGCCGGGGCGGTTGAGCACAGTTCCGCGTTAGAGTTGTTTCTACGACGAAATCCGGCGGCTGGTTTCAGAAATTCGCGAGAACAGGGAATTATAGCCGATGTTAATGTGAAGCGCGCGCGTGGCGTTTCTCTTAGACGGTGAAAAGCGTATATTCCGCGGCAACGCGTTGGTTTGGCATGTGGCGCGGGCGTCCCGCCCGTGGACGCACGCGCAAGATGCGCGTGCCACAACGCGTTGGCCGCGCTAACTGTTTCGCGATAAGATATTCTCGCGCGGGTTTTGGTTGTTCCCCAACTCAAGCTGGCGCTTGTTTCTGCAATGATCACCTGCGAAAGATGCGGTACACAGAACCTGGCGGGGTCGCGATACTGCGATGAATGCGGGGCTGCGCTGTGGCTCGCCGGCCGTTCCGCCGATCGGGCAAATCCGCAAGCCAACGGCAACGAAGGTAGCGGCAACAAGGAAGTTTCCCTGACCGTCGCGCGCCCGGCAAATCCGCCGGTTTCCGGCCGGGCGACGCAGCAGAGCGCCGGGGCGGTCGCAGTTGCGGGAAAGAACGCGACACTCACGATCGAACGCGGCAAGTCCGCCGGGAAACAATTCCCGATTGGCCCCGAAGGTTCCGAGATCGGCCGTTGGGACGCTGACGGCGGCGTATTTCCCGACGTTGATTTGGACACGGACGATCCCGAGGCAAAAGTTTCGCGTCGTCACGCGCGGATTTCCTGCGATAACGGCCAGTACGTCATTGAGGATCTCGGATCAACGAATGGCACGTTCGTAAACCGGGGGCGGCGACTGAAACCGAATGAACGCCACCCGGTGAATGATGGCGACGAAATCATCGTGGGCAAGACTTTTCTCAGATTTCATCTTGCCAAATGACTGTTCGGTACGCACGCCTCTGGGTGCATCACCACGAAGCACGCGAGACGCCCGCGCACCGGTATTCAGCTCGGAATGTTGAGATAGTGGTTCGTAGGTTTTGAATTCAACAATGCCTGCTTGTAAGGAATGCGGCGCCGATGTGGCGCTCGACGAGAACTTTTGCGGCAGCTGCGGCGCGCCGGTAAAAACCGATGAGCCACTGGCTGGGAGCGCGCTCCAGTCAGATCTGGTGAAGAGTATCGGTGCGGGCGGCTCAACCTTAGTCCCATCGGCCGAGGAATCAAACGCGGGCACCGGAGAAGTTTCCGAACCTGAGATCGGCGCCACTTCCCGTAGCTCCGAGGGTTCGTCTCGCAGATCAAAACCAAAGGCACTGGCCGGCGGGAAAGTCCTCAATCATCGTTACGAAATCGTGCGGCGCATCGGTGGTGGCGGCATGGGCGCGGTTTACCTCGCGAAAGATCGCAATCTTGGCGACGCGCCGCGCGCAGTCAAAGAGATGATCGAGTCCCACATCGACGAGACCCAGCACGAAAAAGCGATCGCCGACTTTAAGCGCGAGTCATTGCTGCTGACGGAACTTGAACATCCATCGATTCCCACCGTTTACGATTATTTCTACGACGAAAATTCCGAGCGTTTTTACCTGGTGATGAAGTTTATCCCCGGCGCCGACCTGGCTTCACGCCTGCGGGCGACGCCGGAGGGCCGAATCGACGAACCAACTGTCACCGAATGGGGAATTCAAGTCGCTGACGTTTTGCATTACCTGCACACGCGCCCGCAGTCAATCATCTATCGCGATCTCAAGCCGGCGAATTTGATGATCGACAGCAACAACCATCGCATCATGCTGATCGATTTCGGTATCGCGCGGTGGGTCAACAAAAAAGAGAAGGGCGTGACGGCGGTGGGCACGATGGGTTACGCGCCCCCCGAGCTGTTCAGCGGCCGAGCCGATCCGCGGGTCGATATCTACAGTCTGGGTGCGACCATGTTTCACCTGCTGACTGGCGCTGACCCGCAGGACAATCCGCTGCTGATCTTCGATTTCACGAAGAACCCGCGGCCACGGCAAATCAATCCCGCGCTCTCAAGCGAGATCGAGCGCATCCTGCTGCGCACCGTCGAA
>DASUTF010000273.1:0-7682 GCA_036374695.1 Pyrinomonadaceae bacterium
TTTGCACTGACTGAAACCGCGTCGCAAAATGAATTTTCATGGCCCGGGACAAATCCGAAACCTCAGCGGCAGACTTTTTTCCGGATCGAAAGAGCTTGAAAGCTTTCCGCGAAGCTGCTGCCGACTGCAAAGGCTGTGAACTCTGGGAACGCGGCACGCAAACTGTTTTCGGCGAGGGCGCCCGGCACGCCGAAGTCATGTTCGTCGGCGAACAACCTGGAAACGAGGAAGACCTCACCGGCCACCCGTTTGTCGGTCCCGCCGGCCGCTTGTTCAACGACGCGTTAGAGGAAGCCGGCATCGATCGCCGCAGAACTTACGTCACTAATGTCGTCAAACATTTCAAATGGGAACCTCGCGGCAAGCGACGCATTCACAAAAAACCGAATGCGCGCGAGATCTCTGCGTGCCGCCCCTGGCTGGAAGCCGAAATCAATCTGGTGAAACCAAATGTGATCGTTTGTCTCGGCGCGACCGCAGCTCAGGCGGTGCTGGGTCCCAAGTTCAAAGTCAGCAAGCAGCGCGGCCAATTCATCGAGTCAACCCTGGCGCCTTACATCATGGCGACAGTCCATCCCTCTTCAATCCTACGCACGCCTGACGATGAGATCCGCCGCGTTGAAAAGCGACGATTCATTAACGATCTCAAACGCCTCGCCGGCGTTCTCTCAAAGACCAAATAAATGTTGGTACGCACGCCTCCGACGCGCCGCACGCGAGACGCGTGCGTATCGCACGTCGCAGTCTATTGCTGATATTTTCGAATCACACCTACCACGACTCCTTGAATCTGTAGCCGCTCAGGGGGTCGAACGATAATTGGTTTGTATCGCGGATTTGCAGCTTCAAGCCGTACGTGGTTTTTACCACTATAAAATCGCTTGACGGTGGCGTCGCTACCCTCAATCAATGCCACCACAGTCTGGCCATTGTCAGCGGTTTGCTGCGCCTGCAAGATAATGAAATCGTCTTCGCGAATCTGCTCGTCAATCATCGAATCACCGCGCACACGTAAGGCGAACATGCGGCCCTTTTTCATCATGTCGCGCGGAATGCAAACCGTCTCCTGATTTAGTACTGCTTCTATCGGTGCGCCGGCGGCGACGATGCCCAGCAAAGGTATCTCGAAATTACTTTCGTCGGTTTCCTGCTTAACCAGTTCAATTCCGCGGCTTACGTTTGGAATCCTTCGAATGAAGCCTTCGCGCTCGAGAATCGACAAGACGTTATGGACGCTGGCCAACGACGTCATCCCGAATTGCCGTCCGATTTCGACCATCGTGGGTGGCTCCTGATTCGCTTCAAAGTAGTTCGAGATGTAATCGAGTATTCGTCGCTGGCGTGCTGTGATCGGCATCATGCACCTTCCTGTCGCCTGAATTAACGCGAACATTATCGAATATCGACGAATATTTGTCCAGCTATTCTCCCGCTTATTCCCCGGCTATTCTCCATCTATTCCTATGGATGGATTTAAGTCTCGGGCTGTCTCCTCAGAAACTCGTTGACAGCCCCCGTGTTGAACGCTAAGATTGGCATTGCCAACGGTGTTTAGCACTCGCGGCATGGCATCTCTGCCCTAACCTGCGCCCTTCTCGGGTTCGGAAACTCACTAATTTCAACCAGTTACGTAGCAGCCCCAGTCAAAAAGCACCAAAATGTCAGCTAAACTCGGCGAAATTCTCGTCCGTGAAAATCTGATCAGTCCCCAGCACCTACGCCAGGCGCTCGATTACCAGAGAGAGCATGGCGGGCGGTTGGGCTTCAACCTTGTGAAGCTCGGGCTGGTTTCAGACGACACCATCACCGCCATTCTGTCGCGGCAATACGGCATTCCGTCCGTGAATCTCGAATTGTTCGACATTGACGATTCAGTCCTCCGGCTGATTCCGCAGGAAGTCGCGCAAAAGTATTCCGTTCTGCCTTTGTCACGCGTGGGTGCCACTCTCACCCTGGCCATGGTCGATCCGACCAATGTCTTCGCGATGGACGACATTAAGTTCATGACCGGATTGAACGTAGAACCGGTCGTGGTCGCTGAAGCAAGTGTGCAGCACGCAATCTCAAAGTATTACAGCACGACCCGCGAAATCGAGCTGGCCTCTGTAACGACTGAAGTGGCGCCGAACGGAAATGGATTTTCGGATGCCGATCTGGTTTCACTGGATACCCTCGATTTCGACCACAGTTCCCTGGCGGAAGAAGTTGAGGTCTTTGAAGATAACGAAGAGATAGACATTTCAAGTCTCGCCCGGATGAGCGAGGACGCGCCGGTCGTTCGGCTCGTGAACGTTCTGCTCGTCGATGCCCTGCGCCGCGGCGCGTCGGACATTCACGTTGAGCCCTACGAAAAAGAACTTCGCATACGCTTCCGCATTGACGGTGTGCTGTACGACGTGATGCATCCGCCTTTGAAGATGCGTGACGCCCTCATCTCGCGTATCAAGATCATGTCCAAGCTGGACATCTCGGAAAAGCGACTCCCCCAGGATGGCCGCATCAAAATTCGCGTAAAAGTTGAGTCGCGTTCGCGCGAACTCGATTTTCGTGTTTCGACGCTTCCGACGTTGTTCGGCGAAAAAGTGGTGCTTCGCCTGCTCGACAAAGAGAAGCTGATGCTCGACATGACGAACCTCGGGTTTGAGCCGGAATCGCTCGTCAAATTCCAGCGAAACATTTCAAAGCCGTACGGCATGGTGCTGGTGACCGGACCAACGGGAAGCGGTAAAACAAACACCTTGTACTCGGCTCTGCAATCGCTGAACAAGGTCGATACGAACATCATGACGGCGGAAGATCCCGTCGAGTTCAATCTGCCGGGCATTAACCAGGTGCAGATGAAAGAGCAGATCGGGCTCAACTTCGCGGCCGCGCTTCGTTCGTTCCTGCGGCAGGATCCAAACATCATCCTCGTCGGCGAAATCCGTGACTTTGAAACGGCCGAGATCGCGATCAAGGCCGCGCTCACTGGCCACTTGGTGCTCTCAACACTTCACACCAACGATGCTCCCTCCACTATCTCCCGCCTCATGAACATGGGTATCGAACCGTTCCTCGTCGCCACCAGCGTCAACCTTATCCAGGCGCAGCGACTCATTCGCAGAATCTGCAAAGACTGTAAGAAAGAGAATCCCACACCGGTTGAGGCACTCGTGGAAATCGGCTTCTCGCCTGAAGAAGCCAGGACGGTGAAAACGTACAAAGGCCGCGGTTGCCCGACTTGTAACGAAACCGGGTACAAAGGCCGTATCGGTTTGTACGAAGTAATGGAGATTACCGACGAAATCAGAGAGCTGATTTTGATCGGCGCTTCCGCGCTTGAGTTGCGCAAGAAATCGATTGAGGACGGAATGATCACGCTTCGTGAATCCGGCCTTCACAAAATCAAGAATGGCACTACCACGGTTGAAGAGGTTGTACGCGAGACCGTGGCGTGAAAGGAGTAGGCACATGTTACGTCGCATAGCAATTGGTTTGTGTCTGTTGGCAACGCTGGTTGTGATGATCCCTTTGGTCAGCTCAACCGCGCATAATCTTCGCGCGCAGTTTTCCTCTGCGTCACAACGACGACGGCATTCACGTGCGTGGTGGCGCCGACATCGAGCAATGCTGCGGCGTCGTCAGGCCATGCTGGCTCGGCGTCGCGCGATGCGCGCATTGATGTTGGCCCGTCGAAATGGAATTGCACCAACCGAGCCCAGGGTCGCAGGAAACCACGCGACGATGCCAACGACAGTGACGCTGCTGCCCACCGCGCCCGCGATGCCCAGCAACGCGGTGCTGCCGAATGGGTGGGCGCCGGTAGCTTCGACTGGTGCGGGTTCGAGGTTTCGAATCGCTCCCGCGGCCGGGCCTGAGGCGAGTGCAACATTGACCATGGTCGCACCGACAACGGGCAGGCAGCCTTTTGGCCGCGAGCAAAAGAAAATGGTTGGTGGGGCGTCGCACACCGAACTCAGACGAAGTGTCATCGATCGAATGGTCAGTGCCGGCGGCTGGGTCGTCAACGATCGTCAGCGCGAGATTTCAGGACGTCGTGTGTTTGAGGTAATCGCGCAAACGCCCTCGTCCGACGGAAAACCCGACCAGGTTTGGAACTTTTACTTTGCAGAAATTGACGGGAAGGTTTACGCGTTGACGACGCGCACCGCCGGCAACAACGACAAGGTCGCTGCAGACGCTGAGAAGTTCATCAGCGCCTTCTCGCCGGCCGAACTTCAAGTCAAAAAGAAATAGCCGATTCGTCGAAAAGGAAGACAAACCCCATGGAAAATCCACCGCAAATCTCGCTCTCTGAGCTGTTGCGAAAACTGTCTGAACTGGGCGGTTCGGACTTACACGTCACCACTGGCACGCCGCCACTGGTGCGCGTTCACGGAACTATCCGCCCCCTGGACGGCTACCGGCCGCTGACCTCGTCCGAGACGAAGCAGCTCGCTTACTCAGTGCTGACCGATGCGCAGAAGCACCGGTTCGAAGAGAACCTCGAGCTGGACTTTAGCTTTGGCGTCAAGGGCCTCTCGCGTTTCCGCGCGAATCTGTTCAATCAGCGTGGCGCCGTGGGCGCTGTCTTCCGTGCCATTCCTTACGAGATCAAATCGTTTGAGGACCTCGGGCTACCGCCGATCGTCCAGGATCTCTGCAAGAAGCCGCGCGGTTTGATCCTGGTGACAGGGCCAACCGGCTCTGGCAAATCGACGACGCTCGCGGCGATGATCGACAAGATCAATCGCGAACGTCACGAGCACATTCTCACCATCGAAGATCCGATTGAATTTCTCCACAATCACAAGGGTTGCATCGTCAACCAGCGCGAGGTTAATGCCGACACAAAGGGTTTTCCGGAAGCGCTGCGAACCGCGTTGCGTCAGGATCCTGACGTGGTGCTGGTCGGTGAAATGCGCGATCTCGAGACGATTGAATCAGCATTGAGAATTGCGGAAACGGGTCACTTAACATTTGCGACCCTGCATACAAATTCCGCAGCCTCGACAATCAACCGCATCATCGACGTGTTTCCGGCGATGCAGCAGGCGCAGGTCCGGGCTCAACTTTCGCTGACGCTCGAGGGCATCCTTTGTCAGTCGCTGCTGCCGCGTGCCGATAGCAGCGGCCGGGCGATGGCGATGGAAATTCTGATTCCCAACTCGGCAATCAGAAATCTGATTCGCGAAGATAAGGTCCACCAGATCTATTCGATGATGCAGACCGGTCAGGACATTCACGGGATGCAAACCTTCAACCAAAGCCTCGCCACGCTGTTTCATAAACGTTCGATCTCGAAGGACATGGCTTTCCAGGCCTCGTCGAACTCGAACGAGCTTCGCGACCTGATCGACCGAGGTTCGGGATTGAACACTGGCAATGGCTCAATGAGGCCACCCGTTCCCGGGGGCTACAACGCTCAGCGTCCCGCCCAACGGCGATAACGAATAACGACCACCCAGAACGGAGTAGTAAATGCCAACTTACGTTTTTAAAGGCCAAAACCGGCTGAACGAAATTGTTTCCGGCGAGCGCGTGGCGGACAACCGCGAGGCGCTGCGCCAGGCGCTGCGACGCGAGCAAATCACGCTCATGTCCGTGAAAGAAAAGGGCCGCGAGATTGGCATTCCCAAACTGGCCGGCAGGAAGAACGTGAAGTCGAGAGATCTCGCGATCTTTACGCGGCAATTCTCCGTGATGATTGACGCGGGCCTGCCGCTCGTTCAGTGTCTCGACATTCTGTCTCAGCAGCAGCAGAACAAGTATTTTCAGCAGGTGTTGGCCCAAGTCCGCCAGGACGTCGAGGAGGGTTCGACATTGGCGGCCGCGATGAATCGTCACCCGAAAGTGTTCGATCAGCTTTACTCGAACATGGTCGAAGCCGGCGAGACGGGTGGTATTCTGGATCTGATTCTTCAGCGCCTTTCGACCTTCATCGAAAAGATCGTGAAGTTAAAGCGCGACGTCGTTTCTGCGCTGATCTATCCGGTCGCCGTGATTCTGCTGGCAATCGTCGCCATCGCGGTCATCATGGTCGTGGTAATTCCGCAATTCCAAAACATCTTCCTCGGCCTGTTGGGGCCGGGAGAGCCGCTGCCGCTGCCGACGCGGATCGTAGTCGGCCTCAGTAACTTCCTCGCGGGTTGGGGCGGGTTGTGCATCCTCGCCGGGATAATCGCGACGGTGGTTGGACTGAAGCTCTACTACAAGACGCCGAAGGGGCGGAAGATCATCGACACCATTCTCTTGAAAGTGCCGATTCTGGGACCAATCTTTCTGAAGATCGCGATTGCTCGCTTTTCGCGAACGCTGTCGACTTTGCTTTCTTCCGGTGTTCCGATTCTGCAGTCGCTCGACATCACCGCACGCACGGCGGGGAACGTCGTCGTTGAAACCGCCATCATTCAGATCCGCGACGGCGTAGAACAGGGAAAGAGCTTTGTTGAACCGTTGCGCGCGTCGGAGCTATTTCCGCACATGGTTGCGCAGATGGTAGGGATCGGCGAACAAACCGGCGCGCTGGATTCGATGCTGGGGAAGATTGCTGATTTCTACGAGCAGGAAGTGGATACCGCGATTGCAAACCTGTTGACCCTGATGGAACCGGCGTTGATTGGCTTTCTCGGCGTGACCATCGGGGGTATCGTCATCGCGATGTACATGCCGATGTTCTCGCTGATTGGCAAGCTGTCATCGGGCCACTAAAGGTGAGAGCGTTACTTGTGTAGCCGAAGCGAATAGATAATCCAACTATAGTGCCTGATTGCGGCAAGCCCCACTGTTTGGATCACCTTACAAGAATTTGCCAGTCGAACTTCACGTTACTTAAGCCTTACTGGTATAGAAAATGCAATTTACCAGCCGGGGTTCGTTGAGGCCGACTCTTCAGGGAAAAGAGGCCGTAACGCCCCAATCGACTCGTAGGAGGCGGACAAAACGGTGCCACTCAGTCGGATCTTGAGTCCCTTGACGGCCACTGGAGACTTTCCATTTTCCGACTTTAATTCCGCTGCGGCTGGTTCAAAAGCCGATTGAGGGCAAAGGATTTTCCGAGTTTATCGTGGAACGCTCAAATTGCCGTGTCGTAAACAAAGGACTTACGGTCGGTTCATTTTCCGACTTTAATTCGTCTTAACATTACTGGCCACCGCTTTTGTGCCACCAGTCAAAGGTCAGCCGCAAACCTTCTTCGAGTCCGACTCTGGGCTCATAGCCGAGCAATGATCGCGCGAGCGAGATGTCAGCCAGACTGTGTCGCACATCTCCGACCCGGACCGGCTCATAGCGTGCCGCCGCCGTCGATTTGCCGGTGACTTTTTTCATTATCTCAAGCAGTTCGTTTAGCGTTACCTGCCGGCCGTTCGCGACATTTATCACCTTACCGACGGCGTCGGCTGATTCAGCGGCGCGCAAATTCGCATCGACGACGTTCGATACGAAGGTGAAATCGCGCGACTGCCCTCCGTCACCGTAAATGATCGGCTGCTCTCCGTTCACCAGCGCACTCATGAAACGCGAAATGACTCCGGAATACTGCGAGCCAGGATCCTGACGCGGCCCAAAGACATTGAAGTATCGCAGCGAGACGGTTTCGAGACCGTAGACGTTTGTGAAGACCTGCCCGTAGTACTCGCCGACCAGTTTTCCGACCGCGTAGGGCGAAAGCGGGGCCGGTTTCATGTCTTCGCGCTTCGGCA
>DASUTF010000274.1:0-16855 GCA_036374695.1 Pyrinomonadaceae bacterium
GAGTTTCAAGTTCCAAGTTTCAAGTTCCAAGTTTCAGGTTTCAAGTGCGCTAACAAACTTGAAACTTGGAACCTGAAACTTGAAACCGTTAAAGGCCCACCGCCGCCGCCACGCGTTGGTTCACCCATTGACCTTCATGGGTGACGCACGATGGGCCGACGACGTCATCGTTCAAGTCGATGTGCAGCTCGCCGTCTTTGATCAGCAAATTCAGAAACGCGGTGACGTTGCGTGAATAAAGTTGGCTCGCGTGCACCGGCACAGTTGCCGGCAAATTCGTCGGCGACATGATTGTGATGCCATTACATTCAACGAGCGCGTCAGGCTTGCTCACCGTCACGTTGCCGCCGGTCGCGCCGGCGAGATCGATCACCACTGAGCCGCGTTTCATGCCATTCACAGCTTCTTCATCCATCAAAACCGGCGCGCGTCGTCCCGGCACCTGCGCGGTCGTTATGATCACGTCCGCGCTCTTGGCTTGCTCAGCAATTAAGTCGCGGCCGCGTTTCAAAGCTTCTTCGGAGAGCTCGACCGCGTATCCACCCTTGTCGTCCGTTTGCAGTCCACCGAGATCGACTTCGAGGAACTTCGCGCCGAGCGAACGCACCTGCTCGCCCGCGGCCGCGCGCACGTCATAGGCTTCAACAACCGCGCCAAGTCTGCGTGCCGTGGCAATCGCCTGCAATCCCGCGACGCCCGCGCCTAAAACCAAAACGCGGGCGGGCGGCACCGTTCCGGCGGCGGTCATCAACAGAGGAAACATGCGCGGGATGCGATCCGCGCCCAGCAGTACTGCTTTGTAACCCGCGACCGTGGCCATTGACGACAAAGCGTCCATCGCCTGCGCGCGCGTGATGCGCGGCACCAGCTCCATCGAAAAAGTTGTCAGTCCATTTTCCAGTGCTGGAACGAGTTTGTCCGGTTCATCAAGAGGCCGCAGAAAGCCCAACACGACCGCGCCTCGCTTCATTCGTTTGAGATCTTCTTCCGCCGGGCGGCCAATAACGACCAGCACGTCCGCTTCGCCGAGCAGCGCTTTTCGATCAGCAGAAACCCTCGCGCCGGCGTTGGTGAAGTCTTCATCGGTACGCGCCGCGCCGAGTCCCGCGCCGCTTTCAACCGACACTGAAGCTTTCGCCGCGACGAGCTTCTGAACTGACTCAGGCATCAGCGCTACACGCGCTTCGCCGCCGGCCGTTTCATTCAGCACCGCGATGTTCATCTAATTTGCGTCAGAGTCACCGACTTCGGATGAAGTAAGAATTGCGAGCGGGAGTATAACATGCAGGGGAAGCCCGGGAACGTGACGCCGCTCACATCGTGACGTCCTACTTTTGGGGTTTTCTTTGCGGGGTTTTTAGCGGGCTTAGCGCCTTTGCGTGAGTTGTTGCTTGCAAAAGACGCAGGTTCACGCAAAGACGCCAAGCCGCAAAGGAACGCAAAGGTTAATCAGCCACCCAGTTCACATCGCTCCTGCGAAGCCCGACCGAGGTCATCGCAGTCCGTTTTGCCTGGTAATGAAAGTTATGATCTCGTTCGAAATGGCATTGACGGATGGCGGATTGGCGTTGATTTGAACAATAACCGTATACCCACTGTCCCAGAGCATTTCTGCGTCGCTTCGGCCGCCGCCACTATGGCCGCGCACGACCTCGCCGTGGGAAACAAACTCTTCAATGCCGTAGGCGTAGCGACGCGTGCCCTTGTCGTCTTTATTGACCTTGCTGTTTACCATCTGCGCGATCGCCTCAGCGCCAAGCAGCCTGCCTTTGCGATAAGCGCGAAGAAACTTGAACAAATCACCCGCGGTTGAGAACCCACCGCCAAAACCAGTAGCTGGTGAACTGGCGAGCGTCTTGTCGGGCAGATAAGCCTCTGTTCCCAACGGATCGTCAGGCGACTGGGTGTAGAAGATTGCCGTACTTGAATTGCTGTGAGTCTGCCTCATGCCCAGGGGCTTAAAGATCGTTTCGCGAACATACTGCCGGTAAGTCTTCCCCGACCGGCGCTCGATAATCGCGCCGAGGAGCGAGTAGCCCGCGTTGCTGTATCGCCAACGCAAGCCGGGCTCGAAAAACAGTTTCTCATCCTGATAGACCGCAATCTCTTGGGTGGAATTTTGGTAAGTCTTCTCTTTGACGAATCCTGGCGATTCGAAAAACGTGCCGAAGCCCGCCGTATGCGTGAGCAACTGGTGAATCGTGACTTTCTCAGCCACCGTTTTGTTGGGGTAGTCCGGAAAGACCCTGGCGATGGTGTCGGTGTATGACAGCTTGCCTTCTTTGACGAGCCGCGCGATGGCGACGGCAGTAAACATCTTGCCGACGGAGGCAAGGTGGAACCTGGTGTCGATCGTGTTCGGAATCTTCCGCTCGCGGTCGGCGAAGCCGTAAGCTTGATGCAACAGGACCTTGTCATGTTTCGCGATCAAAACGACTCCGGAAAAGTCGCCCCCAGCCGCGCGCCGATCCAGATCTTTTTTGATCGCCGCAATCATCTGAGATTCAGAGAGCTTTTCTGAGATGTCGCTTAATTTCGGCGCACTCGGAGATTCGGCTTTGTCTATACCTAGACCAAAAAGCTTTTCCTTTTCCGTGCGATCCAGACCAGCCTGAATGAGAGCGTAGTGTTCGCCGCGTTTGCTCCTGGCGAGCACGGCAAAAGGCCGTCCTGCGGCATCCGGCCTTACTTGCACAATCTCCAGGCCACCGCTCTGCTCGTGCAGCTTGCGAAAGAACGCCACGTAGTCCGCCGCGCTTCGTTGAAAACGGAATGCGTTCGCCGAAAAATGCTCGGCCACGAAGCGACTGATTTCTTCTTCGTCTCCACGATCAATGACTGCGAACCACTCTCGCATGATCCTGCCGATGGGCGTGTCCGGCAGTTCAACGCGCTTCCCTAGAGCGCCCGCATCCTGCGGGCGGTTCGCGCGCATCCCTGCGCGCATTAACTCAAAACCTCTTAGACTGCCTTTTTCTTTCTCCTGTCGATTTGAAGCGGAAGCGAACGGAAAGGCAGGGCAACCAAGAATGAGAAGAAGTGAGATTAAGACGCCTACGTGTCTTGCAAAGGTTCCAGGATTATTCATAACGAGTATTCAGTCGCGCGCCGGCGTTCAGGTTGAGGGTTCAGCCACGCTCATGACGCGTGCTTCGCTCGCTCGGTTTGTATTCAACCCCTCGATTGTTTATTGAAGTGAGGTGAGTGCCCCGAACTGAGAGAAGTAAAATTGCGAAGGCGGATTATAACATGCAGTTGACGGAGCGCGGACGCCCTCGGCCGCTCTTGACCTCGCGCTGAAGACTCGAGAGCCGCGACGTGATCATGAACGGGGCATTGCGGACGAGAGCGTCCGCGTTCCCACACTGAACTTGCGGTCATGTCCAACCGATCTTTATAATCCAACTTCGCGGCGCATTGGTGTAGTTGGTTAACACGCTGCCCTCTCAAGGCAGAGATCACGGGTTCGAGTCCCGTATGCGCTACCAATAAAATCAGTAGGCAGTTTATCCCGTGAGATAATTCCCTTCTCAGAGTGTGAGCCGAACTGGCAGGGTTATCTCACGGGATAAAGCAGTAAGCAGTAAGCCGTTAAGAATTACGGTGGTACCGCGCGCCACAAATCCCGGGCGTTCCCACACCTCAAAATATTAGGAGAAGCCGATGAAGCCATTAAGAAACTTAGCTCTGATTGCCGTTCTGGCGGGGCTGGCGATGCTTTCGCTCGTTCATCGCGGTGCCACCAATCCCGGGGCGCTGGCGCAAGGCGCTCAAGACAACGCCGCTGCCAAAGCCTCCAAGCCGACTTATTTGCCGATTCCCGCTGGCGACTATCGGATGGATGTGGCACACAGCACCATCGGATTTTCGATCCGTCACAATGAACTCGCTCTGGTAAGCGGCCGGTTCAAGGATTTCAGCGGCACGATCCGTTATAACGACAAGGACGTGACCAAATCGTCCGTTGAGTTCAAGGCCAAAGTCGAAAGCATCGACACCGGCGTGGAAGCTCGCGACCGCCATTTGCGCACGGCGGACTTCTTTGAAGTAGAAAAATTTCCTGAAATGACTTTCAAAAGCACTCGGGTTGAGCGGAAAGGCAAGGGCTACATCCTGCACGGCGATCTGACACTCAAGGGCGTGACCAAACCCGTGGCGCTGCCGTTTACTCTGACTGGAGCGATCAAAGACGGCCGCGGCAACACGCGTATCGGAATCGCGGCGCAGACCAGGATTGACCGCCGCGACTTTGGCATTACCTGGGGCCGAGCGTTGCCAGGCGGAGGCTTCGACGTGGCGCACGATGTAATGATCGATCTGCAACTGGAAGCGCTTCAGCCGCCACCGCCACCGAAACCGGCAAACTAATAAAGCCTTCAAGGCAGAGATCACGGGTTTCGAGTCCCGTAACCGCTGTCAATAAATCAGTGAGCAGTTAATCCCGTGAGATAATTCCCTCCTCAGAGCGTGAGCCGAACTGGCAGGGTTATCTCACGGGATAAAGCAGTGAGCTGTGAGCTGTGAAGACCCGATTAAAGTTCACGGCACATCAAATACGCACTTCTTCTTCAATCAAACGCTTACGAACCCGGCGGGTCTTGACGCAGTACATCTCGGGAGCGGGACCTTTTCAGAGGCCCGTGCTCGGTTTTCACCTAAATCCGGGCCGTGGAATCTGGTTTCACACGGCAGCCTGTTAGCGAAGCTGACTACTTTCACGAAGGAGAAAAATATGAAGAGAGCAAGCGCGGCAATTGCACTCGCACTTCTGGCGGGTGTTATCACGATAACGCCTCTCGCAAACCGGCCCGCCCGCGTACTCGCCTCGCCCGCCGCGCCGGTTTATGCGAGGCCTTCAATCGCCGGCGAAGCTGACGCCCTCCTACTGAGTTGCATGGATTACCGACTGATCGATGACACCGCCGGATATATGAAGAACGAGCGTCACCTGCTGAACAAATACGATTATGTGATCCTGGCAGGCGCGTCGTTGGGCGTGAACAACAGGACGTATCGGAATTGGGGCAGGACCTTCTGGCAACATCTTGACACCGCGATTGCACTCCACGGTATTCATGAGGTGATCGTCATGGATCATCGCAATTGCGGCGCTTATAAGCTTCTGCTGGGAAGAGATTTTCCGCCGGATCCTACCGAGGCGCAGCGCAGGGAGGAAGCCAGGGTCCACAAACATCAATTGGACAGGCTGGCCAGGGCAATTCATCGAAGACATGCGGACCTCGACGTGACGACTCTCTTGATGAATCTCGACGGAAGCGTCGAAGAGATCGGCATGATTAAGGGCAAGCCAAAAAGCAGGAGGCAGTAAGCAGTGGGCAGACTGCCAGAAAAGTCCTGAGAAAACGAGAGCCGAGACGAATCGCTGGTTCGCTCGGCTCGATGCTTTTTTCGCTGGTCAGTCTACAGAACCGCGAGTGGTAGCGAGCGGGACAAGGAGTTGCTTGCGACGGAAGCGACACTTGATCCCGCTCGCTACCGCTCGCGGTTCTGAACTGTTTGAAAAAATCACCGAACAAAATCCTTCGCCTCTCGTAAAGACATCTTTGCGCACCAAAGCGCGTCGAAATCTCACGCATCGAAAAGGAACAAGGCATTCAAATGAAACTCAGATTTTTTTCAACCGCTCTTTTAGTCATCGCGCTGTGTAGCGCGGCTTTTTCGCAGACTCTCGATACCGCCAAGCTCGACAAATTTCTCGACACCCTCGCCGCAAACAACAAGGCCATGGGAAGCCTGGCGATTGCCAAAGACGGGAAGATTCTTTACACGCGTGCCATCGGTTACAGCCAAATCGATGGAACCGAAAAGAAGCCTTCCGCAGTCACGACCAAATACCGAATCGGCTCGATTACAAAAATGTTCACCGCCGTGATGGTTATGCAGCTCGTCGAGGAAGGAAAATTAAAGCTTTCCGATACGCTCGACAAATTTTATCCGCAGATTCCAAACGCCTCGAAAATCACGATCGAGCAGATGCTCAGTCATCGCAGCGGCATTCACAGTTTCACCAGCGACCCGGATTTTCCGACGTGGATGATGAATCCGAAAACGCAGGCCGAAATGGTGGAAATCATTGCCAAAGGCAAACCGGATTTCGAGCCGGACACTAAGGCCGCTTACAGCAACCCGAACTTCGTTCTGCTCGGCTTCATCGTCGAGAAACTTGACAAGAAGTCTTATCAAGACGCTTTGAAGGAAAGAATTACTTCGAAGATCGGCTTGAAGGACACGTATCTGGGCGGCAAGACCAATGTCAAAAACAACGAAACCTTTTCATTCAATTTCGCTGACGGCTGGAAGGTCGCAACCGAGACGGACATGAGCATTCCCGGTGGCGCGGGCTCGATAGTTTCGACGCCGACGGATTTGACGAAGTTTATCCACGCTTTGTTTGATCTGAAACTCGTTTCGCAGGCGAGCCTGGACCGGATGAAGACCTTCAAAGACCGTTATGGTTTTGGAATGATGCCGTTTCCGCTCAATGACAAGACCGTTATCGGTCACGGCGGCGGAATCGATGGGTTTAACGCGATGCTGTTCTATTTGCCGGAAGAGAAATTGGCGCTCGCTTACACTTCGAACGGGAGGGCTTATCCGCCCAACAGCATCATCCTCGGTGCGATGGACATTTACTTCGGTAAACCGTTTACGATTCCGACGTTTGAAACCGTCAATGTCAGCGCGGAGGTGTTGGACAAATATATTGGAGTTTATGCGAGCGCTGAATTTCCGCTGAAAATTACGGTTACGCGAGAGGGCGCCACCCTCAAGGCGCAGGCGACGGGGCAATCAGTCTTTCCTCTCGAAGCGACGGCGCCGGATAAATTCAAGTTCGACAGGGCCGGAATCGTGATGGAATTTGACGCCGCGAAGAACCAGATGACGCTAAGACAAGGCGGGCGCGTAACTGTCTTTACAAAGGAAAAATAGCTTCACTACATAACCAGTAGGGCCGAGCGAGTGAGTGCACGCGCTCGGCTCGAGTGTTTAGGCGACGCAGTCAGGTGCAGAACCGCGAGCAAGCGAGCGGGATAAAGAACATGCTTCAAAGGAACGTGGCGCTTGATCCCGCTCCCTACCGTTCGCGGTTTTTAAGCTTACTGCTTGTCGTAAACCGCGGTATTGCGAACCCACCTGCCCTGAGCGTTCAGAACAGACGTGCTCACCGTGCGACTGCTGCCGTTCCGCGAAATCGTAATCGTTCCTTTAAGGGTGACCTTGCCGTCCTTCTTCCCCGTGATTGACAGCGTGCGATCGTTGATTCTGCTGTACATGCGCATATCCGAAATCGGGTCGCCGGCCACCGCGTAGTACAAGCCGTTGAACTTGCCGGTCCACTCGTTGTGTGTGGCGCTGCCGTCAGCAGCGGTGCCGTCTACGATGACCTTTGTCGTGTCCAAGTCGCCGGCAGACTCGTATACCACGGTGTGATTTTTCGTCGCTCCTTTGGCGATGCGTGACTTGGCTTCGTTCAACTTCCATGTGCCCAGGTTCGCATCCTGGGCCGATGCCACCGTCACGCCGGCGAACAACAGAGCAAGTGCAAGAATGGGTCCTTTGATCTTCATATCTTCTCCTTCGTCGGGTAAGTCAGATGATAGAGCTCGCTCGCGGCGCGGATTCTATTGCGCGTTGCCGAACTCGTCAATGGCGATCGCTTGCCCGGGAAACTGTTCGACGGCAACGATCCTGTAATTGAGCTTGAATTTGAGCCGAGACGAATTGCTGGCATCTGCCTTGCCCTCTTAACCACGGACGGATTTTTCGTCCGATTCTGAATCGCTAATGAAAGGGCAGCGGTCGGAATTCGTATCTTCCTATGAAACCTAACCTCAAAAAGTTGTCTGAACAGGTAATCGTCATCACGGGTCCCACGAGCGGCATCGGCCTGGTCACGGCACGCATGGCGGCGAGACGTGGGGCGCGGCTGGTGTTGGCTGCGCGCACGCAAGGCGCGTTGCGCGAACTGGCAGAAGAAATCCGCGCGGCTGGCGGGGAAGCCGAATATGCCGTTGCGGATGTAGGCGATCCGCAACAGGTAAAGGACGTCGCCAATCTCGCCATTCGCAAGTTCGGCGGCTTTGACACGTGGGTGAACAACGCCGCCGTTTCGATTTACGGAAAAATGGAAGACGTTTCGGTTGAAGATCATCGAAAATTGTTCGAGACGAACTATTGGGGCGTAGTTTACGGATCGCTCGCCGCAGCCAAACACTTGAAAGGACGCGGCGGCGCACTCATCAATGTCGGCAGTGTGCTCTCTGATCGCGCAGTCCCTATTCAAGGGACCTACTGCGCCTCGAAACACGCCGTCAAAGGATTCACCGACGCCCTGCGAATGGAACTGGAACACGATAGCGCGCCCATCTCGGTCACGCTGATCAAACCTTCATCGATCGACACGCCTTACAAGCAACACGCGAAGAACTACATGCGCAATGAGCCGAAGAACCCTCCACCGGTTTACGCTCCTGAGCCGGTAGCCCAAGCAATTCTTCACGCCGCCGAGCATCCGGTTCGCGACATTTACGTCGGCGGCGGCGGACGCGCATTGACCTTAGGCGCGTTCCTTGCTCCAGGGCTAACAGACAAAGTAATGGAGACTACGATGTTCGAAGCGCAGGAGGAAGATTTTCCGAGTGCAAGTCCGCACAACGGACTGGATCATCCTTCGGGTTCGCTACTTGAACGAGGCGGTTACTCGGGTTACGTCTCAGAGAGGAGCCTTTACACCAAAAGCTCTTTGCATCCATTCATCTCCGCTGGTCTGTTCGCAGCCGGTCTGGGCCTGGCGTACGCCGCCGCGCGCACCTTGAGAAACGGTTCGAATGGAACGAAGGGCGTTCGCGAATAAAAATAAAGAGGACAAATGCATCAAGGTTGTGCTGAACCCTTAGACGGCGAACTATTGCTCGCCTTTGAGAAACAGATCCAACGCCCTTTTCGCTAGAGTCCAATAGAAACTCGCGGCTTCACGCGCCAACCTCTCACAATAAATACCCTAAAACATTATGGTACGTGGCAGCTAAATATTTGCGTGGCCCGTCTAAGGTTTCGAGCCACCGGTGAATTATCGAAAACTGACGAAGGAGAAAACAATGGAAAGCGAGCTGTACGCGATCAGAAGGAGCATACGCCTACTTAAGAGCTACGCAATCATCATGACCGTGTTGTTCGTGAGTGTGGTGTCCGTTGGGTTTACCCAGTCAACCGCGAAACAAACTTTCGATGAGATTAAGGTGAAACGGATCGAAGTTGTGAACTCAGCCGGTCGCGTCCGAGCCAGGCTGGCCGGAGAGTTTCTGAGGGGCGGCGATCCAGATCTCGCCGGATTGTTCTTTTACCACAATTACGGGGGCGAGGCCGGGGGCCTGATTCACAGCGGAAAGCAAGATAAGGACGGCACGATCGACGCCTGGTCTCTTATGACGTTCGATCAATACAAGAATGATCAGATCGTCGTCCTGGATTATGATCATAAAGGCGATCGCAAGCGATACGGGCTCACCATCAACGAGCGGCCCGATACTCTCAGCGCTCAGGTAGAAGAGTATTTCCAGCTGCTACGAACAGCTAAGTCAGCGTCTGAAACCGAGTCGATTAAGCGTGAGTACGGTTCGCGTATCCCGGCCCGGGACATCGTCGCTCGCCGGCTGTTCGCTGGCCGAGACCTTGAGGGTTCATCGCTGGTCACGCTATCCGATCCTGACGGAAAACCGCGACTTCAACTTAAGGTGGATAACGCCGGCCGGGCGAGCATTGTCTTCCTGGATTCGGGCGGAAAGGTTGTGCGGACGATCAGGCCCTAGGCAGAAAAAATGGCGACGCAGTCGCCCGTGTTCAGCCAGCGTAGCGCGACATTTTAGGCGTGGGCGCCGTTCATGACTCCAAGCGGCCAACCGCGTCAGGTCTTAGCGGAAGCATTTACCAAGATAAATCGCGGGCTGTTCGCATTGAACGAGCAACGTTTGCGAAATAAAGAGGGCGACTTTGTCAAGTTGTGCTGAAGACTTTTGCGCGCCAGCTCAACGCGCGGCTTCTCGATTCAGGGTATAGCTGAAGTTAGCGTTTCCAATCAGATGATTGCCTTCTTTATCCAGGAAAAAAAGGATATTGCTGTCTGCTTTCAGCAGGAATAAGGATCCTAGCGGCTTATCTGGATCCAGCTGATAGACCACCGCATTCGGACTCGTTTTTGTGCCGCGAACGATTGTCCACTTTCCTTCGCGAACACGTTCCCGAAAGAAAGTGCCTCTGAGCTTATAGGTGTTTGGTGCCAGGGTGTTCCGGTCATGGTAAAGCGTGAGGTCCCATTTCACTTTCATGCAATCGGGAGGAACAGCCTTACTCAATTGACTGGCAACCTCATGGCAGGGGCTTCTGCCTACAAAACGTCCCAGCATGGATGAATCAGTTGTAATTTGTGACGCGTATGCAGCGGGAGAGCCGAGCTGAAGCTGAGTCGTGCCGGCTGCTTGCTTGATATTTATCCCCAGATCGCCCGTCCGGTTAAGCGTGTAACTCCAGCCCGCATTTCCCAACGCCAGGCTCTTATTTTGGTCCAACAAGTGGAGAAGGTTGTGATCGACCTTTCGAAAAGACACTGTGCCATTCGCCATACCGAGGTCGAGTTCATAAACAGTTGCATCTGCTCCTGAAACTATCTTCCATGTTCCTCTCCATCCTACTTTTGTTTCGCCTTTGGACAATCCGGTTGTCCCTTGTTCAGCCAATCCGTACGCGCACTTAAGTTCAAAATTTGTTGGCGCAAGTGTTTTGGCGTCCTCGAAAAGAGTGAGGCGCCATTTGATCATCTCGCAATTCGCAGTTGCCGGAATCTTGAGCGCTGTCCTGGAAACAGAATCACACGGACTGGTTGCTACAAAAATGCCGAGGGTCGATGAGCCTGGGGGCACAGGCGGGGCAACGGGTCGGGTAAAGACCATCGATAAAAGAACGAGCCCGATGGGCCCAATGCTTTTCACGATCTTCTCCTTCCGTCAGCAAGTAGACACGCTAAGGCAAAATACTTATACGACAGAGATCGCGCTCATGTTCTTCAACTCGGTCACGATATTTAACACATTTCCCCACGCAGGTTACATCTCCGGAGACCTTATCCTGGTCTCAAATCGTTTGCGGCCGGGCTTGGGTTCTCTAGCGATTCCGCAAATAACTATCCGGACTTAGAAGCGCTTCCTGCATCTGCTCCAGAAACCTGCCTACGTGCAATCCATCCATCAATGCGTGGTGAACCTCGACCGAGATGGGCAGCCACGTGCGGCCGTCATCCTTCGAAAATTTTCCGAACGCGATCTTCGTGGCTGATTCTTCGCGCTTCCAATTACGCGCATGTGAAAAGCTGGTGAACGAGATCCACGGAAGCGTGGTGAAGTGCAAACGATCGTCGTCAGTTTCTTCCAGCTTCAATCCACCGCCTCTTCCCAAAGCATCGGTCACGGCGTGGGACGCGCCCTCGTAAAACGTCGCAAAATCCGGATCGTAATGGAAGTACGCGAGGCCAAAACTCTCGTCAGGCAAGAGAATCGTGGTGCCGCCGTGAATCACTTCAAGCACAACAACTTTCCCGTCTCGTAAACGGTACCGAAACGGCTCGATTTCGTTCGCGGTGCGCAAAGCAAAGTAGTGATAGGCAAGCGAAACACTGATGTGCTTGCGCTCGCTCAACGCGATCAAAAGGTTCGTGACATCCAGCCGTGTGCAGACATTGAAGTAAGGTTTGTCGAATTGGCGATAGAACTCGAAAAGGTCGCGGCGTGGCCAGGTTTCGAGATCGAGATATCGGGTCATTGGGTGGATTTTACTCCCTCTCCATCTGGGAGAGGGACGGGTTGAGGGAGCGAAGCTTAGCGCAAAGCCGTCCGCAATACTTTTCTTCGTTATTCACCGATAGATTACGTATTTCAGTGTTCCGTAGCGACTGTCGCCCGCGCTGCGGGCTCAAATCATTCCACGTTTCCGGATCCTGGGGCTTGCGCCTCAAGCCTTACGCTACCGCCCGCTTCGCGGGCTGCTGTGTACAGCTTTTCAGCAAACGCCTTTGCCTCTTCCTTAAACCGCGGCGACTGGCACTCCCCAACCAACCGCTGATATTCCTTCAGATATTCGCGGGCGTGGGTAAGCTTCGCCGCTGCGTCCTCGTTTCGACCTTCCTGCTTATGGCGATCCGCATTCGCGATCAGAACGTCGAGATATAACGGGCCGAGCCACAATTGGCTTACGCGAGATTCAGTTCCGCGAATCAGCTCATGTACGGCCGCGCACATTTGTTCCGCTTCATGCAATTCGCCGCGGAGCCGGTGGACCATGGCCAAACATCGTCCACCGTCCGAACGCATGTAGAACAACCCGGAGGCTTCCGCCTCTTCGTGATTTTGCTGCGCCTTTTCCAGCGCCGCGTCCAGCAAACGTCGTCCGTCCACCGTATCGGCTACCGCGCTGGCGCCTTGCTGCGCCAATAACATCGCGTAGTGTCCTCTCATCAGCACGCAGACACGCTTTTCGCCGATCGCTTCTGCCAGGGCGATGCCTTCGACATATTCACGCTCAGCGCGCTCCCAATCACCGAGGTGTTGAGCGCAGTCTGCGGCGATGAAGTGCGCCCATGATCGCCGTTCGCGCGAATGGAGGCGGTCGGCAATCACGAACTCCTGGTCGGCAAGTTCCACACCGGCGGCAAAGTTGCCGGTATGACTTGCGTTTTCGCCTTGAAACTCAATCCCAACTGCCTGGGCAAATGAGACGTTGTGCCGCACCCCGAATTCAACGGCGCGCCGCGCCCATTTGTTTGACTCGTCGTAGAGCCCGTAGTGTTGGTAGGCGCCGGCCGCCCACGCATAAATTTGTGTGATGATGGGCGCCGTAAAAGTCGAGACTGTTTCGGCAGCGGCCGCCGGCGCAACCAAATCGGCCGCGCGCTTAAGCAACTCGATCGCCTTGCTATGCCGGGCGGCGAGATGATGAAACCGCGCCTCAGTCGCGATGGCGTTGGCAGTTTCGAGTGGTTCTTTGATCGGGTCAAGAACCTTTAAAGCTTCGTGTAGATACTCGACACCTCGCTGATCACCGGTAGTTACCAGCGAAGCCGCCGCTTCCGTCTGAAGACGCGCGCGGATATGAGGATCCAGCGTCAGTTTCATCGCTCGTTCAAAATGTTCCCCAGCAGGAATCAGGTCGCCATGCAGCAGATACGTTTTGCCGATCGCCTCTTCGAGCTCGAGCTGCTCTTCAACCAGACCGAGCGCTTCAGCGCAATCACGCGCCCGGCCATACGATCCAACAACTTCATCAATGGCGAAGACTTTCTCAGCCGCAACGGCCGCCTGTTTGGCAAACCTTAAGCCCTGTTCATAATCTCCTGCCTGAATGTAATGGTAAGCGAGCCGCTCAACCGCACACGCGGTTGGTACTCCGCGACGTTCGCCTTCACCCACGGTCCCACGCCTTTCCAGACCTTCCGCAGCGTGACGATGCAAGCGCCGGCGCCGGATCGGGTTCAGCTCTTCGTAAAGCACTTCGCGAATCTTGTCATGCGTGAAAGTGAAAGACTCGCTGCCGGTACTGTTAATTAGCTGCGCTGTCGTGGATTCATCAAGCGCGTCGAGCAAAACGTCTTCCGAAATATTATCTGCCGCCGCTTGCAGCTCGTCGAAACTGAACGTCTTACCCAGCACTGCCGCGATTCGCAGGACTTCGTTTGTTTGATCGCCTACGCGATCCAGCCTATTGCCGATTGTCTCTTTAACGCTTTGCGGAATTACCAGCTCGCCCACGTCACAACGTTTCCAGCGACCGCTTTCACGGCGGACCGAACCCTGTTCAATCAGGGCCTTCAGCACTTCTTCAACGAAAAACGGGTTGCCTTCGGTTTCGCGATGGACGGCTTCCCCGAAGTCGGCGCTGACGTTCTCTCCGAGAAGCGCGCTCAACTGTTCGTTCGTTTCCCCGGCGCCGAAGCGACGCAAAGTGATCCGAGTTGCCAAACGCCCGCGGTTCCAATCGACCAGGGCCCGCGCCAGAGGGTGCGCGCGATCGAGCTCGGTTTCGCGATAACACCCCACAATCAACGCGCGCTCTTCACGTAGTTGGCGCAGCACGTGGCCCATCAGCCAAAGCGTGCCGCGATCAGCCCAATGAAGATCGTCAGCGTAGAAAAGTAGTCCCTTGCTGCGCGCCAGGTTACAAAGGACCTGTACGACTGCGTCAAAGAAAAGCAGTCGCTCTTCCTGCGGCGACAATTCAATCCGGGCAGCAAAGGGCCCCAAACGGCCTCCAATCTCAGGCGCGAGCTTCGCTATCTGTGGCGCGGTGTCCCCAAGTATCGTGCGCAGTTTCGCATCGTCTTTCTCTTCGCGCACCCAGCGACGAAACGCTTCAACGAATGGCAGGTAGGGAGTTGTGGCTTCGTATTCGTAGCAACCACCGGTTAGGACCACCGCGCCATCGACTGCCGCCTGAATTGTGACCTCTCGCGCGAGCCTGGTTTTCCCCGCGCCGGGTTCGCCGCTTAACAAGACGGCGTGACCGTGCCTATCCAGCGCCCGCTGCCACAATTGGCGGACCTCTGCGAGTTCCATCGCACGTCCCACCAAACGCCCGCGCGACAGCGCGTCGAGAATCGCCACGGCGGGCGCGGCCTCGCTATCCTCATCTATGACCGGCTCATCGAAAGCGCGACGCAAGGCCGCGGCCGCCTCAGCCGCTGTCTGAAACCGCTCATCAGGATTTTTCTCGAGCAGCCGCAGAATCAGCAAATCAAGCGCCCGCGGCAAATCAGAACGCAAAACGCGCGGCGGCACGGGCGGCGCATGGACGTGCTGCGAAAGCACGGTCAAAGAGTCGCTGCCTGCGAACGGCACGCGGCCGGTCGTTAACTCGTATAACAAAACGCCGAGCGCATACAGATCAGTGCGAGCATCAACCTTTTGCCCCAATGCCTGTTCCGGCGCCATGTACGACGGCGTGCCGAGGACGAGACCGGCCTGCGAGATGCGCGCCGCATGTGACGGCAAGGCCAAGCCGAGATCCGCGAGTTTTACCGACTGGCCGGTCGTAGAAATGAGTACGTTGTCGGGCTTGAGATCGCGGTGGACGATCTTGTTCAGGTGTGCATGCTCAAGCGCGGCACAAATCTGTAATCCGATTTCAACAATCCGGGTCAGATCCGTCGGCGGTGTCTGGCTCAAGCTGGGGCCATCGACGAACTCCATCACAAAAAATGGAAGACCGTTTGCCTCGCCCACATCGTGAACTGAGACGATGTGCGGATGGTTCAGGGCCGCGGCGGCGCGCGCTTCGCGAATTAAACGCTCGCGCGCATCAACTGACGAGTTTTCCAGGATGACTTTAACTGCGACGGGCCGATGTAACTCTAAATCGGTACCGCGATAGACGACCCCCATGCCGCCGCGCCCGATTTCGGAATCCAACCGGTAGCGCCCGCGGAGTACGTCGCCAGAACCAAAACTGGCGAGCGACTCGCGCTGCATTATCCTGGTAGCCTGGGAATCGCTGGTCATGGACGGGAAAGAATAGCAATTGCCGGAGCGCGAGCGTTAGCTTTGCCGGGGGGAAGGGCGGGATCCGACTTAGCATGTCCTTGCGCCTTGGCGCGCCTTTGCGTGAACAACCGATTGTGAAAAGGACAAATTCACGCAAAGCAAATGATCGCAAAGGAAAAGGAAAGTTACCCCGGCTAAGTCGGCCTGGCGGTTCCGGCTCGCAGTTACTCGCGCGTCGTGCGTCCCCACTTCTCAAACAGCAACGCTAACCGTGTTAAGATAGCGGCTCTGCCCCGCACTTGCTCGCATCTAATACTGCTATGATTCATTTTCGCCGACATCGTTTCGCATTTCTGCTGATGAGCCTGAGTACGGTTATCGCGGTCGTTGCTCCGCTGTTTTTGATTTCGAGCTGCCAGAGTTTGCAGCAGAAGCCCCAGGAGTTGAAGGCGCGGGAAGACCTGCGCGCAATGACGCGTAGCGGCGTACTGCCGGCGGACAACGTGGTCGCGCGCATCGAAAACGATTTCCCGCGCACGACCGCCGGATCGCTCGCGAAGGTTGTGCGCGCGCGAATCAGGTTGAAGGCTAATGACTATGCCGGCGCCGCGGCCCTGCTCGACTCGCGCGCGTTCGCCGACTACACGACGATTCCGGATCACGTTTTGTGGATGCGCGGCAACGCGCTCGAGCAAGCCGGTCGAAGCGTCGAAGCGCGCGCCGCCTACGAAAGCCTCGCCCGCAATTATCCGAATTCGTTGTGGGCCGATAACGCGCTGATTCGCGCGGCGCAGATGACGATGCAAGACGGCCAAGCGGCCGCAGTTCCTACGCTGCTCAAGCCCCTGATTTCAAAAGACAACGCGACGGCGTTGCTGCTGACCGCAAAGGCTTACGAGCAGACCGGCGACTCGACCCGCGCGCTCACGAACTACCGACGCGTTTACTTCTTTGCGCCTGCGTCTTCGGAAGCGAGCGAAGCAGCCACAGCGCTCACGCGCCTCGGCTCAAGCACGTCGCCTGCCACCGCTGAAGAAGCGAAGTCTCGTGCCGAGAAACTTTTTGCCGCCAAGCGTTACAGTGAAGCGTATGAAGCTTACACGTCTTTGTTCCTTGGTTCGCCGGCGTCCGCCACATCTGAGCTTGCCGCGCGGCGCATCATCGCCGCCGCAAACGCGCGCAGATTTGCCGAAGTAACCAGCGCGCTTTCCGGCTCGCCGGCCAGCACGGGCGAGGCTCGCGCAGAAGCGATGTACCACCTGGCCCTGGCTTACGCGCGAGGGAAACAGTGGGCGCAGGCGCGCAGTACTGCG
>DASUTF010000275.1:0-10230 GCA_036374695.1 Pyrinomonadaceae bacterium
GACGCGCTGTTGTTGACCCACCGATAAGCTTTCAATCGTGGCGTTCGGATCGACTGCGAGTTTGAATTCATCGGAAACTTTGCGGATTTCGGCGGCCGCTTTCTTTAGATCGAGAGAAGCCGCGCTGCCCGGTTCCGCCCCCAGCACAATGTTCTCCGCGACAGTCATCGGCTCAACCAGCATGAAGTGTTGGTGCACCATGCCAATGCCGGCCGCAATCGCATCATGCGGAGTGCGAATCACGCGCGCCTCGCCGTTGATCAGAATCTCGCCGCTGTCGGCCGTGTAAAAACCGTAGGCGATCCGCATCGCGGTCGATTTACCGGCGCCATTTTCGCCGACGATGGCATGAATGGTTCCGGGCTCAACCTTGATGCTGACGGCATCATTTGCGAGGACTGCACCAAACCGCTTTGTGATGTTGCGTAACTCAATCATTCGCTAGTCCGTTGTGAACGGCAGTGGCCAGGTGTTCCCTATTCGAACCGGCACTTTACCAATCGAGTCGAGATAAGCGTTTAGTCACGCCTGCGTTCGAGCCATTGCGCTTCCTCCAGAGGATGAGAAAACAAGTGACTACTGACCACGGAACTGACCTCATTACTGGAACATTCGATCGATCACCGTGATTTCCTTGGCGATGATTTTCTTCTTGGCTTCTTCCGATGCTTTGATGGCCTCTGGTGAAACAAGGCTCTGGTTGTGACTGTCCATCACATAACCGACCCCGTCGCTTTCCAGCCCAAACACGTGAAAGCCTCCCTTAAACTTTCCTTCGACTACATTCTTCACAATGTCATAGACCGCGTTATCCACGCGTTTGATCATGCTGGTCAGGACAAATCCCGGCTTTACCATGTTCTGGTTGGAATCGACGCCGATCACAAAATGGGTTGCGCGGCCGTTCACAGTTCCCGCTTGCTCGACCGCGTCGAACGCGCCGAGTCCCGAATTTCCCGCCGCCGTGAAAATCACATCAGCGCCTTTACTAATTTGCGCCAGGGCGATCTCTTTTCCCTTTCCGGGATTGTTCCAGGCCGCATCCGTAACGCCTACGTAATTCTGGATGACCTGAATGTTGGGATTCACCGATTTGGCGCCCTGCTCGTACCCGCCCTGGAACCGGTGAATCAGGCCGATGTCCATCCCACCAATGAAGCCGATAATGCCCGTCTTTGAAGTCATGCCGGCAATGATGCCGACCAGATACGAACCCTCGTGCTCTTTGAACACCAGCGAGGCGACATTGGCCTTCGGCGTCTTGCCGTCGTCTTCGAAAATTACTCCATCAATAATCGCAAAGTGTATGTTCGGATAATCGCGCGCCACGCTTTGCATGATCGGGCCCTGCGCAAAACCGACGCCAATGACCAGATCGAAGCCGCGTTCGGCAAACGCGCGCATCGCCGGTTCGATGGAAGTCGGATTGCCGGGCTCAACATCACGCAGCACGACGCCCAGAGCTGGTTTGTCATTTCCCTGAGCGTCCTTGCACGGCTGACCGTCGGGCTGCTTACCCGTTTCCGCGCACTTAACCCCCACCCAGGCGGCCGCATTGAACGACCGATCATCTTTGCCCCCGATGTCGAAAACAATTCCGACCCGGATCTTCCTGGGATCTTCGGCTCCGTAACCGCCCCGCTGGCAAGCCACGCTGCCGAAAACCAAAAGCGCAATGATGAGTAGGGCTAAGGCGACTTTGAGTTTCATAGCCTAATCTATTCACTCACTTCTGACTGGAGCGCAAGCGTCTCGCTTGCCCGTTCCCGTAGTGAGGATGCAAGCGGGACGCCTGCGCTCCAGTCATTAGTCGATTACTTCCTTGATTAAGTCTGGTGGCTTTACCGGGGACTCGCCAATTTCATAAGCGGCCCGGATGCGCGCGGCAGCCGTCTGGCCGCGGGCGGCATCGTCGCAAAAAACAACGCCGATGGAATCACCGGCGCGCACCTCGTCGCCAATCTTTACTTTGGCAATAAAGCCAACACGCGGATCGATTTTGTCTTCGATGCGCACGCGGCCACCGCCGGCCTCGGCGATGGTATGTCCGACTTCGGCGGTACTAACTTTCGTGACGAACCCGGAGCGCGGCGATTCTACCTCAAACGCTTTGTCTGTCAACGGCAGAATTCTGGTCGGATCGTCACAGACGTGGGGCTCGCCGCCCTGGGCCGAGACGTTGGCCCGAAATGTTTCCAGCGCCGCACCAGATTCGTGAACTCGTTTGATTCGATCGCGCGCCGCATCAATTGTTTTTTCCAATTTGGCCAACACAACCATGCGCGCCGCCAGTTCGATTGAAAGATCCAGCACCGGTCGCGCGCCTTCATCGATCTCTCCACGCAACAGGTTAATGCACTCGAGCACTTCGATAGAGTGTCCGACCGCGCTCCCCAGCGGCTGATTCATGTCTGTAATCAGCGCTTGCGAATGCATGCCGAGTGAGTTGCCGGTCTTTACCAGCGCCTGCGCCAACAGCTTCGCCTGCGCCGGATCCCTCATGAAAGCGCCAGAGCCGGTCTTTACGTCGATGACCATCGCATCGAGACCGGCCGCGCCCTTCTTCGAAATGATCGAGCCCACGATCAATGGAATGGCTTCTATGGTCGCGGTCGCGTCGCGCAACGCGTAAAGCTTTTTATCAGCCGGGGCGATCTCCTTCGTTTGGCCATTCATGGCGAAGCCGGTAGTGTCGAGCACGGCCCGAAATTCCTTCAGCGATAAGTCCACCCGATAACCCGGAATCGCTTCCAACTTGTCGAGCGTACCGCCGGTGTGCCCGAGACCCCGGCCGGAAATCATCGGGACGCAAACTCCCGCCGCGGCGGCGAACGGCGCAATTAGCAAAGACGTTTTGTCGCCGACGCCGCCCGTTGAATGTTTATCAACTTTTGGTTTGGGAATATCTGAGAAGTCGAGAATCTCTCCCGAATGGAGCATCGCTTCCGTAAGCAGGGACTGTTCGGCGTCGGTCATGCCGTTCAAAAACACGGCCATCAGCCATGCCGAGATCTGATATTCGGCGACCTCACCGCTGGTGACGCCCTTGACGAAAAACGTGATCTCATCGCGCGACAATTCTGCGCCATCACGTTTTTTGCGAATGATGTCCTGAGGTCTCAAGTGGTTTCGTTTGAGAGTAAAACGATCGCCTGGGCAGTGACGGCCTCGCCGCGACCGACAGCGTCCAATCCTTCACCTGTCTTTGCTTTCACACTCACGCACTCGACGTCCACGTTCAAAGCGCGCGCCACATTGACCCGCATCGAGCCGATGTATTCGCGCAGTTTCGGGCGTTCCAACATGATGGTCGCGTCAGTGTTGACGACATGAAATCCACGCGCTTCCACCCGCTTGATCACGTGCGCCAGCATGTCAAAGCTGTCGGCATCTTTCCACTTTGGATTACTGTCGGGAAAGTGACTACCGATGTCACCGTCTGATATCGCGCCCAACAGCGCGTCGATCAAAGCGTGCGCCAACGCATCAGAATCGGAATGACCTGCCGCGCCCAATTCGAAAGCAATGCGGACGCCGCCGAGAATCAGCGGACGTCCGGCGACAAGGCGATGCGTGTCCTGACCGATGCCGATGCGAAACATGATGGAGCGCCGACATCCTGTCGGCGGTTCGCGGGCATCTCGCCCGCAGACTGCGACGATCAATTAGCCGGCAAGATGCCGACGCACCGCAGGCAGAATACCTGCCCAATCACAAGAGCGCTTCCGCCTGCTTTAAATCTTCCTCGTTCGTGATTTTTATGTTCCGAGCGCTGCCGTTTACGGCAGTTGGCGCTATTCCAATTCGTTCCACGAGAAAACTGTCGTCGGTCACTTCGAGCCCCGTGGATTCCAGTTCATCCAGCGTTTCGTACGCGCGCTTTAGAATCGCAAAGCGAAAGCACTGCGGTGTCAGCGCACGTCGCAATTCAGCGCGGGCAACGGTTTTTATTATCCGGCCGTCCTGGACTCGCTTAATGGTATCAGCAACCGGCGACGTGAGAACGGCTGCGCCCTTCTCTCTGGCTGCGGCGACCACTTGATCGATCTCCTCTGGTGTCACGAACGGACGCACGCCATCGTGAACCGCCACAATGTCCGCATCAGCGATCGCATTAAGTCCATTGCGCACCGACTGCGCCCGAGTGGCGCCGCCCGCAACGGCACGGCCGGCTTTCTTTATTTCAAACTGCTTAGTTAGAGACGCAAAACCCGCCGTGTCTTGGGCGGGTAGCACCGTGATGACTTCGTTGATTTCCTGGCAGCGCTCAAACTGACGGAGCGTATGAATAATTACGGGAACGCCGCGCAACTCGAGGAACTGTTTCGGCCGCGCGCCGCCGAGCCGCGTTCCTTTCCCGGCAGCCACGACTATGGCGACGTTCATCGGGCTACGATTCCGTGTCGGTGATGCGCGTCAAGGCCGGCGCGGACTTCACTTCCCGCAGGGGCCGGCGCGGGCGTTCCCCGTTCCCGGCTGCATCACCGTCGTCCCACAACCGTCCAAAGATCATTTTGCCCGCCGTCGTTTGCAGCACACTGGTCACTGCGATGTCTGCATTCTTCCCGATTAGCCGGCGAGCGTTATCAACGACGACCATCGTCCCGTCATCCAGGTAAGCCACACCCTGGTTGTATTCCTTGCCTTCTTTCAGGATGAACACGCGCATGGCTTCGCCCGGCAGCACCACCGGCTTCAAAGCATTAGCCAACTCGTTAATGTTAAGCACGCTCACGCCTCGCAGCTGCGAGACCTTATTCAGATTGAAGTCGTTCGTAACGATCACCGCGTCGAGCTGCTTGCCCAACTCGATCAACTTCAAATCAACTTCGCGTACTGACGGGAAGTCCGTTTCGACGATCTGAATGTCGAGCGAGCTGTTATTCCGCAGACGGTTCAGCATGTCCAAACCGCGCCGCCCACGTTGCCGCTTGGATGAATCAGGCGAGTCCGCGACCTGCTGCAATTCGCGCAGGATGAACTGCGGAATGATCAGCGTGCCGGTCAGGAAACCCGTCTCAGCCACGTCGGCAATGCGGCCATCGATGATCACGGAAGTGTCGAGGACCTTTATGTCGCGGCGCGCCGCCTTGTCGCTGAAAATTCCGCCCAGCGCCGACAGTTCGAGATAATCGCCTTTCGCGGCGCCGACCATCAACCCGACGTAGGCCATAAAAAAGACGAGAGAAAGGGTAAGAAAAATCTTCGTCTCATTTCCTAATCCCTGCTGCATAATTATCAGCATTCCGATCAGAAACGCGCCCACAATTCCCAGAATCGATCCCACGGCCGCTCCGATCAACGTCTTCAAGGACGCGCGCCGGATGCGCATCTCGAAAAAGATAATTGCCAAAGCGACCAGGCCGGCTGCCCCCATCGAAAAGAACCAGTTCCCGGGAATCGGATGGAGGACGTAACCTGCGCCAAGCAAAATCGCTGTAAATACGAGCCTTATAAGGACGACATCAAAGCGCATGATGGGCGAATCTTAGCACGCTGTCAGCCGCCCGTCACCGATTATTCCTGAGCGGTGGGCCAAACGTGTCAGCGTTGTCGGCAGTTCGGTTCTGGCCTATGATGGCGGCGCTGAAACCAGGCCCTGGGAGGAACGATTTGAGCGAACGCAAATACCGCCAACGCGGCTACATGGACAGTGATCAAAGTGATCGAGGGCGCGAGGAGCCTAAGCCCAAGCAGCAACCCCAACAGCGTGACCGCGAAGGGCCGCGTTCGCCGCGGATGATGGCCTATGGCGAGAAGGTCAAATGCTCATCGTGTGGCGCGGTAGTTCCGACAAACCTCAGTACCGACAGCACGTGTCCGAAGTGCAACTCAGACCTGCACACCTGCCGCCAATGCACCTATTTCGATCCCGCTTCACGTTTTGAGTGCCGCAAGCCAATCACTGCACGCATCATGAACAAAGGTGGCCGCAACACTTGCGAACTGTTTGCCTCGCGCACCGTGATTGAACGTGAAACTTCTTCAGGCAAGCCGACCGACGCGCGGCAAGCGTTCGCGAACCTGTTTAAGAAGTAGGTACGCATGCCTCGGGCATGCTGCACGCCAGAGGCGTGCGTACCGGCCAAACCCCGCATGAACACTTTTGTTCCCGGATATCGCTAATAAAAGTGCGGGCCTGCGTCAGGGCACAAGTTGTTTAGAGGCGGGCGGCGCGCCGATCTGCAGAATTGCAGCAGTAAGGAACACCGGGAAACAATGAATCGAAGAGATTTCGTAAGCACGCTAAGCATGGCCGCCGTGGCATTGGCCATGCCGAAGCTAACTGTGCCCTTTGCCGGTTCGGCGCCGCAAGTCGCAATCACAATCGATGATTTCAATCTGTTTCGCGCGTCGCAGTCCGTCGCCGAAAAGCGTAACCGCGCGCTGCTCGCCGCGTTGCGGGCGCACTCGAACTTAAAAGCCGGTGCGTTCATTGCCGCCAGGCATGTTGACAGTGAAACGGGGAAAAGCCTGGTCCGTGAGTGGGGCACGGCTGGACACCTGATCGCCAATCACACCTATTCTCATTGGGGATATCACAACCGTACGTTTGAGGAGTTCGCGAACGATGTGATGCGTGCCGAAGCGGTGCTCAAAGACCAGCCCGGGTTCACGAAGTTTTTTCGTTTTCCGATGCTTAAGGAAGGCAACACTCTCGAGCGAAGAGACAAGATGCGCGCCTTCCTCAAGCAGCGCGGCTATCGCATGGGATATGTGACCATCGACGCTTCAGACTGGTACATCGACGAGCGCCTGCGCGCGCGGCTCGCCGCCAATCCAAAGGCCGACCTGAATGGCTATAGAGATTTTTACTTGAATCACCTCTGGGATCGGGCCACCTACTACGACACTTTGTCGCGAAAAGCATTGAGTCGTAGCGTGAAGCATACTCTGCTGATTCATCACAATGTGCTAAATGAATTGTTCCTACCCGACGTGCTGGATATGTTTAAGAAGAAGGGCTGGAAACTTATCGACGCGGCGGATGCTTTTAGGGATCCAATTTTCTCAGCGGCTCCGAACATCCTGCCGGCGGGAGAAAGCATAGTTTGGGCTCTGGCCAAAGAGTCCGGAAAGTTCGAGGACGTCCTGCGCTATCCCGGAGAAGATAGCGACTACGAGAAAGCGAAAATGGATAAGCTTGGTTTGTAGTCCTATTGGGTACGCACGCGTCCCGCGTGCTGGCGCACCTGCCGCCAATGCACCTATTTCGATCCCGCTTCACGTTTTGAATGCCGCAAGCCAATCACTGCACGCATCATGAACAAAGGTGGCCGCAACACGTGTGAGCTGTTTGCGTCGCGAACCGTGATTGAACGCGAGACTTCTTCAGGCAAGCCGACCGACGCGCGGCAAGCGTTTGCGAACCTTTTCAAGAAATAGGCAGGCAAGGAGCTTCAGCGCTCCGGGATTACGCCTGGCGACGGCGCCGAACTATTTCAAGCGATAACAGACAAGCGGCTATCCAGGAGATGCCTTCCATTATTCCAGCCAACACGTCTGTCAAATAATGCGCGCCCAGATACATTCGACTGAAGCCCACCAGCGGGATCATGAAAACACTAAATAAGATTGCGAGTGCACGTGACTTCCAATCGCGCAAACGCGAGACCACGAAGACGCACAGGGTCCCGTAGAAGACAGTCGCCAACAACGTGTGGCCGCTGGGAAAACTGTAGGAGCGAGAGACGTAAATCACACCTCCCACATCAGGCCTTGGACGGACGAACCAGAGCTTCAGCAGAGCATTAAGCAACATGCCGCCGAATATCGTAAGTACAAACATCAAGACCCAGTGAGGTAACCGGCGACGCCACAGGTAAACACAGATCCCTAATGTCACGATTCCCGCTATCCAATTGGAGTGGAGTGTGCTAACCCAGCGAAAGAATGTGGTCCGCCCGGCAGTGCGGTGGGTGTACAGCCATAAGTTTGTCCTGGTGTCGAGCGAGGCCAGCATACCGCCGTTCATCACATCTGCGGCGATAAGAACAAACAGGAAGAATGCGACTGCCAGTGCGATGACGCACACCCTTACACTCAGCCCCGCCAAGCTCCTGTTCGACACCGCGTTGGAACGACGTAACAAACGTTATGTCCCTTCCCCGCCACCGCGGGAAGAGAGTGGGGTTGACGTGCCGCATACCTCTCCCTCAGCGCTTCTCCGAGGGCGGAGAGGGGGAACTCGCGGCAGCGTTGACGAGGACTTCGCATGACGCGGCTTCATTCATACGATCTTATTGAGTTGGCGGCTTCACCACAATCGCCGGAATGTTTTGATCTTTCACGACCTGATTGAAAGCGGGCACGTCGGTCTTCACGATCTGCGACAACTTCACAAGCTGCGCATCGATCTTCGCAACAAGATCGTTGTAGACCTCGACCGATTGATCGTTGGGCGGCGCTTCGCCACGCGAGACTACGCCCAGGAGCGCCGCAAGTTTATTGTTCAGCCGAATCGGAAAGTTCAGAGGATCCTGGCTGCTCTGGTTCTTTGTCTGGTAGAGCGTCTCTTCAACTTCCGTCAACTTCTTAATCAGTGCGTTGCCGGTGTCGGTAATCGGTTTCGACTGCGGGCCGACGCGCTTCACCAAATCGTCCACTTGCTTCTTGATGTCGCGAATCTGAATGATTGCGTTGTGCGTCTCAGTCAGTTTGTCGCGAATCTTTAAAGACAGATCCAGTTGCTTTGCGTAATCCGCGGCGCTCAACGTCAGACGTGGATCGCCTTTAACGGTGAACGTTTCCGTCAACGTCTGACCGTCAACGGTCAGCTTCACCTGATAGTTACCGGGCACGATGCGCGGCCCTTGGGTTTGCCCGGCCCACAAAATCATCCCGGGAAAACGCACGGCCTCCGAATACCGCATGTCCCACACGAATCGATTGAGGCCAACGTCAGTCGTCGCGCGTGCCGGCGCGCCGCCACCAAAGCCGCCTTCTTCGCCGGGTGGTGGTGCGGCCGCGGGTTGGCCTTCGGCTGAAGGCCGCGGGAGCCGCGTGGTGAATTTATTGATCGACTTGCCGTTCGCGTCGAGAAACTCGAGCACCAGATCCGTGGTCGGTTTTGCTTTCAGCGAGTAGTAAACGACGACTCCGTTCGCGGGATTCCTGCCAATCGTGGCGGTCGCTGGGAGTGGTCCTCCGCCGCCGCCCGGCATTCGGTATGCGTCCTTCGGCTTGAAGAGTTTCGATTCCGATGCCGCGCGGAAGCCGCCGGCGTCCATCAACTGATGCAGCATCGGCAGGTCATCGAAGATCCAGAACGAACGGCCCTGAGTCGCGGCGACCAACTCCTTCTCGCGCTTGTGGACCGCCAGGTCGGTAATCGGGGTCACGGGCAGATTGAACTGCATCGATTGCCAATTCGCGCCGTCATCCAGAGAGATGTACATCCCCGTCTCGGTTCCCGCGTACAGCAATCCGCGCTTGTTCGGGTCTTCGCGAATCACGCGCGTGAACGCGCCATCCGGAATTCCATTGGTGATCTTTCGCCAGGACCGGCCGTAGTCGCTGGTCTTGTAAAGGTAAGGCTTGTTGTCGTCGTGCTTGTACATCGTCGCTGCGACGTAAGCCGTGCCCGCATCAAAAGCCGAAGCATCAAGCGAATTGATCTGAATCCATTCCGGCATGATGTCTTTCGCAGGCGTGACGTTCGTCCAGTTTTTGCCGCCGTCGCGCGTCACGTAAACCAGGCCATCGTCCGAACCGGTCCAAATCGTGCCGGCCTGCACCGGCGATTCCATCATCGTAAAAATCGTGTCGTAGTACTCGACGCTGGTGTTGTCTTTGGTGATGGGTCCGCCGGACGCTCCCTGCTTGGATTTGTCGTTGCGTGTCAGGTCGGGGCTGATAATCTCCCAGCTCTGGCCTTCGTTGGTGGTTTTGAAAACGACATTGCCCGCCGTGTAGAGGGTATTCGGATCGTGCGGCGAAAAGACAATCGGAAAGTTCCATTGAAAGCGATACTTCATGCCTTCCGCGCCGCCACCCATCGGATTATCAGGATAGACGTTGACGTCACGCTCTTGACGTGTCCGATGATCGTAGCGAGTCAACAATCCGCCGTATGAACCGGCGAAGACAATGTTGGAATCTTTCGGCGAAGGCGCAATCCAGCCTGACTCGCCGCCACCCACGTCCCACCAATCGCGTTCAGTGATCCCGCCCTCACTCGTGCGACTCGCGATGCGGATGGTCGAGTTGTCCTGCTGCGCGCCATAGATG
>DASUTF010000276.1:0-16329 GCA_036374695.1 Pyrinomonadaceae bacterium
CCAGGCGCCCGATCGAACGCGCGGTGCGATTCGTCGCGACGTGCCGAAGCCGCGTCAGGTCATTGACGAACTCGCCGAAGGAACGGGCGGCAGTATTTTCCCAATAGATGATCCAGGCTCGGCGGCTAAAGCGATCGCCGATGAGCTGCGGCGGAGTCGTTATGTCCTGTCCTATTTGCCCAAGAGCGTGGTCTCAAGCGAGCCGCGCCGGTTGTTGGTTGTAGCTGAGAGCGGAATTGTCGCGCGCTCAAAGACGATGCAGCCGCCGAATTGATTTTCTTTAACTTCGGCGCGTCAGAGTACCGACTCTAGTCGGGCTTCTCTTTCCACCACTCCCACCTAAAGCTGGTACTCTGACGCCTCTAAACCAACGTCAGGTCTTCTTCCTCGAATAAAAATAGAAAAGCGTCACGATAATTATCAGGAGAATAATCTCCCAAAAGACGAACACGGACGGCTCGAACCGGCCAAGTTCGTCATGCGCGTCCATGTAGATGATGAAGGTGCCGAAGGAAATTCCCGCAACCAACCAGATGATTTGACGCTTTGTATCCCACATTAGAGTTCGATCCGCATTCTTGGCAACACCCGCGACTGCCCATCCATATCAACCGGAATTTCGCCGATGCGTTTCGCTCCCATGCGCGCGTAAAACCCTTCGGCGTAAGGATCGGCCGAGAGTTCAAGGGCGCTCGCACCACGTTCCACGGCGCGTGCTCTCGCATGCTCGAAGAGAGCGCGACCGACACCGCTGCCCATCTGCTCAGGTCTGATCCACATGTGCTCGATTTCTGCGACCGAATCCGTCATTACGAGCGCGCAACAACCGATCACTGCGCCGTTGATAGTCGCCGCAAAGACCTCGTGTGTCCTGATGAATTCACCCGAGATCGTCAGGTCCGTCTGCCACTGCTCAATCCAGCTTTCGGGATAATTCCAGTGACGTTTAGCAGCATGCGCGATCTCAGTCAGGGTGTCTGCGTCCTCAGGATTGGCGCGGCGAATCTCGATGCGCATGGCTCGGGCAGTCTAACATGCTCGGAATACGTCCAGACATGATTTACAAGATTCACAGGATAGAGAGCTGACTAACTCTTACATGTTTTTGCTGTCAATCTTGTAAATTCTGTCGATTTGGTTTGGCTCTGTGTAATATCCTGCGGGCGACTTATGGAACGCATCGTCTTTCTCGAACGCGACACCATCCAGGCAGGCTTTCGCCGTCCCAACTTCGATCATGAGTGGGTTGAGTACGCCGACACACGCCCGCCAGAGGTTGTCGGACGTGTGCGGCCCGCATCGATCATCATTAGCAACAAACTTTCTCTGGGCGAGCCGCAGCTCGCGCATGCTCCGGAGGTGAAGCTGATAGCAATTGCGGCAACTGGTTCGGACTGCGTCGATCTGGACTATTGCCGGCGCCGTGGAATAACCGTCTGCAACGTGCGCGGCTATGCCGTGAACTCAGTGCCGGAACATGTGCTGATGCTGATTCTGGCTCTGCGGCGCAATCTGCTCGCTTATCGACAAGACGTTCAGGATGGGAAATGGCAGCAGTCCAAACAATTCTGTTTGCTCACCCATCCACTGCACGACATTAAAAGCAGCACTATCGGCATCGTTGGTTATGGCTCGATCGGCAAGTCCGTGGCACAACTTGCTGAATCGGTTGGCATGAAAGTTCTGATTTCAGAACACAGAAACTCGAAATCGATTCGTCGCGGGCGCACCGCGTTCGATGAGGTGCTGGCGCAGAGCGACGTTGTGACTTTGCACTGTCCGCTGACAGACGAGACGCGCGACATGTTTGGCAGGCGCGAATTCGAATTGATGAAGCGAAATGCGCTGCTGATTAACACCGCGCGCGGCGCGCTAATTCAGGATAAAGCGTTGATTGCGGCGTTGCGAGAAGGCTTGATTGCCGGAGCCGCGAGCGATGTGTTGCGGGAAGAGCCGCCTCGTCAAGGGGGTCCGCTGCTGGATCTCAATCTGCCGAACTTTATTCTTACTCCCCACGTGGCCTGGGCGAGCGACGAAGCGATGCAGACTCTCGCCGATCAAGTCATCGACAATCTCGAAGCGTTTGTCGCGGGACGGCCTCAGAACGTGCTGACTTAGGACGAAGAGCTCGCTGCCTCGGTCACAGGGTGATCTACTTCTTCAGTCGTGTAGAGGTTCAGGATTTCCTTGCCTTGACGTGAACGCGGATCGATCGTGCGAACGTGCTTGCGGCCCTTCATCTCCCAAATAGCCGTCACGACGCCGTCTTTCTCGACAGCCTGATAAGTGATCTCGTCTTCTGATGATGCGGGCGCGGCGGTAGCCGGTGCGGATTCGTTTTCGGACATCAAACTCTGATTTGCTCCTCTTGCTTTTAGCGGATTTGCGTTAGACGAATTCTGTCACAGCGAATGAGCCGACGCAACTTCAACGGCGCGGCGCGCGTTCACCACGCCCCAGCCTTGCCGATCGACTTCGACGTCCGGCACTCGTTCGGCGGTGCCAATCAGTATTCGTTTGATTTGCTGTGGCGTCAGCGTCGGATTCGCCTCCAACATGCACGCGATAATTGACGAGACGATGGGCGCCGCGAACGAAGTTCCGTCGACGTACTTGTAGTGTTCGTTGATCACGTTGCCTTCGCGCAGCTTGATGGTGATTAGCTGGCGCAACAGAGGGATGCGCAGGCCGGCGGCTTGGTCCAGATCTTTGTCGACGCCACGATTTGCGGCGATCAGGTGAGGCAACTCTTCGTCCGTTGCCGCATCGAGTTGCGCGTACAGCTCGGCCTCCTCAGCCGTCGGCGTATGTGGCAGGATCGGAGCGGCCACCCAGATGCCGGGCGCAATCAGTTCCGGCTTTTGCAATCCATCAATCGTGGGGCCGTATGACGAGCGGTACATTCCCCGGCGCGCGCGATCGAGCGAATTCTGATCGTCAAGCCCGCCGACCGCGATACACGATGGCGCACTGGCCGGCGGCAAAACGGGATGACCGGGAATGTGGCCGGCGTTGCCGACTGCGCAAACTATGATCAATCCCTCGCGTGTGCACGTTTCAACCGCTTGCGACAGCTCGTTGGTGAGGTAACTTTCATCGAAATCGCCGCCCGCGGAAATATTCACCACCCGGATGTTGTGTCGTTCGCGGTGCTCCAGGACCCACTCGAGCCCACGGCGAATTTGCTCTTCTGAGATTCGTCCGGTCAGACCGATCTTCACCAGGACTAAATCAGCTTCAGACGCGATGCCGCGGTAAACGCCGTCCGACAGCGCGCCGCTGCCGGCAGCAACTACTGAGGTCATCATCCCATGCCAGCTTGCGACATCGGCCGTGTGGAGTGAAGTGTCGTCGCCATCCGTGGCGAAGAGGCTGTGGTACGCAACGATTCGATTTCGCGGCTCAGTGAGGTCGCGATGGGCGTAATAACCCGAGTCGAGAAACGCCATTGTGACGCCACGGCCGGTGAACCGTTCGTCGGCATCCATGCGCAGCGGCGTCGGCAAAACGAAAGCGTTTTGTTCGAAGACCGTCTTATGCGACTCGATCTGCCGCTGTGCTCTGTTGAACAGTTCAATGCAACGCGCGCAGATCGTCTCGGCATTTTTCGCGTTCGATTGAAGGATCGGGCGGAGGTTTTCAGGCAGGGCGCTCACTGAAAGGATCGGGCCCTGGGCCATCCGGTCGCAGAGGGAACAGGTTTTTGCGAGTTCCGCCCGTTCCAGTAAAGGTTCCGTTTCGGTCATTGCTAAGGTTTAAGATGGCAGCGCAAGCGTCTCGCTTGCAAGCCGCGGAGGGGGCTGCCGTACGCTGCCAGCGGGAGGCTTGCGCTCCAGTCAAAGATGCTCCGCGAACACTCTGGCCATTCGCGCGAGCTTTTGCAAACCTGGAATGTGCGCGACGAAGATCGCGCGCGCTTAGAAGGCTCGCGAAGTGCTGCCATGGCCGGCTCCTGGCGTCAAAGTCGCGACCTTGCCGATTGAAGTTCCGCGGCGACCCGCCCAGGCGCGGTGCCGCCGATCTGCGATTTCGAGGCGAGCGTTCTCTCAAGCGAAAGCGAGCCGAAGACGTCATCTTCGATTGCGGGCGTAAAGGATTTCATCTCATCGAGCGTCAGTTGATCCAACTCTGCGCCGCGCGCGATCGCCTGCATCACCATTCGTCCGACGGTTTCATGCGCTTCACGAAACGGCAAGCCTTTGCCCACCAAATAATCCGCCAGTTCAGTTGCATTGAGGTAACCATGCGCCGCCGCTTCGCGCATGCGCGACCCGTTCACTGTCATGTTCCGCAGAACGGTCGCGGTTACCGCCAGGCACGCGCTCGACGTATCGACTGTGTCGAACAGCGCTTCTTTGTCTTCCTGCATGTCTTTGTTATACGCGAGCGGCAAACCTTTCATCGTCGTCAACAGAGAGCTCAGATGGCCAAAGACACGTCCCGCTTTTCCGCGCACCAGTTCCATTGAATCCGGATTCTTCTTCTGCGGCATCAGGCTTGAACCTGTGGCAACCGCATCACCCAATTCGAAAAATCCAAACTCTGTCGTGGTGTAGAGAATGACGTCTTCGGCCAGGCGCGAGAGATGCACCATGACCAGCGATGCAGCACTGACAAATTCAATGACGAAGTCGCGATCGCTGACCGCATCCAGACTGTTCCGTGAAACTGAGTCGAATCCAAGCGCGCGCGCCACGGCTTCGCGATCAATCGCATAAGAAGTTCCGGCCAGGGCGGCGGAGCCGAGCGGCATCACGTTAACTCGTTTCCGGACGTCGGCAAGCCGTTCGCCATCACGCGCCAGCATTTCGAAATAGGCGAGAGACCAATGCGCCAACAGAATCGGTTGGGCTCGTTGCAGATGAGTGTAACCGGGAAGCACGACCTCTTGATTGGCTTCCGCGAAATCAAGCAGAGCAAGTTGAGTGTCGCGAAGAGAATCTTGCAGCCGATCGATTTCGTCGCGCAGCCAGAGACGCAGATCGGTTGCAACTTGATCGTTCCGGCTGCGGCCCGTGTGCAGCTTGCGGCCAGCGTCGCCAATCATTTGCACCAGGCGAGCTTCAACAAACGAATGCACATCTTCCGACGGCAGCTCGTCGAAATAGTTCGCCTCGGTTTTTCCGGCTTTGCCGATGCGGTGGAGAGCCGATTTGATCTGTTCAGCTTCAGTGGCCGTCAGGACTCCCGCTCCGAATAGGCCTTCGCAATGCGCCATGCTGGCGTGGATATCCGCCTGGAACAGCCGGCGGTCGAACGAAAACGACTGATTGAATGCGGCAAATCCGCGATCCGCCTCCCCGGTGAAGCGGCCTCCCCACAGTTTCTGCGATTGACCGTCGTGCATAATTCCTGTAGTTTATGCAGCTATGCAGACAAAATGCAACTATTGTGCATCAGTAAGCGTCTGAAGAACCGGCGACACGGGATGATAAAGCGAGAACGACAGAAGCGCATTCTAAATCTTATTCGGGCGAAGCGCATTGGTACGCAGGAGGAGCTTCGCGCTGAGCTCGAGCGTTCAGGCGTGCCGGCCACGCAGTCCAGCGTCTCGCGCGATTTGGATGAGTTGGGGGTCGTCAAGCATCACGGGTTTTACGCGCTGCCACAGGCGAATGGCGATGCGGCGCGCGGCTTGGTCAGTCTGGACATAGCCGGTGACGTGCTGGTGATTGCGAAGTGTTTACCCGGCCGGGCTTCCGCGGTCGCCGTTGAAATTGACGACGCCGCGATGGCGGAGATCGTCGGCACGCTCGCCGGTGAAGACACAATCTTCATTGCGACACACGATCAGAAAGCACAGCGCACAGTCATGAAAAAGATTTGGGAGATGTTTGGGTGAGCGAAATGGTCCATTTAGTCATTGATTCATTGACTCAATGGGTCAATGAACCGATGAGTCAATTGATAAGGACAAACGCATGGGTAACGGAACCATAAATAAGATCATTCTCGCTTACTCGGGCGGGCTCGACACGTCGGTCATGCTGCACTGGCTGAAAGAGAAGTATCAGTGCGAGATCGTCTGCTACTGCGCCGATGTTGGCCAGGGCGCTGAAATGGACGGTCTGAAAGAGAAGGCGAAGGCGACCGGCGCGTCGAAGTTGTACATCGAGGACCTGCGCGAAGAGTTCGTCCGCGATTACGTGTGGACCTCCGTCAAGGCGAATGCCGTTTATGAAGGCGTGTATTTGATGGGTACTTCGCTGGCGCGACCGGTGATCGCGAAGCGGCAGATTGAGATCGCCCGGCAGGAAAATGCCGATGCGGTCGCACACGGCGCGACCGGCAAGGGAAACGATCAGGTGCGGTTCGAACTCACTTACTACGCCTTGCAGCCTGATATAAAAGTTATTGCGCCCTGGCGCGATTGGGAGTTTGCCGGTCGCACAGATCTGATTGCCTACGCTGAGGCGCATGGAATCCCGGTGACGGCGACGATCGAGAAACCGTACTCGACCGATAGGAACCTGATGCATGTTTCCTATGAAGGCGGGATTCTTGAAGACCCGTGGGCGGAGGCGCCGGAGCACATTTTCCAGATGACCGTGTCGCCCGAACGCGCCAGAGATGATGCCGAGTACCTTGAGATTGGATTTGAAAAAGGTGAGCCGGTTTCTGTCGATGGTGAACCGCTGGATCCCGTTTCGCTGCTTTCAAAGCTGAATGAAGTCGGCGGGGCGCATGGAATCGGCCGCGTCGATCTGGTCGAGAATCGTTTCGTAGGCATGAAGTCGCGCGGCGTTTATGAAACTCCGGGCGTGACGATTTTGCAGGCCGCGCATCGCGCTTTGGAATCGATCACGATGGATCGTGAGGTGATGCACCTGCGCGATTCGTTCAGCGTGAAGTTCGCGGAAAGCGTCTATTACGGCTTTTGGTTTGCGCCCGAGTTCGACTTGATGCGCAAGATGATCGACGAAACGCAGGTTGCGGTCACGGGTGATGTGCGGCTGAAGCTGTATCGCGGAAACGTAATTGTTGCCGGCCGCCGCTCGCCGAATTCGCTTTACGACGAGCGCGTCGCGACGTTTGAAGCGGACACGGTTTACAACCAGCGCGACGCCGAAGGATTCATCAAACTGAATGCGCTGCGGCTAAGACTGAGAGGCAATTCTCAGTGACTCCGTGGCTCTCGGTGACGCTGTGGTGTCGAGGCGTTGTTTACCACACAGACACGGAGATCACACAGAGACACGGAGTGACATGAAATGAAGCAAATCGAAATAGACAAGATTGGATCGGCGACATCGCCGCTCAATTTGGCTCGAACGGTGACGATCGTTAGGTCGAATGGTACGGCACGGGCCGGCGATGTAGTCGTCGTGCGCGCGCTCACGGACAACGCGACGTACAACATGCTCGAATTGCCGACCGGCAGGTTGGCGAAGGTAAATCCCGGAGACGTCCTCGCCGGCGTGCTGGGGCGCCGGCGCGCGCTGAAAGGGTTCGTCGGCGATGTGCCCGAGACGGTGCAAGCCGGCGACGAACTCCATCTTCTGAATCTTGGCGGAGTCATTGGGCGATGCAGCGGCCATCACTCGAGTCTGAATGACGCAATCAAAGTTGAAGTGCTGGGCCTTGCGATGAATGGCGCCGGTTCGATCCAAAACATCGCTGACGTTGCGCTGCCTGCGCGCGACACTCTGGGACCGACCGCGCCGCTCGTGGTCATCGCCGGCGCGTGCATGAACAGCGGCAAAACGTACGCGGCGACGGAAATTATTCAATTGGGCACTCGTGCCGGACTGCGCATCGCGGCCGCGAAGCTTTCGGGCGTGGCATGTCTCCGCGACACGCTGAACATGCAGGACCACGGCGCGATTGCCACGGCAAGCTTTCTCGATTGTGGTTTGCCTTCAACCGTGGGCGCAGGGGATTTGGCGCCGGTCGCGAAGTCGATCATCTCGCGGCTGAACGAAAGCGCGCCGGATTTGATTGTGATCGAACTCGGTGACGGGATACTGGGTGGCTACTCAGTCGAATCGATTTTCGCGGACGACGAGCTGCGCGAGGCGATCGCGGCGCTGGTTTTCTGCGCGTCTGACTACGTAGCTGCTTGGGGTGGAATCGAGCTATTGCGCCGGCGCGGAGTGAACGTTGATCTGGTGGCCGGCTCGGTCACCGATTCACAAATGGGCGAAGACTACATCGAGCGCGAGTTTGGTGTGCCGGCGGCAAACGTAAGAAGAAATGGCGCGAAGCTTTGGGAGGTAGTTAAAAATAAAGTTTCGAGTTTCGAGTTTCGAGTTTCGAGTTCGCTTCCTCCGCTTGAGTCGGTTTCGAACGAGCCTGAGCTCCATGTTGTCGGAGATCAGAAAGCATGAACTCGAAACCCGAAACTCGAAACTCGAAACTGAGAATCGGCATTTTCGGCGGCTCAGGCTACGGCGGGTCGGAACTGCTGCGCATTCTCCTTCAGCACCCGAATGCGGACATTCGGTTTGTCACCGCTAACGAACACGCGGGCAAAGCTGTCAGTGAAGTTCACAAGAACCTGCTTGGCCTGACGGATCTGACATTCATAAAAGCACCGGCGGATGTGCAAGAACTAGCGGATCTCGACTGTGGGTTCTTCGCTCTGCCGCACGGCCAGGCGATGGAAATCGCGCCGAAGCTTCCGGCGAATGTGAAGGTAATCGATTTGTCGGGGGACTTCCGTCTTAGCGACTCGGAAGTTTTCGCGGAACATTACGGACGGGAACACACCGCGATGACGGCGCAGTCAGAGTTCGTTTACGGTTTAACTGAGACAAATCGCGAAGCGATCAAGAACGCGAACCGCGTAGCGAACCCCGGTTGTTTCGCGACCGCGACGCTACTTGGGCTGGCGCCGCTGGTGGCGAACAATCTCCTCGCGGGTCGAGTGATCGTCGATGCGAAGACAGGTTCGTCAGGTTCAGGCGCCAAAGCGGCGGCAAACACGCATCATCCGCAGCGAAGCAATTCGTTTTATGCCTACAAGCCGTTCACGCACCAGCACGTGCCGGAAATCGAGCAGGAACTGAAATCAATCGGCGAGTGGAACAACGAACTTATTTTCATGACCCACTCGCTGCCGGTGGCGCGCGGCATCTTCGCGTCGATTTACTGCGAACTAAAAAAGGAAATCCCGGCTACTGAGGCGCGCGATCTGTTCGCGGGTTTCTATCGCGATTCATTTTTCATTCGGCTCGTTGAAGGGTCACCGGACATCAACTGGGTCAAGACGACGAACTTTTGCGACATCGGCTTCGCCACACGTGGTCGACAGCTAGTCGTGTTCAGCGCCCTCGACAACCTGGTGAAAGGCGCTGCGGGGCAGGCAGTCCAGAATATGAATCTGATGTTTGGCTTGGAAGAAAAGACCGGGTTGCTGCTCGTGGGAACGAATCCGTAAGAAAGATGAACCACAGAGGGCCCAGAGAAGAGCACGAACCCAAAATGAAGAACGGGTAGCGCGATCTAACTATCTGATTTGTTCTTCTCTGTGTCCTCTGTGGTTAAAGCTCTATGGTGAAATGATGCCGACGACTTTGCAGGACATAGCTGAACTCGAAGAGCAATACCAGCTCGCGACGTACAAGAAAATGCCGATCGTCGCCGAGCGGGGCGAGGGCTGTTGGATCTACGCGAGTAACGGCGAGCGGTATCTCGATCTGTACGGCGGGCACGCGGTCGCGGGGACCGGGCATTGCCATCCGCATGTCGTGGGCGCCATCAAACAACAGGCAGACGATTTACTCTTCTATTCCAATCTTATCTATTCGGAAGCGCGTGCCCGAGCGGCAGAGAAGCTGGTTTCGATTGCTCCGGACGCGCTTACCAAAGCGTTCTTCTGCAACTCGGGAACTGAGGCGAATGAGAACGCGATGCGCATGGCGCGCATGGCGACGGGGCGTGAAAACGTGATCACTTTCGGAGGCGGATTTCATGGGCGCACCGCGGACGCGATCAGCGCGACCTTTCTCGGCAAGTATCGTGAGTTAGGCAAGCCAAACGTGCCGGGGCACTTGAAAGCTGAATTCGGAGATATCGATTCTGTTCGGGCGCTGGCTAATGACTCAGTCGCCGCAATCATGTTGGAGCCGATTCAATCGATGGCCGGCGTGCGGATGGCCGAAGGGTCGTTTTATCAGGAACTGCGTGAGCTCTGTGACGAGCGCGGCATCGTGCTGATTTACGACGAGGTGCAGACCGGCGTGGGTCGCACGGGCGAATGGTTTTTTGCCGGTAACGCGGCGGGCGCCGGAGTGACGCCGGATATCATCACGCTCGCAAAAGCGCTCGGCAGCGGTATTCCGGTGGGCGCGTGTCTCGTCACCGACAAAATCGCTTCGCACATTAAAGAAAACGATCTCGGCACAACCTTCGGTGGCGGAATGATGGCAATGGCTGCGGTCAGCGCGACGCTTGAAGCAATCGAAAACGATCGGATGTTGGAAAACGTTCGCGCGGTCGAAACGTATCTGCGAGAGCGTCTGAGCAATGTCGAGCAGGTGGTTGGTGTGCGCGGCTTGGGATTCCTGCTTGGCATTGAGTTCAAAGAAAACGCGAAGGCCGTTCATGAAGTGCTGCTCGAACGAAGAATCATTACCGGCACGTCGAGCGACCCGAAAGTGTTGCGGCTCTTGCCGCCGCTGTGTTTGTCGAAATCTGAAGTTGCAGTGTTTGTTGACGCACTCAGAAGCACGTTAAATGCGAAGTGACATTCGCGGCTTTGCCGCAGCACAGTGTGGTTAGGCTTTGCCTTACCGGCACGCATTTCCGGTTTATTTCGCCGAGGCTCAGCCTCGGCGAGAGGCAAAAAGTGGCAGGTTCCGGAAAGGCAGAGCCTTTCCGCACTGCGGGGCGGCACAGCCGCAAACGAAGGTGCGGGGGACAGTACAGAACGAAGATGAATTACGCCTGGTATGACTTCGCAGGAAATGTCGGCGTCGCGCTGATGGTCCTGGGTTATCTCTTGCTGCAAGCCGAAAAGGTTCGCAGCAGCGATCTGAGCTATTCGCTGATGAACGGTGTCGGAGCCTTGCTGGTTCTGATTTCGCTGCTTTACCGCTTCAACCTGTCAGCTTTTCTGGTCGAGGCGTTTTGGCTGCTCATCAGCGTTTACGGCTTGATCAAGATCGTGGCACGGCGGGCTGCGAAGGCCGGTCCGTGATGCGCAAAAATACGAATCCAAAGCTAGTCCGCAGTCTGGCCGCGATTGTTTTTGCGACTTGGGCGGCGATTGGCTTGCTACTTGGCAGTGGAGCGGCGCTGACCGCCCTGGCTTTGGTAATGATAGTGTTTTTCGGAACCGGAATCGCTCTCGAAGGTTACCGTCAGGTTCGCTCGGACGTGCGCGGGAAAAAGTACCGCCACGCATTGATTGAACTTGCGATCGACGCTTTTGGAGTGGCGATCGCGTTAGTGACTCTTTATGGGATCGCGATTCACGGGATGTTCAAGAAATGATTTACCGATGATGGAGTCTTTTCTTAATACTGGCGACTGGCAACGTGAACAACTCGATCAATTAATCGAGTCCGCAATGCAGATGAAGTCAGGCGTTGATCAATCGAGATCTCTTGGCGGTCGCTCGGTGGCGCTCGTCTTTTTCAATCCCAGTCTGCGGACGCGGGCGTCGATGCAAGTGGGGATTTACGAACTGGGCGGGAACGCGGTGGTGCTTGAGCCCGGCGGCACCAGTTGGACGCTGGAACATCGCGAAGGAGTGGTGATGGATTCGGACAAGACTGAGCACGTGGCGGAGTTTGTGCGCGTGCTTGGTCGCTACTGCGTCGCCATCGGCGTGCGGACTTTCGCCGCGCTCAAGAATTGGGAGGAGGAGCGGACTGATCCGATTCTGAATGCGTTCGCAAAGTATTCTGACGTGCCGATCATCAATCTCGAGTCCGCGATGCATCATCCGTGTCAGGCTTTGGCCGACATGATGACGATTCGCGAGAAGCTCGGCGGCGGTCGAAAGAAGGTTTTGCTGACCTGGGCGTGGCATCCGAAGCCTCTGCCGATGGCCGTGCCGAACAGTTTTGCGCTGGCAGCCGCGCAGATGGGGCACGATCTGACGATCGCGCACCCGCAAAGCTACGAACTCGATGAAGAACTGATGGAGAAAATCAGACAGCAGGCTGCCACAGCGGGAGGCACGATCACGATTTCAAACGACATCGAAGCGTCATTCGAAGATGCCGAAGTCGTTTACGCGAAGAGTTGGGGCGGCAGGAAGTTCTACGGCGCTCCGGACAAAGACATCGCCGAGCGCGAGCAGTATCGCGGCAAGTGGATTGTCGATGAAGCGAAAATGGCGCGCACGAATGACGCCGTCTTCATGCATTGTTTGCCGGTGCGGCGGAATGTGATTGTGACGGATGGCGTGATTGATTCTCCGGCGTCCGTAGTCATTGACGAGGCCGAAAATCGTTTGCACGTGCAGAAGACGATCTTGACAACTTTGCTCGAAAAGGAAGACAGCCGCGGATGAACGCAGATAAACGCGGATTCGAACAACGAGATTTTGAGATCTTATCCGCGCATATCCGCGTTAATCTGCGGCCAAAACATCCATGACCGACACCAGCGAAATCGGAAGCCAACTGCGACTCGATCTTCTGCGCGAGGCGCTCCCGTACATCCAGCGCTTCAAAGGCAAGACATTTGTCGTGAAGTTCTCAGGCAAAGTCACCGAAGATCGCGATCAGCTAATCTCGCTGGCGGAAGAGCTGGCGCTGCTGCATCAGGTGGGAATTCGCATCTGCGTTGTACACGGCGGCGGGAAGCAGCTGAGCCAGTTGGCTGAGAAGATGGGCGTCGCGCAGACGATTATCGAAGGCCGTCGTGTCACCGACGACGAGACACTGGAAATGGCGAAGATGGTTTTCGCCGGCACAATTAATACGAACATTCTGGCGGCGTTACGGCATCGCGGCACGCACGCGGTCGGGCTTTCCGGTGTAGATGGGAACATCGTTCATGCCGAACGGCGCCCGCCAAAAGAAATTGTCGATCGTGCGACAGGTGAAAGCGCGCAGGTTGATTTTGGCCACGTCGGTGACATCCTCGAGATCGATTCCAAGCTCCTGACGGTGCTGCTCGATCACGATTATTTGCCGGTGATCTCTTCACTCGGCGCCGATGCGGAAGGCAAGGTTTTTAACATCAATGCCGACACGGTCGCTGCCGAGATCGCTATTCAACTTAATGCTGAAAAGCTGGTTTTGCTTTCAGACGTCGATGGGATCTATCTGCCGGCGGGCGCGGCCAAAACCAAGCTGTCGCGGATGACCGCCGATGAGGCTGACGAACTTATCAAGAGCGGCGCGGCGACGGGCGGAATGGTGCCCAAGCTCCAAAACATCATCGGCGTCCTGCGCCGGGGCGTCCGCAGTGCCCACATCATCAACGGCAACTATCGTAATGCGTTGTTGGCGGAAGTCTTTACCAATGAAGGCACCGGGACGATGATCGTCGCTTAGCCCAGGGGCGATTTTGGCAGATCCTTGTCGCGATCGTACGGCGGCGATTCCCGCGGCGGCATCTCGAAATCGGGAAAGTCTTTGCTCCACTGCTGCCTGTATTCTTCGTCGGCGTAATAGCGCATGTACAGGGTCGTGTCCTCGTCGCTACCACTGCCCAGGACGTCCAAACCATAAACAAAACCGGGGTTTTCGGGAAACAGCACGGTCGGCTCACGCAACCCGTCATGGAACAGATAGGAATACAGCTCGCGGTCGCTGAGATGGTTCGTATTGTGCAGGTAAGCGCCCAGCGATGCCATGCGCTGAATTACTTCCCACAATTTCAGGCTAAGAACTTCGTCACTTAAATCTTCGGGTGGCGGAACTTCCAGGCCCGCGTTTTCAAGCCATTGCAGCAAACTCAATTCTTCGGCGGTTTCGAACGCAAGAATGTGCTTCAGAAACTCTTCTTCCATATCGCCCGGCAGATCGGACTCGTGAGATATCTCGCCGCCGAGCTTCTGCAGTTCGTTCCGCAATTGCTCAATGCGTTTTTCCTGATCAGGCTCGTCTTCTAAGTCGATCACGGTTTCAACTCCTCTCGATGGTGGGACTGCGCGTCAGCGGTTGGGCACGCATTCCATTTGCGCCTTTTGAAAGACGATTTCGTACACGGTTTCGTCAGCCGGGGTACGCACGGCAGCGGCAAGTGTACAGAGTTTTTTAGGAAAAACCGCCGCAATTATTTTGCTTCCGACCAGGCGGGTCATGGCACAACCATTGCCATTCGCCTCAGCCGGAGGGCGATTCATGAAAAAGTTATTCGCATTCATCATCACCACAGCAATTTTGGCGACCATGGCAGCGCCGACATTCGCACAGCGCCGGCGGCGGGTTGAGAGCCAGAGCTACGATTCACGGACCTACAGTTCGCGGACATATCGCAGCAATCGCGCGTACGACAACCGCAGTTACTACGATTACAACAACCGGAACCGAAGCGTCTGGAGCAGACACCGCGACAAGCTGACCGTGGCCGCGGGAACGGGCGCCGGCGCCGCAATTGGCGCAATGACCGGCGGCAAGAAGGGTGCTCTCATTGGAGCGCTGCTGGGCGCGGGCGGTTCGGCCCTGTACACGTACAAGCTTCGTAATCGCGGTTATCGTCGATAACGAGTGCAGATTGAGTTCGGTTGTCGCAAGACGACCGTGGGTTGAGGCCGGGTTGTGAAGGGGAGAGCGCAATCCGGCCTCGCTTAACCTAAAAGAGTTAGCGGGTTTGAAAACAGATTGAATTCGGTTGTCGCAGGACGACCGTGGGTTGAGGCCGGGTTGTGAAGGGGAGAGCGCAATCCGGCCTCGATTTCTTTTGGGGTACGCACGCGTCACGCGTGCTGCACGCTGGAAGCGTGCGTGCCATCACGGATAGATCAAGTTGCGGAGCTTCTCTGCCCACTCCTCATCCAGACCTTGCAGAACGACATACTGCTCGATGGCCGCATCGCGCGCGCCGCTCGCCAGGAGAATCCTGCCTAAATTGTAATAAGCCTTACCAAAGTCAGGCTTAAGACGAATCGCCTGACGAAACGTTTCGGTGGCTTCTTCATTCTTCGCCGCCGCGGCGTAAGCTTCTCCGAGACTGTTCTGCGCGTTTGCATCACCCGGCTTAAGCATGGCGAGTTGTTTGAACGCTTCGATGGCCTCGGGGTACTTCTTCATCTGCAGGTACCGCTGGGCGAGGCGGTCGTACGCGCTGGCGTAATCCGGCCGCAGACGAATCGCGTTCTTGTAAGCGCCCATCTCATCATCGAACTGGCCCGCATCGCGATAGGTCAGACCAAGCGCGTAGTACGCATCCGCAGCGTTGTACGGATCGAGCTTAATTGCCTGCCGATATGCTGCTTCCGCTTCGCGATATTGCTTCAGGTAATAATTGGCCAGGCCGATGTTGAAGTAAGACTCAGCCGTCGGTCGAATGCTGACAGCCTTTTTCGACGCTTCGATGGCGTCGGCGTGACGGCCCAACTTCTCGTGACAGAAACCCGTTTGTGCCCAGGCCTCTGCGTAAGCGCTGTCGGCGTCCGTGGCTTTCTGAAAATAAGGAAGCGCGCCCTGGCAATCGTCTTTGGATAGAAACGTCAAACCGTTGCGGAAGAACTCAACGGCTCGCGCGCGTTTGTTGCGGCTGGTCGCGGCCACCAATTCACCTAGCGATACGCTTTGGCCGGGTTGCGAGCTGGCTGAGCGGTCCAGTTGCGCTATTCGATCCGAAGGAATGGCGAAGTTGACGCTTTGGCCGCCCGTGACTTGCAAGGTAGCAACGCCGATCACCTGTCCGTGCATGTTGACGACGGGACTGCCGCTCGAGCCGGGCGAGATCGGCGCCGTGATCTGAATGATGCGGCCAAAGCCGGGAATGTCGCGCACCGCTGACACTATCCCGTTGGTCACGCTGCCTTCCAGGCCAAAGGGATTGCCGATGACGACTATGCTTTCGCCTTCCTGAGGGGAGGTGCGATCGAGCGGCAATGGCCGCACGAGCTGTCGCGGCGCATCCACTTTCAACAGCGCCACGTCTCCTTCGGCATCGACGGCGAGGACATTTCGGACGGGAAAATTGGTGCCGCTGTTCAGGTGAACTTCGGCCCGGTAAGCGCCGTCGATCACATGACGGTTGGTGACGACGCGATCGTAGTCGATGAAGAATCCGCTGCCGCGAGAAAGTTTTTCGCCCCGCGCGTCGAATGTCTCAATGGCCACCGCGGAAGGCTTGATGCGGCGCACCAGTTCCGGCAGTTGGTCCTGCGCCTGGAGTTCAACTGCCGAGCACAGGCCGGCGAGCACGACGAAAATGGAGATGAGAGAAAAACGCACGCGGGTTACTGCTTTCATT
>DASUTF010000277.1:0-4125 GCA_036374695.1 Pyrinomonadaceae bacterium
ATCCTCCCCATCCAGTATTCGTCTTCAGAAACTGGCCCACGTAATCGAACAGGCCGAGCCATTGCACCGTCGCCGTCAGCACGATGTTGATGATTGCGACCGGTACCAGGTACTTCCATCCGAAACTCATCAATTGATCGAAACGAAAACGCGGCAAAGTGCCGCGCAGCCAGATATAGAGAAACAAAAACAGCATCACTTTGCCGAAGAAATAGAAAACGCCGAGCCACGGCAATTGATGAATAAACGGGCCGTTCCAGCCGCCGAGAAAAAGCGTCGTCGCCAGCATCGACACGGTGAACATGTTGACGTACTCAGCGAGGAAGAAAAGCGCGAACTTCATCGCGCTGTACTCTGTGTGAAAGCCGGCGACCAGTTCAGTTTCAGCTTCGGGCAGATCGAAGGGCACCCGGTTCGTTTCAGCAATCGCGGCGATCAAATAGATGATGAAGCCAAGCGGCTGTACCCAGAACATGTTCCATCCGGAAATGCCGAGGTGGCCGGCCTGCTGTTCCACGATGCTGTAAAGATCCAGCGTGCCTGATTGGAGAATTACTCCGATGAGTCCCAAGCCCAGCGCCAGCTCGTACGAAATCATCTGCGCAGACGAACGCAGTCCGCCCATCAGGCTGTATTTGTTGTTCGACGACCAGCCCGCGAGCGCAATGCCGTAGACACCGACCGACGTCACGCCAAGCACATAGAGCAGCGCGACATCGAATCGCGCTATGACCAAACGAATCGTGCCGAGAAACGGAAGATTGATTTCGGGGCCGAACGGATAAACGACCATCGTCATCAGCGCCGCGACGGTAGCGATGATCGGCGCGAGAAAATAAATGAAGCGGGTCGATTTGTCGGGGACTATATCTTCTTTGAAGATGAACTTTATGAGGTCGGCGAGCGGCTGCAGAAATCCGCCCGGGCCTACGCGGTTAGGTCCCAGGCGACCTTGAATGAATCCGAGTATGCGCCGTTCAGCGAGAACCGTGTACGCCACCATCGTCATCACGACAGTGAAAGCGACCAGGATGCCGACCATTAGCAGAGCGACGTGCTTTAGATCTTCCATTCGTCTTTTGTTTTTGAGTCCGCCGGCAGAACGAAGTGCGGCGGCGCTTTGGCTCAAAGCGTAATCCAAATTGGCGTCGCGCTACGCTTGCCGCCGCACTCCAAATTAAGCTGCCGCTTCGCGTTTCAAACTTCCATCGACCGTTATTTGATACAAGGGTGAAACCAAAACACTTTCGGGTTTCGGGTTGCCCGCGGCCAGCAAATGGAACTGCGGCACCTTTTCAGTCAGCGTTCCCAGCTTGAAAAGCTCGTGGCCGACTTCGGGCGTCAGTTGTTCTTTGTTTGCCGTTTCATCCATCGCCTCGACTGCGGCGCGGATGGTCGCTAAGTCGTTTGCCAGATCGCGCGGCGCTGCAATCGGGTGCTTCACCTGAACCGGGTTGCTCTCGTCCTTTAAGAGCGGATACCGCAGACCCGAATACGAAGGCACGCGCTCGCCGATCTCCCGGAACAACGCGCTGGCAGACATTTCAAAGCCGAAGTCCATGCCGAGCTCTCTGGCCAGTTGCGCCGCGATCAGCCAATCGGCTTTCGATTGATGAAGGGGTTCGATCGCTTTGCGCACGCGCTGGACGAATCCGTCATTGTTCGTAAACGTGCCGTCGACTTCAGCAAATGAAGCGGCCGGAAAGACGACGTCAGCGTATTCGCCGGCGGCGGTCAGGAACAATTCCGAGAGCACAATGAATTCGCAGTTCGGAATCAGACCCGCGTCGCCGGAAACGTTCGTCAGGGGCGTGCCCGCAAGAATCATTGCCCGCAGCGACTCGTTACGAAGCAATTCAGCGCCGTCCTTGCCATCACTCATCATGTCGAGCGCGCCGACGCTGTTGTTGTAGAGCGGCAGAGGATGCAGCAGCACCCGTCGGCCTTCAGCGCCGAAGGTATGCGGCATTTGTGCGACGACAGCCTGCGCCGCAGCGCTCAGTTCGGCTCCGAACATAATGACAACGTCGCCCTGTGTGTCAGTGACTGTTTTGCGTGCGGCCTCGATCTGGGCAGCGTCAACATCCATCTTGCGCGTAGTGAGCAATTCATCGTCGGCTTTCACGAGGGCAAGAACCGCGGCGTCTTCGGTACCGGGGCGAAGGTGAATGAACTGCGATGCCTGCTCGCGCAGACGTATGCGGACACTGTTAATGAGAATGAACTGCGCGTTGCCATTACGAACGGCCTGGCGAATCTGTTTGCCGGTGAGCGGCTGTAGTTCTTCCGGCTCGCCGCCAATCAACACGATCGTTTTCGCGTAACGAATGTCGCGATGCGTAGCTAAAGGCCCGCCAAGATTGTCGAAGAACGGTTTTAACGAAAACGCGTCAGAGATTCCGTAGTTCTCAGTTCCGATTGCTTCCGTAGCCAGCTTGCGCAGTGAATAGAGAGCTTCATTCGTCAGCCGCGGACTGCCAAGCAAGCCGATAGAATTAGCACCGTGAGTTTGTTTGATTTCGCTCAGGCGACGCACTGTGAAGCTCAGGGCTTCATCCCACGTTGCGGGAATCAGCTTTCCGCCCTTCTGGTGGCGAATCAGCGGCGTGCGAATGCGTTCGCGATGATCGATGAACGGATGACCGAAGCGGCCTTTGATGCAAAGGAACTCGCCGTTCAATCCGTTGACATAGCGGTCGCGCGCGACAACGCGCAGCACTTCGTTCCCACGCGAGCCAATCGACAACTGACAACCATCAGAGCAGAAGTTGCACGTCGAAACGCTTTGGCTTAACTCCCACGGCCGCGCCTGGTGCCGGTAGGTTCCATCCAGCAGGGTGCCCGTCGGACAAACTTCAATACAGTTGCCGCACTGTGAACAATTGAGCCAACCGCCGTAAGTGCCGATGACAGTGTGTGCGCCGCGATTGCCGGCTTCGATCGCCTGCTCGCCCATCCACTCGTCACAGACGCGCGTGCATCGCTTGCAAAGAATGCAGCGTTGCGAATCGTTCGCGATCATCGGCGAAAGATACTTTTCGGGATGATAGTTCTTCTGTTCCGTGAAGCGCTCTTCGAGGTTGCCCCAGTCGAAGGTTTGCTCCTGCAACTCGCACTCGCCGCCGCGATCGCACACCGGGCAATCGAGCGGGTGGTTCGCGAGCAGAAACTCCAACATTGAGCGCTGCGCCTTCTGAATCTCTTCGCTTTGCGTGGTGACCACCATGCCGTCGGTGCAAATGATCGTGCAGGAGGTTTGCAGTTTCGGCATCTTCTCGATGCGCACCAGGCACATGCGACAGGACGCTTGCAAAGCGAGGTCGGCGTAATAACAGAACGATGGGATATCGAACTGGTTGTCGCGGCAGACGTCGATCAGGCGTGCGCCCTTCGCAACCTGAAAGTCCGCGCCGTTAATAGTTACTTTTATTAAGTCTGATTGATCCATTGGGTCATTGGATCATTGATTCAATGAATCAATGAACAAATGAATCAATTCTTTAAAATGTGTTTCTCAAAATCTTCCGGGAACCTCTTAATCGCCGACTGAATCGGCCACGCGGCCGCATCACCGAGCGGACAGAACGATTTGCCTTCGATGTTGTCGCAAAGATCGAGAAACAACTGAATGTCGCCATCGCGACCGCCGCCGTTCTCGATGCGCTTGAAGATCTTCACCAGCCAATCCGTGCCTTCCCGACAGGGCGTGCACCAGCCGCATGATTCGTGTTTGTAGAACTCAGTCAGGTTCTTCGTCGATTCGAACACATCGACCGTTTCGTCCATCACGATGAACCCGCCCGATCCGACCATTGAGCCGCCGGCAACCAGCCCTTCATAATCCATGCGCACGTCTTTCCCGATAATCTGATCGGCGCGCATGATGTACACGGAGGAACCGCCGGGAATCACGGCCTTCAGTTGCTTGCCGTTCGAGATTCCGCCGCAGTCTTCCATGATGAACTTTTCCATGTCGTCATAGCCCATCGGCAGTTCGTACACGCCGGGGCGATTGACGTGGCCCGATACCGACCACAGCTTCGTGCCGCCACTTTTTTCCGTACCGAGCTTTTGATAAGCCTCGCCACCCATCTTGATGATGTCGGGCACCGCGGTGAGCGTCTC
>DASUTF010000278.1:0-8532 GCA_036374695.1 Pyrinomonadaceae bacterium
GGGAAATGTGCGCGTGATGTCTGACGCGTACCCTTTGTATTCGCAGCCGGCGTCAACCAGCAGCAGATCGCCGTCTTTCAATTCATCCTTGTTGTCGATGTAGTGCAGGATCGTCGCGTTTCCGCCGCCGCCAATGATCGAGGTGTACGACGGGCCGGCCGAACCTTGCTTCCGAAAGATCGCCTCGATCAGGGCCTCGACCTCGTATTCCATCATGCCGGGCCGCACGGTTTTCATCGCTTCAACGTGCGCTTCGGCGGCGATGTCCGCGGCGCGCTGCATAATCTCAATTTCTTCCGGCGTCTTCAGCACGCGCATTTCGTGAAGGATCAAAGTCGGATCGACAATCGTCGTGGGCGGCTCGAAAGGTCTGCGATTCATTTCGCGGAAAGTCGTGAGCTGGCGAATGATTTTCTGATCGATTTCCGCCAACGTGTGGCCGAATGCGTAGTAGAGCACCGAAGGCCCGTCGAGAATCTCCGGCAACTTCTCGTCGAATTCGTCGATCTTGAACGCTTCGTCCGCGCCATAGTCGCTGACTGCGCCTTCGACGCCCGCGCGATATCCGGTCCAAATCTCCTGCTCCAAATCGCGCGGCCGCACGAACAAAGTGAACTTCTTGTCTCGGGAAGGCGCGATCACCGCGATGGCTTCGGGCTCTTCAAATCCCGTCAGATAAAAGAAATCCGAGTTCTGGCGATAGCGATAGTTCGTGTCGTGCGAGCGCACGGCTTCGCGCGCGGCGGGGATGATGGCGACGGAATCCTTGTCCATCCGACGCATGAATTCCTTTAGTTGTGTTTTGATCATTCGGCTCTCCTCTAATTGGGTACGAACGCCTCGGGCGTGCCCGCAGGCCGGCGGCGTGTGTACCGTGAAAATTGAACCCGCATTGTAGCCGAGTCAGCGCGACGTGCGTTAGCGAGGTGAAGAAGTCAGAACCGCCTGCGGTAGCGGCGGGCGCTTTGCGGGACTTGGCGTCTTTGCGCCTTTGCGTGAAATGTTTGTGAGACAAGGGGTCATGTTCACGCCAAGGCGCAAAGTCGCAAACACTCGCAAAGGAAAACCTACTGACAACGACTACAATCTAGGCGATAATCAGCGCCCATGGCGCAAAGTATTCCAGCCAAAATCACCGGCGCTGAGATCGTCTCGCGCGACCCGGCCACCGGCGAAGAGATTGGCCGCGTCCCTCTGACTCTGCCGGAAGAAGTGGCCCGCGCCGTCGGCCGCGCGCGCGCCGCACAGAAGGCCTGGGCTGCGCAATCCTTTGGTGACCGCGGCCGCATTATGATGCACGCGCGAAAAATCATTCTGAAAGAGCTGGAAGAGATCGCACTGCTCATCGCTCGCGAAACCGGCAAGCCGGCGTCGGAAGCCGTCGCGATGGAGCTGACGCCCTCGCTGGACCTGATGCAGTACTTCGCGCGCAAGACCGGGACGCTGCTCGAGCGCGAACGCATCCAAATCGGCCTTTACGGCTTGATGGGCCGCATGTCTTATGTGGTTTACAAGCCGGTCGGCGTCATCGGCATCATCTCGCCCTGGAATTTTCCCTGGGCGACGCCAATGGCTGAAGTTGTGATGGCTTTGATGGCCGGCAACGCGGTGGTGCTGAAGCCGAGTGAACTCACCCCGCTGACCGCTTTGAAAATCAAACACGTGCTGACGCGCGCTGGTTTGCCGAACGATTTGCTCCAGGTGGTGACCGGTGACGGCTCGACGGGCGCGGCCCTCATTGGCGCCGGGGTGGACAAGATCATGTTTACCGGCAGTGTCGCCACCGGCCGTCGCGTCGCTGAGGCCGCGGCGAATTATTTGATTCCGGTGGTGATGGAACTCGGCGGCAAAGATCCAATGATTGTTTTGGAGGACGCGAACATCGAGAATGCCGCGCGCGGCGCTATCTGGGGAGCATTTGCCAACTGCGGCCAGTCCTGTTCATCAGTCGAGCGTTGCTACGTTCATGAAAGCATCGCGGAGAAGTTCACGCAGGCCGTCGTCGCGGAAACGAAACGGTTGAAACTCGGTACGCGCACCTCCGGTGCGCCAGCAGGCGAGACGCCTGCGTACCCCGACGCCGGTACGCGCACCTCCGGTGCGCCAGCAGGCGAGACGCCTGCGTACCCAGATCTCGGCCCGATGATTAGCGAACAACAGCTGCGCGTGGTTGAGCGTCATGTCTACGAAGCCACCGCGCGCGGCGCCGTCGCGCTGACCGGCGGCGAGCGCGTTCCGGATGTTCCCGGCCCATTCTTTCCACCCACCGTGCTGACGAACGTCAATCATGAAATGGAGATCATGCGTGAAGAGACGTTTGGCCCTGTGCTCCCGATCATGACATTCAAGACGGATGACGAAGCTGTGCGTCTCGCGAATGACAGCGACTTTGGACTGACCGCGAGTGTCTGGACTAACGACCTGGCCCGCGGCCGCGCGTTGGCCGAACGGATTGACGCCGGGACGGTGACCGTTAACGAAGTTCTCTACACGCACGCCATCGCACAGACGCCGTGGGGCGGAGTAAAGCACAGCGGCTTCGGTCGCACGCATGGCCGCGCCGGCCTGCTCGAACTGGTGAACGCGCAACACATTCACGTGAACCGCTTTCCGTCCATTCCCGATGTTTGGTGGTTTAACTACACGCCTGACGCCGGCAAACTCTTCCGCGCACTGGCCCGCCGATTCGCCTCTGGATCCATCTTCCAGATGCTTCTGACGCTGCCGCAGATGATTCGTCGTTTGAACGAGCGGCGAAAGTAACAACCGCTCGGTAAGAACCTTTGCCCTTTCCCCTCTAGCGCTTTAATATTGCGCCGTTCATCCCAAGCTTCCCGAAGCCGTTTGCGGAGTTGCACTTGTCCCCAAAAGCAAAGAAGAAACAGATTAAGAAGATCGAGCCTGAACTGCCCGGAATTCTCGGCGACATAGAGAAACGGCTGTGGCGGGTCGCGGACGAGCTGCGCGCGAATTCAAAACTGCGGTCGTCGGAGTATTCCACGCCGGTGCTGGGATTGATCTTCCTTCGATACGCAAGTGAGAAGTTCGCGGCAGCGGAAAAAGAACTTGCGAAAAAGAAAACCGGCAGACGTGAAATCGGACCGACGGACTATCACGCGCGGAATGTGATCTATTTGCCGGAAGCCAGTCGATTTGAAAATCTGTTGAAGCTGCCCGAAGGCGCTGACATTGGCCGGAACATCAATACGGCCATGACGCTGATCGAGAACAACAATCCGAAGCTCGAAGGCGTTCTGCCGAAGAACTATCAGTCGCTCGAAAATGATCTGCTCGCGACATTGCTCAAGACGTTCTCTACGATTCCGCTGATGGAGGGCGATGTCTTCGGCAAGATCTACGAATACTTTCTTGGTGAATTCGCCAAGGCTGAAGGTTCAAAGGGCGGCGAGTTCTTCACGCCCACGAGCTTAGTCAAATTGATCGTCGAGATCATCGAGCCGTTTCATGGGCGCATCTACGATCCCGCCTGCGGTTCCGGTGGCATGTTCGTGCAAAGCGCGCGCTTCGTCGAAAACCATCATAAGAATCCCAACGCGGAGATCATGGTCTATGGCCAGGAGAAGGGCGACGAGACGGTTCGCCTCTGCAAGATGAACCTCGCCGTGCACGGACTGGAGGGTGATATTCGCCAGGGTAATTCATACTACGAAGACATTCACAATTCCGTCGGCAAGTTCGATTTCGTGATGGCTAATCCTCCATTCAACGTCGATCGCATCGACAAGGAGCGCCTTAAAGACGACCGCGCGCGCTTTCCTTTCGGCATGCCGCGCACAGACAACGGCAACTACATCTGGATTCAAGCCTTCTTCAGCGCATTGAATAGTAAGGGGCGAGCGGGCTTTGTCATGGCGGCCTCCGCGCCAGATGCGGGCGGTTCAGAGTTAGAGATTCGCAAGAAGCTAATCGAATCACGCGCGGTGGATGTCATGATCTCGATCGGTTCGAACTTCTTCTACACCGTCACACTTCCCTGCACACTATGGTTCTTTGATAAAGGCAAGGCGAAGACTGCGCGGAAAGACAAAGTTCTCTTTATCGATGCGCGTCATCTCTACCGCCAAGTCGATCGTGCCCATCGAGAATTCACACCTGAACAGTTCGAATTCATCGCGAACATTGCGCGGCTCTACAGAGCAGAGAAACCGGAGTTTGAGAACGGCAGCGAAGCGATGATGCGTAAAGAATTTCGCTCGCTCAAATACCAGGACGTCGCAGGGCTCTGCCGGACAGCAACGATCAAGAATATCGAAACGCAAGGTTGGTCGCTCAATCCCGGCCGCTACGTGGGTGTGGCCGCGGGCGAAGCGGTAAGCGACCAAGACTTCAAAGAACAACTCAAAACGCTGAACCAAGACCTCGAAGCCCTTAGCGCCCAGGCGCGGCTGCTCCAGAAGACTATAGCGGGCAACGTTTCGGAGATTCTGAACAAATGAAGGCCTCGAACTGGGATCAGAAGCCGTTAGGTACTGTGGCCGACCTATGTCTTGGGAAAATGCTGGACCAGAAGAAGAATAAGGGAGAGCTGCTTCCTTATCTTGCTAACTTAAATGTGCGTTGGGGTGGATTCTCACTTGATGACTTGAGAACCATGCGGTTTGAGTCCAAAGAAAGGGATCGATACGGCCTCCAGTTCGGCGATATCGTTATGTGTGAAGGTGGTGAGCCAGGACGTTGCGCTATCTGGAAGAACCAGATTCCAGGAATGATGATTCAAAAGGCACTTCATCGAATTAGACCAAGCAAGGTCCTGGACTATCGTTTTCTTCATTACAGTTTTCTGCATATCGGCCAGTCGAAAGGCTTTGACCAGTTCTTTACGGGCTCAACGATCAAGCATTTGCCGTTAGAGAAACTGGCGAAAGTCGAAGTCCCGGTTCCACCGCTTCCTTTGCAACAGCGGATAGCGGGGATCCTATCGGCCTATGATGATCTGATTGAGAACAACACGCGGCGGATCAAGATTCTGGAAGAGATGGCGCAGGCAATCTACCGCGAATGGTTCGTCAACTTCCGCTTTCACGGCCGCGAAAGGTTAACTCGCGGCGCTTCGCCCCTCGGTGATACTCCGCGTGGCTGGGACGTCGCGACGCTAGCAGAGGTCTGCATAAAAGGAAACGGGATTCAAACGGGTCCGTTTGGCAGCCAACTTCATGAATCAGATTATTCGGATGATGGCATTCCAGTTGTGATGCCGAAAGACCTAATTGATTTCCGCATACGCACTAACAGCATCGCGCGAATTCCGGAAGAGACGGCTGAGAGACTCAGCCGCCATCGGATGCAAACTGGCGACATTGTTTACGGTCGTCGTGGTGACATTGGTCGTCGCGCGTTCGTGATGTCGCATCAGACTGGATGGTTATGCGGAACTGGTTGTTTGCGGATTCGTCCAAACGAGCGGGCAGTCAATGGTTGGTATCTTTTCAACTACCTCGGTGAAGATGATGTAGTCGGCTTGATCAAGGGTCGCGCACAGGGAGTGACCATGCCCAATCTCAACACGGCCTTGCTTTCCTCAGTGCCCGTCAAACTCCCGCCCCGCAACTTGCAAGATAACTTTGCTCGTTTGACGTTTCCAATGGCGGAAGCGCGCGAAGCTCTGACAGCCCAAAACGAAACGCTGCGCCGCACGCGCGACCTTCTACTGCCGAAATTGATTTCAGGAGAGATAACCCCCTCATGAGTGTATCTGATGAAACAATCAATGGCTGGGCGAAGGGACCTGGCGAAACGGAAGATCAGAAGTGTCAAAATGCTGAACAGGCAGTAAAGAAAGCAATCGCTTCAGATAGTCAGTTAAAGTCCATGGACATTTCCGTTTTTACACAGGGCTCGTATCGCGCACGGACGAATGTACGTAAAGAAAGCGATGTCGACCTGTGCGTGCGGTTGAATACCATATATTTTTGTGACTATCCACCCGGCACCAAGAATGTCGACTTTGGACTTGAAAGCAGCAATTTCACGTTCTCACGGTTCAAGGACCTGGTCGAAAATGCTCTAACGAATTACTTCGGCGCGGACTACATTACACGAGGCAATAAGGCTTTTGACATTCACGAAAACTCATATCGGGTGGATGCTGATGTGCTGCCGGCTTTTGTTCACCGGCGATACATCGCGGCAGGCTCCTATAGCTATCACGAAGGCATCGCGTTCCAAACGGATTCGGGAACGCTTATCAGGAACTGGCCTGAGCAGAACTATCAAGACGGTGTAACGAAGAATGATCAGACGAAGCGGTACTACAAACGGATTGTTCGAATCATGAAGAGATTGCGTTACCAAATGGAGGACGATGGCATTGTCGCAGCAAAGAACATCCCTTCGTATCTAATCGAATGCTTGGTATGGAATGTTCCAAATTCCGGCTTCTTCCACTCAACCTATAAAGCGGACCTGCAATACGCTCTAGCACACACGTTTAATGCGACGATTACCGACGAAGGATGCAGGGAATGGGGCGAGATAAATGAGTTGAAATACCTTTTTCGCCCCTCACAGAAATGGACGCGTGAACAGGCGCATTCCTTTCTTTCAGCTGCTTGGGATTATGTTGGTTTCGAATAAAAACATAAAAGCGGATCGCTTCATATGGATCTTCGTCGTTGCGTCTGCTTCGTTTTGGCTGGCGAGTGCGTGGATTGCGTCGGTTAGCTTTGCCGACATTTGGGCGATGGTAAGACTGCTGCCGAACGTCGTAACTGTCGACGTCATAGCGTTCGCGGTTTTCGCTAAGTGGCTCTGGAAGTGGCGCATGTTTCAAGGATGGCTAGTGCCGTTCCCGAATCTAAACGGAATCTGGACGGGTGTGATAAAGCCAGCCGACGATGATGAGCAGCCGCGGGAAATTCCCACTGTTGCTGTTATCAAGCAATCGTTTCTATCACTGAGCTGCGTCATGCACACGGCTGAGATGACGAGCCACAGTTATTCAGCAAACTTCTTGATCGACGAAGAATCACAAGTTCGCAAACTCGTTTACGTCTACACAAGTAAACCGAAAGTCGCAGTCCTTGCACGCAGTCCTATTCACGATGGCACAACGATGCTGTCCATCCACGGCCTCCCTCCGCGGAGATTAACCGGCGAATATTGGAATTCGCGAAGAAGAGTAGGTGAGATTTCGCTCGCGTTCGATCGCCGCAGACGGCGGAAGGACATTCCCGAGGATTTGCTTCCGCAGAATTAGCGACTGTTCAAAGAGGAGAAACTCTCATGCCCGACGTAAATCTCACACAAGCTGAAGCCGACGCGCTGATTGCGATGGAGAAGCATCGCGAAGACGATACGAACTATGATTACCCTGGGTTAGGCGGCGGAATAACGATTCCGGTCGTTTCGCCTGACAAACGAGAAAACTTTCTGCTGGACATTAGGCGCGGACGACTAGATTTAAAGAAAGGCACGTATCAGAATCGGGCGCGACACATCGTTATTCTTGTACGCCTCGATTTTGGCGGACAACCACACCGAAATCCCGACGATGTCGAAGTCGCCAGTCCGCATCTGCACATCTACCGTGAGGGTTACGGCGACAAGTGGGCGTTTCCTGTTCCCACTGACAGCTTTCCAAACATGAACGATCTATGGCTCACGCTGGAAGATTTCATGCGATACTGTAACGTCACTGAGCCACCATTTATTCGACGGGGACTTTTCTCATGATTGAGGAAGTACAGAAGTTGATGGATCAATATCTGGCGTGGCTCAAAGATAAGACCACGCTCCGCGAGATAGATGACTTCGTCGAAGTAACGACGCCTCACCTCGACCGTCACAACGACTACCTTCAGTTTTACGTCAAGCGAAACAAGAACGGATTCATACTCACCGACGATGGATACATCATCGAGGATTTGCGGCGGTCAGGCTGTAAACTTGAAACGTCGAAACGGCGCGATCTATTGAAGATGACATTGAATGGCTTCGGTGTTCAATTGGATCACGATGAACTTACCGTTCATGCAACCAAAGACAATTTCAATCTGCGAAAACACAATTTGGTGCAAGCGATGCTGGCGGTTAATGATCTCTTTTATCTCGCCGAGCCAATGGTCGCTAGTCTATTTCTCGAAGATGTTGCTGCGTGGATGGACTTGCACGACATTCGCGCCACGCCAAACGTCAAATTCACCGGGAAATCTGGATACGATCATCTTTTTCACTTCGCCATCCCAAAATCGCGTCGCGCGCCTGAACGAATTGTCCATGCCATCAATAAGCCGAGCCGAGATACGGCTGAAGCGTTGGCATTCGCGTGGATAGACACAAAGGAAGTCAGGCCACCGGATTCAAGAGCATTTGCGTTTCTCAATGATGCAGATCATCAGCCAACGTCTACGGTGATCGATGCGTTATCGAGCTATGAGGTGCAACCTGTCGTGTGGAGCGAGCGTGAACACGTCAGACTGGAATTGGCCGCGTAGTACCTGCCCGCCTGTTTAATATAGTCGACAAAATGGTCAGCATAGTAGACGACTTCTGGAATAGAATGTTCGCCTAATG
>DASUTF010000279.1:0-12362 GCA_036374695.1 Pyrinomonadaceae bacterium
AGCGTAAACCTCATCCCCAACCTTTCTCCCAAAGGGAGAAGGGAGAAACCAAACTTGCCCGCCCGTACGTTTGGCCTTCTGATACGATGGCCCCATGCCGCGCGAGCGGATTGATAAACTTCTCGTCGATCGTAGTCTGGCCGCTTCACGCACCAAGGCTCAGGCGCTGGTAATGGCCGGCGCGGTGCTGGTCGATGAGCAGCTCGTCCGTAAGCCCTCGGAACTCTTCGACAAATCCAGAAACATCAGAATCAAGGATGACGCGACTTCGCGTTATGTCGGTCGCGGCGGAATAAAGCTGGAAGCCGCTCTGCGCGAATTCACGATCGACGTCAGCGGATTGCTGTGTCTGGATGTCGGAGCGTCAACCGGCGGATTCACTGATTGCCTTTTACAAAACGGCGCCCGGCAGGTGGTCGCGATTGACGTCGGCCACAATCAGCTCGATTGGAAAATCCGCAACGATCCGCGCGTGGAGGTGCGCGAAGGCGTCAACGCGCGTTACCTCAAACCGTCCGACTTTGATGAGCAGTTCGATCTCGCGACCATCGACGTTTCTTTTATCTCTCTGACGAAAATTTTACCTGCAATTAGGCCGCTGCTGACCGAGACCGGCCGCATCGTGGCGTTAATCAAGCCGCAGTTCGAAGTAGGCAAGGGCGAAATCGGCAAAGGAGGCATCGTGAAAGATCCGGCGCAGCATCAGCGCATCGTCCAGGAAATCAACGCCGCCGCCGAATCACTGGGCCTGCAAACCGCGGGTGTAATCGAATCACCAATTAAAGGCGCAGACGGCAATGTAGAATTCCTCGCGCTGTACATGCTCGAGTGATCATTTTGTGGCTTTGCCACAGCACAGTGGGGTAAGGCTTTGCCTTACCGTCCGAGACTCAAAAGTTCACTTGCGGCGAGGCTCAGCCTCGCCGCAACTCTTGATCTGGCGGTAGCCGGTCAGGCCGAGCCTGACCGCACTGTGCTGCGGCAAAGCCGCAACCTTGTCACGGTCCACTGTCGTTTCGTTGACACTCTGATCTACCGACGGCTATCATCCGCGCGTTCCCCGCAGACCGACATGCCCGCCATCAAACGCATCGGCGTTGTCGTTAAACCGCATCAGCCGGATGCGCTTGCCACGCTTTGTCGCCTCACTGAGCGGCTCAATCAATTAAACGTCAGCCTCGTCGGAACGCCCGATCTCGATCACAAGCGCATCGAGCACGAAACCGGCTGCGCCGTCACGATTGTTCCGGACGGAGATATTGCGCGGCAGGTTGATCTGATGATCGTTCTCGGCGGTGACGGCACGATGATCGCGACCTCAAGACTGATTGGCGATGCCGAAGTCCCCGTGATGGGCGTGAACTATGGCGGGCTTGGTTATCTCGCCGAGTTTCGGATCGAAGAACTGTTTACGGCGCTCGAGTCAATCCTCGCCGGCGATTACACGCTGGAAAAACGGGAGATGTTGGCCGTCGAGCTGCGCCGTGGCGATGAGCTCATTACCAAAAATCGCGTGCTGAATGATGTAGTGATAAACAAATCGGCGTTGGCGCGCATCATCGAGATCGAAGCGTATCTTAACGGGCAATTTGTGAATTCATTTCGCGCGGACGGGCTGATCGTGGCGACGCCAACCGGCTCGACGGCCTACAACCTTTCCGCCGGCGGCCCGATTATTTTTCCGTCGATGAACGCCGTCGTTATTACGCCCATCTGTCCGTTCACGCTTTCCAACCGGCCCATCGTTGTACCTGACGACTCTTTAATTGAAGTGCGTTTGAAGACCGAAAAAGAAGAAGTCGCCCTGACGCTGGACGGTCAGGTTGGTTTTCCTTTGACAGCCGGCGATCACGTCGTGATTCGCAAAAGCAAGACCACTTTTAATCTTGTACAGCCGAAGAATCGGAATTACTTTGACTTGCTGCGCGACAAATTGAAATGGGGACGATGAAAGAGCATGCAGTGATTAGTAAGGCAGTAGCAGTAACAATCTGAGCAGTAGCCAGACCGTGAGGGAGGGCGTGAGAGTCGAACTCCAAACGCGAGGCTGAAAATTCACATGGCCGACGAAAAAGACAAACCAATCAACACGAAACTCGACGCCGACGCTTTCGAGCGCGAACTCACTACCGATCTGGACGCAGAGACACCCGACAAGCCAAAGGGTCTCGCCCTGCACACTCGCATCCTGATTGGACTCGCGGTGGGCGTGGTCGCCGGCGTGGCAGTGAACTGGAAGTTTGGCGGCGATCATCCGCGGGTAATCTGGATAGTCGACAACATCACCAATCCGGTGGGCCAGGTCTTTCTGCGATCGTTGCTGATGATCGTTGTGCCGCTGGTGTTCGCTTCTCTGGTCGTGGGCGTTGCCGGGATTGGCGACATTCGCAAACTGGGGCGGGTCGGTCTGAAGTCGTTTGGATATTGCCTGATCCTGTCGGCCATCTCCGTCGTCATTGGCCTGACGTTGGCGAACACTATCAAACCCGGCAAGCGTGTTAATCCGGAAACAGCCAGAAAGATCAAAGAGGACCCGCGTTTCGAAGCGGATGCCAAGAAGCGGGTTAGTGAAGCCATTGGCGCCACCGCGAGCGGGCCCGTCACAGTTACCGATCAGAAAGCAACCGCCACCAGCCCGGTAAGTTTTACTGTTATTGCGGCAGGTGAGGAGGCGCCTGCCAGGAAAACAGCCGCCCCGGAAGCCTGCGCGCCCAGGGCCATCCAGGTCACCCAAACCTCGACTGGAACGCTAACAGCGGGCTGTCGCTCATCCTCGAAGGAAAACGCGTTTTACGCCACCCGATATTCCTTCACCGCGCCCGCTGGACAGCAGGTTGCGATCTCGGTGACGGCTTCAGACTTCAATGCGTCGGTTTACCTACTTGGACCTAACGGATCAGTCATCGCGCGAAACGATGACGGCGCTGGCGATCCAGGCGCCAGAGTACCGGCCGGCGAAGGTTTCTTTCGGCTGGCTGAAAACGGAACTTACATCGTTGAGGTCACGTCTTTTTCGGCCAACGCCACGGGCAATTTCACGATCGCGATAGATGCGCCAACGGGCGCGCCCACGATTACGGGTGTCTCTCCGGCCACCGCCACAGTTGGCAGCGCGGTTTCAGTGACCGGAACGAATTTCACGCCGGCCACGGTCGTCAGATTCAACGGATTGAAAGCCACCACCAAATTCGAATCACCTAATCTGATCACGGCGACGGTGCCCGCTCCGCCAACCGACTCCGCTTTCATGCAGGTGGTGAAATCAATCATACCTTCGAATCCGCTTGCAGCGATTGTTGGTACGCCTCCCGACTACAACCCGAACATGCTGCACCTCATGTTCTTCGCATTGATTGTGGGAATTGCGATTACGCTGATCCCGGCGAGCGTGACGGCGCCTTTTCTGCGCGGGCTCCAGGCTCTCTACGAAATCACCGCGAAGATCATCGAGATCATCATGAAGTTCGCGCCGTTTGCGGTCGCATGCTTGCTCTTCAACAACACGGCGCGCTTCGGGTTGGACTTGTTGCAAGCCCTGGCCTGGTTCATCGTGACAGTGCTGCTCGGGCTTTCGCTGCACATGTTCGGTGTGTATTCGATTTCGATTGCGCTCCTGTCGCGCTTATCGCCGATCGACTTTTTCCGTCGTATTAAGACAGTGATTCTCACGGCGTTTTCGACTTCCTCTTCGAATGCCACGTTGCCGACGGCGCTCCGCATTTCGGAACAGAACCTGGGCGTGCCACAGCAGATCAATAGTTTTGTATTAACGGTCGGCGCCACTGCCAATCAAAACGGGACTGCGCTTTACGAAGGGGTCACCGTTCTGTTTCTGGCTCAACTCGCCGGCGTCGATCTTTCGCTCGGGCAGCAGTTGATGGTGGTGTATCTCGCTATCCTCGGCGGCATCGGTACCGCGGGAGTTCCATCCGGATCGATTCCCTTCATCATCGGTGTCCTGGTGACGATTGGCGTGAATCCGGCGCTGATTGCGATCATTCTCGGCGTCGATCGCATTCTGGACATGTGCCGCACAACGCTGAATGTAACCGGGGACATCACCGCGGCAACTTACGTAGCGCGCTCGGAAGGTTATGAACTGTTGAAGCCGCATGATCCGGCGATTGTCGGCGCGGGCGTACCGGCGAAATAGGTCGGGATAAAACGCAGATTTACGCGGATCAGAAGAACAGACAACCGTCGAATGGCCAAAGGACAGCCAACGTAAGACAGGCGACGTAAGCCGGTCACGCACGCCTGCTGGCGTGCAGCATGCCGGAGCAAACGTACGTGACGAGCATGAAGATTTGTGCACACGACTGAAACAGTCTGCGCAACTTTCCTGCTAAAGATACGCAAACTGAATCATGCTTTTTCCGATAGCTGACGAAAACTCAGATCGCCGCACGACGCCGTTCGTAAACTACGTTTTGATCGGCCTCAATCTGCTGGTGTTCGTTTTTCTCCAAGGGCTTGGAGGAAACGAGCGATTCACTTACGCGTATTCGGCGGTTCCGGCCGAGATCATCAGCGGCCGCGACATCACCACGCCTAATCGAGTCCTGGAGCATCCCGTTACCGGCCAGGTAGTAGAAATACCTGGCCTGCAACCGACCCTCATTCCGGTTTGGTTCACGCTCATCACCTCGATATTCATGCATGGCGGCATCGCGCACATCTTCGGCAACATGCTCTTTCTCTGGATCTTCGGCGACAACATCGAGGATCGTTTAGGCCACCTGCGCTACATAATCTTCTACCTGGTGACTGGAGTGCTGGCGAGCCTCGCCCACGTGTTCACCACCGTCGCGTTCGCCTCGCAGGAAGCGAGTCTGCTGATTCCCAGTCTGGGCGCGTCGGGCGCGATTTCGGGTGTGCTGGGCGGTTACCTGCTGCTCTTTCCGACCCGCAGAGTAATGGTGATCATCTCGTGGTTTGTGACCGCGGTCCCCGCTTTTATCGCCATAGGCTTGTGGTTCGTCTTCCAGCTCATCAACGGCCTGGGCATGCTCGGTTCCGGCAGCCAGGCCGGCGGCGTGGCGTATGCGGCGCACATCGGCGGATTTGTCGCCGGATTGGTTTTGATCAAGATTTTCACCATCGGCCGTCCCCCGGCAAGTGAATATCAGGCGCGTCGCGGGTATTATGAACAGTGATGAGCGCGCCTATATCAGCACCCAACCAGCAAGGCCTGAACATTCAATCAACTCCGCGCGAAGAGATGCAGCTCTATCCGCTGGACACGTTCGCGTACGAGTTTCCCGGGAAAGAAATCAAGATCGAGTTCGAGATTCCTGAGTTCACGTGCGTCTGCCCCTTCTCAGACTTTCCGGACTTTGCCACGATTCGCATCGAATACGTTCCGAACGAACGCTGTATCGAGCTCAAGAGTCTGAAGCTCTACATCAACTCGTTCCGCGACGTGAAGGTCTTTCATGAACACGTCATCAACATGATTCTCGAAGATTTTGTGAAGGCGTGCGATCCCCGGAGCGTCGAAATTGAAGGCGACTTTAACGTGCGCGGTAACATCAAAACGACGGTCAAGGCCGAATACAAGAAGCAGTGAGCAGTGAGCAGTGAGCAGTGAGCAGTGAGCAGTGAGCAGTGCTGAACGAATCCGCAATTACCGCAGTTGCAATACTCTTCCTGCTGGTTATCGTCGGGGGGATTTTTCTGGTTATCCTCCGGCGCGTAATGCATGTGGCGCTAAAGCTGGCGTTCGCTATGGCGCTGATCCTGGCGTTAATGGTCGGCGCCGGAATCGGGTGGTGGCAAGGATGGTTTTCTTCGTCATCCTCATCTGCGCGTCCGACGCAAACGAATCAACGGACGAATGCGAATCGCCGACCGACCTCTCGTTAGGTTGTTTAAGTCATGAACATTGAAGTTGAACACTGGGGCGAGGAGGGTCCGCCCAATCCCGCAGTATTACGCCAGCGACTACAAGACGAAGGCTACAGTGTCTTCGAATGGACTGACGCGCCGGGAACGAAGTACGGCCCGCACTCGCATCCCGAAGATCAATCTCACTGGATACTCAGCGGCGAACTTGAGCTGCGCGTCGGACACGAGACCTACACGCTCCGCGCCGGCGATCGCGACTATCTTCCTGCCAGCACAATGCACTCCGCGTTTGTTCCCGGTGACGAGCCGGTGACGTATCTCATCGGCGCGAAGCACTAGGGTGTCAGAAGCCCGACTGTCAGGGAGGGCAAGATGACAAGGAAATCAGCCACAGATGAACGCGGATTTGGGCAGATAAAAGCGGAAGTCCAGGTCTAATCCGCGTCGATCCGCGCGCATCTGCGGCGGCTTCTATTTCATCCTTGCCCTCCCTCACGGTCGGGCTTCTGACAAGTCCTATTCCCGCTTACAATTCACTCATCAAATGAACACGCAGTACGAACTCGTCACCACTCCAGAGCAACTCCGCCGCGCCGTCGATCAACTGGCTAGCCGGCAGGTCATCGGCCTCGATACCGAAACGACAGATCTCGATCCCTATGTATCGCGTTTGCGTTTAATCCAGCTTGCGGCCAACGAAAACGTTTTCATCATCGATCTGGATAAGTTCTCGAATTTCGACCTGAAGCAAAGTGACGAGTTGGCTCCACTCCGCGGATTGATCGCCGCGGCGCGTCCCATCAAGATTGCTCACAACGCAAAGTTCGACGCGAAGTTCATCAAGCACAACCTCGGCGTTGATACCGGTGGATTGTTCGACACCCTGCTCGCCAGCCAACTCGTTTCCGCCGGCGACATTGAAGAGCGGCATGGCCTGGAAGCCATCGCCGGTCGCTACCTGAACGAAGCCGTAGATAAATCAGAACGGTTAAGCAACTGGGAGTTCGAGTTGTCCGAATCGCAGTTGCAGTACGCCGCGCGCGACGCCGCGGTGCTGATTCCACTACGCGAAAAGTTATTTGAGCGGATCATGTCGCTGGGGCTGAAGGATTGCGCGAAGCTCGAGTTCGACTGCGTAATGCCGGTCGTTGATATTGAGCTGACCGGCTTCTACATGAACAAACATCGCTGGCTCGAACAACTTGCGATTGTTGAGGAGCGGCGCGGCGAACTCGCTAACGAATTGCAGGAGATGCTGGGCGAAGGCGCCGCGCAGGCTTCCCTGTTCGGACCGCCGCGCGCGAACATCAATCTCGATTCACAACAACAGGTGACTGAGGCGCTGAATCGACTTGGCATCCCCGTTCCCGATTCGACGCGCAATTGGAAGTTGCAGCCGCTGGCGTTGCAATACCCCGTCGTAGCGAAGCTGCTCGAGTACCGCACGATGCAGAAAGCCTTGACCAGCTACGGCCAGAACATGATCGAGTACATCAATCCGAAGACCGGCCGCCTGCATGCAGACTTTCGTCAGATCGGCGCGCCGACCGGGCGCTTCGCCTGCACGAATCCGAACATTCAACAGGTGCCGCATGCGGCTGAGTATCGTCGCTGCTTCACGGGTTATCCCGAGGGGCGGCAGCTGATCATCGCCGACTATTCGCAAATTGAGCTGCGCATCCTGGCTGAGTTTTCCGGCGACGAGGCGTTCACGAACGCATTCAAGTCCGGCGCCGATCTGCATCGCGTCACGGCTGCGCAAGTGTTCGGGGTCGCCGAGGATCAAGTCACGAAAGAGCAACGCGACTTCGCCAAACGTCTGAACTTTGGCGTCGTTTATGGCATCGGCGCGCAGAGGTTTTCGCTGATGACCGGGCTCGGTGTGCCGGAAGCTGAAAACGTCCTGCGCCGCTACTTTTCGACCTACCGCGGCCTCGATACTTATTTACGAGAATCGGCCAATCGCGCGGTGGATGAGAAGCAGGCGCGCACCGGATCGGGCCGTCTGGTGCGCTTCAACTATGACCCGTCAGATCGCCAGCAGATTTCCATGACGCAGCGGAACGGAAAGAACGCGCCCATTCAAGGTACCAGCGCCGACATTCTCAAACGCGCGTTGCGCCTGCTGAATGACGAACTGCGCGACACGTCCGCCCGAATTGTGAACATCATCCACGACGAAATTGTCGTCGAAGTTAACGAAGGCGAGGCTGAATCCGTGGCGGCGAAAGTCGAGCGCGCCATGATATCTGCCGGCGAAGAATACCTGCACAGCGTGCCGGTTACGGTCGAATCTCACATTGCGTCCGAGTGGACGAAGTAGGGTGGTACGCACGCCTCTGGCGTGCTATTGACCATGGCGCAGAGAGCACGCCGGAGGCGTGCGTACCGATGCTGATCGACTCATTCGCACCCACACCCGACGCGGTCGAAATTCACAGCATAGTCATTAACGCGTCGCGCGCGACTGTATATCGCGAACTCAGGACTGCCGATCTCGGCCAATCGGTCATGATCAAGTCGCTGCTCATCTTGCGTTCCATTCCGGGATACATCGCCCGTCCTTGCGCGATACCGCAGAATCGTCAAATCACAATGCAGACGCTGATAGAGTCCGGCTTTGGTCTGCTCGCCGAGAAGCCGGACGAGGAAATTGTACTGGGGATAACGGGAAGGTTCTGGCGGCCGGCCGGGAATGTCTCGCCATTTAGTCGGCCGGACTTTGATCGACCGGTGCGTGCAGGATTTGCCCGCGGCGTTTGGAATTTCAGCGTTAGCGAACCAACCCCAGGGCAGACTCTTCTCACGACTGAGACCCGAGTTACATGTGGCGACCCGGCCAGCCGGAGAAAGTTTCTTGCCTATTGGCTTGTTGTGCGGCCATTCAGCGGACTGATTCGTCTAATAATGCTTCAGAGCGTGCGAAAAATCGTGGAGGCCCGATAGCGGCACGCCGGGCGGCGCTGGCTTTCTGTCATATAATCAGGTCGGGCGACGCGACTAATTCACTGAACACGGCGCTATCCCGTGAAAACACAGCAGAACGACATGGTGGAGCTCCAGGACGAGCTCGAAAAATTGCATAGCGCCAGTTTCGGCTGGGCCTTGAGTTGCTGCCGTCGCGACCGCGCCGAAGCCGAAGAAGTCCTGCAGACGGTCTATTTGAAAATTCTGGAAGGTAAAGCGAAATTCCGCGGTGAGTCGAGCTTGAAGACATGGCTCTTCGCGGTGATTCGCAAGACGGCGATCGGCGAGTACCGGAAGAAGCTTTTGCGTAATCTGGTGTTGATCGGCGCAGCGGAAAAGCGCGACGACGCGACGTCGCTGGTAGAGGCGCCCGGCGCGGCTTATGAAAAATCCGAAATTCAGAAACAGTTTCGGGCCGCGCTCGCCAAATTGCCGCCGCGCCAACGGGAAGTGCTGCACCTGGCCTTCTACGAAGACATGAGCTTAAGTGAAGCCGCCGTCGTCATGGGAATTTCAATTGGCAGCGCGCGGCAACATTATGAGCGCGGCAAAAAACACTTGCGCGAATGGTTGAGCGGAACGGAAACCGAAAATGGAATTGTCTGGCGAAGAAAAGAAACTCCAAGCGCTGTTTAGCGAGCTGAAGACCGCGGACGAAGAAGCGGCTCCGCGATTCGCGCGCGTGTGGAACCGTGCGAACCTCAAGCCGCGTCGCGCTTTCGTCTTCAATCCGGCGTTTGTTGCCGGAATGGCACTGCTGGTTTGCGCCGTCGTTTCATTCGCAGTCTGGTCGCGTTACCGGCAGCCAACACCGGCGCCGTCAATGGTGCTCGTCGAGACACCGGTTGCGCCTAACACCGGAAACCCAACTGGCTGGCCAACCGTCAATGCGCCTCCTCCGTCTATTCCATCGAAGGAAAACACGACTGCGCGTCGCAACCGAACGACCGCGCGACGAAACTCAATTCAACTCGCCGCCAACCGCAAGCTGACGCAGGATGCGAAAGCGATCACAGACTGGGAGTCGCCGACTTCGGCTCTGTTAAGTTCGCCGAGTGACGCTTTGTTTAGCTCTTTGCCGCAATTGAACGAGAACGCGAACGGGCTGCAATCGTTCTTGCCGAGCCGCCCCAACTAGTTTTCTGAAGGAGAGATTTGATGAAGAAAGTATCAGGACTTCTGATCGTGGCCTTGGCTGTCGCTTTCAGCGTCGCCCCGGCCTTCGCCCAGGAACCGCAGCAGCCGGAACCACCACGGCAGCCCGAACAACCGCAGCCGCGCACACCAAAGCCGCCGCATGATCCGTTCGGCCCCATGTTTCCGCCGGAGATGGTCATGCAGAACCAGCGTGAGTTGGGTCTGACTGATCAGCAGAAGACATTCATGCGGACCGAAATCGGCAAGACGTCGGCACGCTTCAACGATTTGCAGTGGCAGTTGCACGACGCGATGGAAGTGCTGCACGAAACCATGAAGGCGAACCAGGTCAATGAACAACAGGCGCTGGCGCAACTCGATCGGGTGCTCGAGACTGAGCGCGAAATCAAACGCCTGCACATGGAACTGGCGATCAAGATCAAGAACAATCTGACGCCCGAGCAGCAGCAGAAATTACAAAGCCTTAAACGCTCTCACGAACCAGGTAGAAGGGGAATGGGTCCCGGCCACGGCCCGGGTGACGGCCCGGGCATCCGCAGACAAGGTGGTCCGGGGATGGGTCCGGGAGGCGGACAGCCGCGACCCCCACGACCAAACTTCTAAGGCAATCGCACGTTCGCATAAGCCCGCGAGATCCGCCGACACGTTCGGGTCTTGCGGGTTTTCCGTTTTAGGTGAGGTTAGAATCCCGACGTGTCGGGATTCTGACTGCACGGCGATTTCCGAAACAATTCGTCTCGTCGCGCGTTCTTGAACACGCTGAGTCATTCGCTGACGTACGCGCAAATGAACTGATATACTCCGACCGCAATGGCTGAATTTGTCTGTCGTTTGGGAACTCCCGCGGGCGAGATCATCACCCGCACGATCGAAGCGTCGGCCGTGCATGAAGCACGCGCGCGGCTCGAGCGCGAAGGCTTCAAAGTTTTCAACATCACTCCTCCGAAAGTCGAAGGCGCGACTTCGTTTACGAAAATCAGTGGCGGCAGCGGTCGCGCGAAGGTTAAGGCCAACGACTTTCTGCTTTTTAATCAGCAACTCGCGGCGCTGTTGCGCGCCGGCATTCCTATTCTCCAGGCGATTTCCATGTTACGACGTCGCGCTACTTCGGTGCGGCTGCGCGCGGTTCTTGAAGCTGTTGAAGACGCAATTCGCGGCGGCGCGGCGCTGTCGCAAGCCTTCGCAGCGCAGGGCGCAATCTTCCCGCGCATCTATACCGCGTCGATTCTGGCTGGCGAACGATCGGGCGCTTTGGACGAAGTTTTGTCGCGGTACGTCACCTATATGCGACGGTCGGTCGCACTGCGTCGAAAGATTCGCGGCGCGCTGGCGTATCCGTTGTTTCTGCTGCTCGCGTCGCTCAGCATGGTTGTGTTTCTGGTTGTGTACGTTGTCCCTAAGATGTCCGATTTGTTCGCGGGCTTTGGTGGGAAATTGCCTCTCGTGACCCAGATTGTGCTGACACTCTCAGGCTGGCTGACGGGAAATATTTTCTGGCTGGCGCCGCTTCTGATCGTCAGCGCGGTCGGCCTCGGCATCTGGTCGCGTACGCTCGGGGGACGACTGACGATCGATCGGCTGAAGTTGAAAATCCCCATCGCGGGGAAGCTGCTGGTGCAGTTGTCCGTGGCGCAGGCGGCGCGATCGCTCGCGACCCTGCTCGCCGGCGGCATCACGCTGGTTGAGTCGTGGGAGATCGCGGCGGAATCGATCACAAATCTCGAATTGCGGCGGCGCAGCTCGGCGATTCTGCCGATGATTCGCGAAGGCCAGTCGTTCACGGAAAGCCTGGAATCAGCCGGATGGCTGCCGGCTCTGGCAATCGACATGATCGGAATCGGCGAACGATCGGGCAGCTTGCGCGAAATGCTCGATGAGGTCGCAACCTTTTATGACGCCGAAGGCGAAGTGAAATTAGAGCAGTTGACGACCACTCTTGAGCCTGCAATCCTTGTCGTGATGGGCGGCATCGTAGTGGTGATTCTGTTGGCGATCTATCTCCCGATCATCGAATCGATCTCCGGCGGCCCGATGATAAAGCGGTAATCATGAAGCAGTTTTCTGAAGAACAGACCGACAAGACCGTCACGGACCCCGTGCCGAGTAATATTGCCCCGCCGGGTGACGACGACCTCCCGAAAGCCATCGAGCCGCCGGAAGTGCGCCAGGCAAAAGACCTCGCGCGGCGCTATCGCCTGCCATTCGTAAACCTGCTGCCGCAGGACGGCGAGTCTCCCATCGACTATGGCCTTTTGAGCGAAATCCCGGTCGACCTGATGGTGCGCAATCAGTTTGTGCCGCTGCGCCGCGAGAACGGAAAACTCCACATCGCGATGGCCGATCCGACGGATCTGGATCGGCTGGATGATCTCGCCGGCGCCCTGCAAACA
>DASUTF010000280.1:0-2312 GCA_036374695.1 Pyrinomonadaceae bacterium
CCTCCAGAGAAAAGTGCGCCATACCTCTGAGGGAAATCGAGAATGCCAGCTAGGACCAGGCCCTCCGCATGGCGAACGCGTTAGTTGGCATTCCACTCACTCTGACCTAATTTGAAGATCTCTATCCACAGATTACGCAGATTCTACTAATTAACCAGCGTAATCTGATGTGATGAAACAGGCACCTCCGACCGAGAGTTGTTTACACTCCCGGTTGGGTTTGTGATCAACAAAGGAGGTGCCCGATGACAGTATATGTCGCAGTTGATTTTCATGCTCGTCAACAAACCATTAGTTACTGTGACCTGGCAGATGGTGAGATTCATCGGCTCGAGTTGCGCCATCAGCGTGACGACGTGCGAGCCTTTTATGCCGGACTCAAGGGGGCAGTCATAGTCGGCTTCGAAGCCAGTGGTTACAGCGCTTGGTTCGAACAGCTGCTGGCCGAGTTGGGTCATTCATATTGGCTGGGCAATCCGGCTGAGATTAGACGCAAGGCGCCACGCCGGCAGAAGAACGATCGGCGGGATGCCGACCACATGTTGGACCTGATGCTAAAAGGTGATTTTCCCCGCTTACATACCTTTAGCAATGAAAGTCGGTTGGTGTTACGACAACTTCGCTACCGGCACAAGTTAGTGAAGATCCGCACGATCGCCAAGAACTCGTTGCAAGCCATCGGTATCAATGCCGGCTTGCCACTGAAACGGCAGCTGTTGACCGAGAAAGGCATTCGTCAGTTGCAGGCTTTGCCGCTGTCCCCGGTGCTGGCACAACAGCGCGAGGAATGGTTGCAGCTGATCGCCTTTGTCAATCAACGCATCGCCAAGGTAGAAGCGGCCCTGGCGCTGCTCGCCGCTAAAGATGAGTTAGTGGTGTTATTACAAACGCATCCCGGGATTGGTTTATTGACCAGCCTGGCGCTGCGTTACACCTTAATGCCGGTCTCGCGTTTCGGTACGACGCGGCAGGTGACGGCTTATGTGGGGCTGGATTGCATGGAAGAGCAATCTTCCGAGCGGCGCCGCATGGGCAGCATTAGCAAAGCGGGGTCGCGCTTGTTGCGTTACCTGCTGAACGAAGCCGGGCAGACTGCTTGTCGCAAGGATCCCGAGTTGAAACGATTCTATCAACGTCTGTTGCAACGTCGGGAGCGGCCGAAAGCGAAAGTCGCGGTGGCCAGGAAGTTGCTGGTCCGCAGCTTTATTATGTTACGTGAGCAAATTGACTACGCCGAATTCGTGCGGCGTGGTGTCGCAGCTCGAGTTGCCCGCCATCCACATAGTCTGTCATGACTGTTATCTGATTGGGCGCTCGGCCTCTCTCCGCCTGAGAGAGTGCGAACTGAACTTCATAGCGATACCTGAATAGATGTTTGATCGCACCCGTGATCGATTTGAAGTTGAACAGCAGCCACCAGCGACGGTAGTGGCCGCTAACGGTAAAGCAAAAACGAAAAGAAAAACCGTCGACAAGATAGTCTGACTTTTAACGTCCGACTGATCACAAACCCACATGCAAGCGGAAAGTAAAGTAAATTTCAGGGACGCATCGCGCTCCTCGCTACGGGTCTGCCCAGGTAACCGATTTTTTCGCTTGACTAGGGTGCCGGTTTCATAGATGTGGATAAAATCTCCGCAATGAAACACCTGACGATGGACGAACTCGAAGCGGCGTTGGACCACTTGCGGCAGTCGCCGAAAGACGCGGGGCTGCTCCAACTGATCGTGCGGCGACCACACGTCGACGAGAGAGAAGTTTTGGAAGAAGCTCAACTCGATCCGGTGAAGGGATTGATCGGCGATAGCTGGATCTTCCGCAAAAGTTCGCGAACTCCCGATGGGTCACCCCACCCGGAGATGCAGCTCAACATCATGAACTCTCGTGTCACGGCTCTCGTCGCCCACGATAAAGAACGCTGGCCACTCGCGGGGGATCAACTTTATATCGACATGGACCTGAGCAAAGAAAATCTTCCGGCCGGATCGCGCATCGCGATCGGGTCCGCAGTGATTGAAGTCAGCGCACTGCCTCACACGGGCTGCCACAAGTTTGTCGCCCGCTTCGGTGCGGAGGCGATGAAGTTTGTTAACTCAACAGTTGGTAAGCAACTTTGTCTCAGAGGGATCAATGCGAAGGTGATTCAGGGTGGAACGGTGAAAGTGGGAAGTACTGTCAGGAAAATTGCCACTGATTAACGCGGATAGCACGAATCGAGATCCATGCTATCCGCGTAATCAGTGAGTCACGCGGCTCTCTGCCGCGAATGCCGGCCTACTGCAAACTCCTCGATCATCTTCTTATTGAACGCG
>DASUTF010000281.1:0-6904 GCA_036374695.1 Pyrinomonadaceae bacterium
CTGAAACAAGTCGCAGAGATAGTTGATATCAAGCAGCAGCGCTTCGCCGCCGAACTCCCGGTAAACGTTCAGGTAACCCCATTCCGCGGTCCTGGTCGATAGAGGCAGACGCAATGTCCAGTAATGGACTGAGCCGATAATGTCTTCGGGATCGACTTCGCCTCTCTGCCAGCGCCAACAGACGGCGCCGTTGCGAACTTCGGCGTGGCGCATGATGAGAGCTTTGCCGCGCATCATTAAGGACTCGCGCTCCTGTGCAAGCTTGTGCTCGAGACGAAAAGTGTTTCCGCCACGGCCGAGTTGCATCGTTGCGTAAACAAAGTCGCCCACCTCAAGAAGTTCCTGGGTGGCCAAAAATATTTCGTTCAGGCTGTTTGCGTGCGAAAGCGTGCGCGACGCGCGCCGCACCCGAATGTTGTTTGCGACCCGTAAGCGGCGCCCGAGAAAACTACGACGCAGCGTCGCCGCGAGTTCATCAACTTCGTGATAACGGAGGCGCAGCACGCCGAAGACGATTACGGTCCCTACAACGCCCAGCACCAGCCCGGTCGTGCGCATGCTGGCGGAGTTAACGAGTAACAGCGCGGCCATTCCGAACAGCGCGCATACCCCATACAGTACAAGAGTTGCCCGACGTTGTGACCAGCCGCGCGCCAGCAGCATGTGATGAATATGTTCGCGATCGCCCTGGAACAGCGGCCGGCAGCCAACGAAACGGCGGACGATCGACAATCCGGTGTCGAAAACAGGAACACCGAACGCGATGATTGGAATCGTGACGGCGACGGCGGTTGACGCCTTTTGCGTTCCCAGCACCGACGAAGCCGCCAGCGTGAATCCGATAAAGAGCGCCCCGGAGTCACCCAGGAATATCGAAGCGGGATGAAAATTGTACGGCAGAAATCCGATGAGACATCCGCACAGCACAATCGAGAAGACCGTAATCAATGGCTGGCCGAGTATGAGCGACACGATCAGCATTACGATGGCGGCGAATAGCGAGGCACCGGATGCCAATCCGTCCATGCCGTCGATCAAGTTGAAGGCGTTGCTGATGCCCACCGTCCAGATCAAAGTGAGCGCGTAGCCGACGAAAGGATGCAGCTCAACTGAGCCAACCAGCGGAATCGACAAGGCGTGGATCCGGCCACCCATGGCGCAGAAAACCAACCCGGCCAATGCCTGAATCGCAAACTTGAGCGTCGCGTTTGCGCCGACAAAGTCGTCATAGATGCCCACGAAGAAGATGATTGATGCCGGCACAATCACACTAAGCAATTGCGCCGAGTTTGTAGTCAGCAAGTTCGCGAAGCCGCTACTCGCCACAAATACCGCCGTCAAGGCGAGCACCATCGCGGCAAAAATGGCCGCGCCGCCCAGCCGCGGTGTCGGTGTCTGATGAACGCGCCGGGAATCGCGGGGCACATCCAGCCAACCGAACCTGCGGCTCAATCGGCTGATGACCGGCGTCAGAATCAATGACGCTACGGTCGAGATGATGAAAAGCAGCAGGTAAGTGTTCATCGTGCGATTGTCTTGCGCATCAAAATGGACGAACGTCAGAATTCAAAACTTCGCGATACAAGGCAAAAGTTTGCTCAGCCATGCCGGGTAAACTGAACTGCTCTCGGACTCGCCGATTCGCGGCGTGGCCCACCATCGCTCGCCGCGGATCATCCAGGAGCGAGTTAATCGCGTGCCCAAGCGCCTTCGCATCAGCCGGCGGAACCGTTATGCCGGTAACGCCGTCGAGCGAAACAGACGGGACACCACTGTCGAGTTGCGTGTTGATGACCGGTTTACCGCAGGCCATCGCTTCCAACTGCACGATGCCGAACGCTTCGCTTCTTGCGATCGAAGGCAGCACAAACAATTTAGCGGCGTGATAGAACGGCACAACGTCTTTCACCGTCGTCAATAGTGTGACGCGATCTGCAACGCCACGGGCCCGAATTCGAGCACGGAGCTCGGCTTCCAGCGGACCGTTGCCGACGAGTACCAGGTGCGCATTGACCGAGTTCATGGCATCGATCAGAAACCCAAGGCCTTTGTAGTAAACCAACCGCCCCACGCTCAAAATCATTCGCGAGCCGAACTGCTTTCGTAGCCTCACGACTTCCAATTCATCCGGTCGTTCAAATCGTTCGATATCGATGCCGAACGGTATGACTCGGCACTTCGCCCGGTACGGGCGCAGAACTTCGGAGCTCTCCATGTAGTTCGCGCTCGACACGATGATGGCGTCGGCGCGATCCAAGCCGCGTCGCAGGATGGGCTCGAAAACCCGGCTGAGGACTTTCTGCCGGACTACGTCGCTGTGATAGGTGAATACCAGCCGCCCGCGCTGGCCGCTGGCGAGATACGCCAGCAGCGCAGTCGGGTTGGGCCAATGGATGTGCACAAGGTCCGCCTTCGCCTCGCGAATACGACGGACCATGGTCGGGCACATCGGTGCTGATCTGAGGGTAAAGAGCCTACCAAGATGAGCTACTTTCACTCCGTCGATCAGTTCCTCGCTGGATCTAAAGCTGTTGCTCGCCGCAACTATGACTTTCAAATCAATGTTTTCTTTGAGCTGTCCGCAGAGCGCTTCCAGATGACTTTCCATGCCGCCGGGATGTGGCGGATAAAACTTCCCGAGGTGGAGCACGCGCGGCTTGTGTGCAGTGACGAGCCGTGGGTGCGGCGCGGTTTCCGCTCGCTTTGTGCTGGCTAATAAAGCTGTCGGGACGCTCATCATTTTGCTTTCGTTTCGCGCTTAAGAATGGCGGCATTATGGATGTCGCGGCTTGAGGAATTCTTGAGCCCTTCTTGGGGCGCGCTTGAGGCAGGATCAGCCCGAAAACCGAACGTTTTTGCGGGCTTTTTGCCAGGTTTTAGGCAAGGAGTGGCACGGGCGTCCCGCCCGCGAAAACCAGGCGCAAGATGTGCGTGCCACCGCAAACTTTACAACGCGGTTTAGGCAAGGAGTGGCACGGGCGTCCCGCCCGCGAAGACCACGCGCAAGATGCGCGTGCCACCGCAAACTTTACAACGCGGTTTAGGCAAGGAGTTCGCGGTACATATCGGCCGTGCGGGTGGCGAATTTCGACCAGGTGAATTCGTTGGCGTGGACGAGCCCGGCGTTGCGGCGTGAGGACCACTGTTCTGGGTCGTGAACTCGATCATTTAGCAGCGAGGTGACCGTGTGGCTCCAGGCGCCAGTGTCTGCCACGGGGGCGTAGGCCGCTGCGTCCCCGCCGACTTCGCGCAGGACCGGGAGATCGCTGGCCACGACGGGAGTGCCGCACGCCATCGCTTCAATCACCGGCAGACCGAACCCTTCAGCATCAGAAGGCTGTAAGACGAGAGTCGCGTGGCGGTAGATCGCGGCGAGCACTGCACGAGACACGCGAGGAAGCACCACGATGCTGTCATTAAGCGCCAGCTGATTCACAAGCTGGAGTTGTTCATCTGTGAAGGCGCCGCCGACGCGCAGCAATCTCGTGTTAGGAAATTCACGCCGGACATTTGCAAAGACCTTCAGTAATACATCGATGCGCTTCCGTCGAATGGTGCTGCCGACGTGAAGCAAATCAATAGTGTTTGAGTTCGCGTCGACGATCTCAGCCGCTTCTGCATCGGCAGTCGCCTCGGTGTCGGGCGAACACGTTGGATGCACGCCGAGCGGAATGACCCGGATCCGATCCGGCTCGACCAATTTGTGCGCGAGCAGCTCGTCGCGGATAGCGGTGCTGTCGCAGGTAACACGGGTGGCTTTCTGCAATCCGCTCAACACGCGTTCCATCATTTTCCGAAAGAGAAGGGGACGTGGCTCGATTTCCGGCTCAATCAGACAACGAAACGTGTCGAGATCGTGGCAGGAAACGATCGACCGGGCGTGAGGCAGACCGTGGACGAGCTGCGCGTAGCTGTGATCGACAACATGGAATAGATCGAAACCGCCGAGCTGCGGTCGCAGCCAGCGCTGGTAGTCCCAGAAGCGATTGAATACGCGATCGGCGTTGAAGGGTTGATTCGCTGAACTGATGCGTGTGAAGCGACGCTGAAAAGGTGGCGACAGTTTGCGCGCTGAGAATTTATTCCGGTCGAGGTGCAGGGCAAGCATTTCCCCGACCAGGTCCATGCTGGGCCAGTTCTCTTCGGCAAAGTCACAAAGGATCGCGACGCGCGTACGCTGGTCTTTGGTGGCAATGTGACTGGAATTCGCGAACACTGTGTGCGGCAGTATCGCTTCCGGGAGTGTCGTCGCCAAGTTCATTCAGCTCTCCTCGAGCACTTCTGTGATTACCCGCTCTGCGCGCCTGGCAAGCATGGCGTAATCGAAGTGCTGGCGCGCGAGCGAAATGTTGGCAGCGCCTGACGCGAGTATTTGCGGGTCGGCCAGAATTGACTCGACACGCGCCGCCAGCTGCGCCGGATAGCCTTCGTCCTTGACGCCTGCGTAATCAACGAGCATTTCTTTTGGCAGGACGCGTGAGGCTTCGCCCACGTTGCTTGCCAGAATGAATCGACCAGCGGCGAGGTAAAGCGGCAGCTTGCCCGTCGTTCTTACATTTCCGACGACGTCGTTCGTTTGGGTGGACAGGCAAACGTCGATGAGACTGAGATATTGCGCCAGGTCTTCAAAAGGGACGTGATCCAGAAAGAACACTCGATCTTCGATTCCGTACTGGCGACACCACGCTTTGAGCTGCGCGATGCCTGAGCCGCCGCCGATCATGATGCCTTTGACAGGCTGGTCCTGCAGCAGCCGGATGGTCTCGACAAGTTCCCAGCCGTAGCACATCTGCAGCTTCTCACTCCAGACTGATGAACCGACCAGCCCGATGGTGAGCACGCCTTCGAGACCGTTCTGCTTTCGTAATTGGCTGACATCTTCAGCCCCGAAAGAACCGACATCGACGCCGTCCTGAATAACTTCAGCGTTAATTTTGGCGCGCGCCAGCAACTCGCGATGAAAACTGCCGCGCACGATTACCCAGTCCGCGACTCGCAACGCGAACCTTTCCAGCAGTGAAGTAAGCAAGAGTCCAACTCGGCCGCGGCCCATCGACCGGGCCAGGTCGGTAATCGCGTCACCGGTGTCGATAATCATTCGGTTGCCAAAGGCCAGCCGATACAAACCGGCGGCCAGCACGCCGCTAAAGGAAATGTCGAAGACGTAAGCCACTGACGGTCGCGTGCGCAACAGAAACCAGAGGAACTCAAACGTCGAAAGCACTTTGTTTGCCGCGCGATAGGCGATGCGGATATCGTACTGAGGCATGCGGCCCGCGAAAGAGCGCGCGCGTTGCGCCATCGCGCTGGTTTCGTCACCGTTGACGATGAATGCGATGCGCCTGGGAGCGCAGGCTTCCAGCCTGCTCTCAGGCGATTTGCACGCAGGACGAGCACCCCAGCCGGGCTGCCCGGCCGATGACCCCGCTTGCGCGCGCTCCCATCGATCCGGCTCAGGATTGCTGATAACGATACTCATCTTCTGAAAGCAGGGCGACTCTCGACGGTTCCCTGGCGTCTGCGACTTCGATATAGACCCGCTCGACTTTCGCAACGACACTGTTCCAGTCGTGGCGCTGCGCCGTTTGGCGAGCGGCCGGACCAACGCGCGAAAACATTTCAAGTTCGCGAAAAGCGGCGGCAGTTCTTTTCACCCACTCGTCGAGCGAGAATACAAATCCGTCTTCGCCGTGCGTGACCAGTTCGGCAGCGCCCGCGCGATCTGACGTGAAGACGGGAAGTCCCGCAGCCATTGCTTCAAGCACAACCATTCCGAATGCGTCGTACGTTGTCGGAAAGACAAAGGCATCGGCTGCGGCGCAGTAGCGCATGATTTGTCTGGTGGATGGAACGATCCTTACGTTCTGACTCTCCCAGTGATACCGCGTCGACTTTGTGACTATTACGAACGTTACCTGAGGCAGTTCGGTCGCAAGCCGCTTCAGATAGCTGTGCGCTTTGGTCAAGTCGCCGACGTAAAGCGCGACCGTTTCATTTAACTCGATGCCAAGCTCGCGCCTGATTGCGACTCGATCTGCAGCGTGGACCTTGCGGTCGATAGATGCCGCTTCGACGCCGTGATGAATCACAGAAATCTTGCCGCGAAACCCGTAGAACTTCCGCAGTTCATCAGCCACCTTTTGTGACACCGCAATCACACGGCCCATGTACCGGCGATAAAAACGCTTCTCGGCAGCGGCCATTAGTCGCAGCGAGAGACGGGTGCGTAATGACGCGTGTTGCAGAGATTTGAGATAAGCGGCCACGCAAATGTGCGCCGTGACGACGTTCGGATTGCCACCGCAGAATCCTTGCGCATGCCGAATGGCAAATTGGTCGAGTTCGCGAGCCCGTGTCCTCAAGCCCAGCGGAAACGTCGCGACCGTTGCCAGAGCGCTTTGTCGCCAGGCGGGCACTTGAGTGAATCTCCACGAATCGTCAACCGATCGTTCACAGCGATTGGCGAACACCGTTACCTCGTTTTGGCGGGACAAAGCGTCAGCCAGCCGCCGCGTGTAAAGGCTGTGGCCACCGTGTTCGTGCAGATCGTGGGCTACGAGAGCGATGTTCATCGTTAGATGGCCGCCTTGGCCCGTTGCATTAATCGATAAGCGCCGCTACCGATGCCGCTCGGCAAGTCTGCGCAGACCGCCTGAGCCAGGTAGGTGAGGGCGGGTTTCAAGCCGCGCGCGCCGTGCGGATAGTAAGCACTTCTCAAAAACTCGTGCGCTGCTTCACGGTCCCCACGTTTCAGACAGCGACCAACGGCATCCACCAGGACGCCGGCCATGAATTCGCGCTTGATTGGCTCGACGTGTGGCGGCACGGGAATGTCGCAAAGCCGCGCAGCTAACGCTTCGCTGCGCAAACCGTTTGTGGTCGCGGACGCTGGATGTGTTCGGTA
>DASUTF010000282.1:0-2676 GCA_036374695.1 Pyrinomonadaceae bacterium
CTTATTGATCTTTGTCTCGGGAATGGCCTTGCCTTTTGATTTCACGATCTGAAGATCATTATCGTCCACCCAAATGCGGCCGATGAAGAATCTATCTTTAGTTTTCTTCGCATCCGGCGTTACCTTCGGCGCCACGTCAAACACGTAGAGATCGAGTTCGTCGATGCGTTCCTTGCCGACATACTTAAGGTTGTAAAGATGTATTCTGCCGGCTTCGAGCGCAAAGGGGTTAACGCCGCCCAGGTCTTCTAAATCCTCCTGCGTGACGCCAGGGAAGGTCGGCATCGGAAAAAAATTGATCTTCTCAAAACGGTTGCCCTGATCATCAAAGGTGAAATCTGACACGCGGCGATACTCGCCAATCACCTGGCCGCCCATACCGATGTGCTGCACCAGCGCATCGCGTTTGAAGGCATAGCTGTTCAGAGCGCGCCGGAATTCGGTCTCTTTCGCCGTGAACTTGCGAATAATGTCGTCGATTTGCGCCTGTGGGAGAGCCGGTGAAGTAGTCGTCGCTTCGGTCTTGGCCGCAGCCGAAGACTGCTGGGCACTCGCGAGTGGGGCCGCCAGGAAAATCAGAAGCGCGCCAAATGAAATTAACTTCCACGCATTAAGGGCTCGGGTCATATCGAATTTATCCAGTTGATGAATGGGTACAAAAACGGCCAGATTATAGCCCCGCTGTGTCTTACTTAAGCAATTTCTCAGATGTCTAAGCCTGAACAGTTGTTGCCCGCCGCCCATGTTTTCGCAACTCGCCCTCGCCTCGAATTCGGGGCGAAAGTGGCACGGGCTTCCCGCCCGTGAATGACGCGCAAGGTGCGCGTGCCACCTGCTTTTTGCGACTCGCGCTCACCCTCGATTCGGGCTAAGATAGGTGGTTTGCGGAGCGACCGAGATCCCCGACCGTGAGCTTCCGCGTGTGTTTTTGAAGCCATGACCCACGAAGCCATTGAAGTTCGCGGCGCCCGCGTAAACAACCTCAAAAACATATCGTTCTCGATTCCGATCAACCAGCTGACGGTGGTCACGGGCGTCAGCGGGTCAGGCAAATCCTCGCTCGCGTTCGATACGATTTACGCCGAAGGACAGCGCCGTTACGTGGAGTCGCTCTCGGCTTATGCGCGCCAATTTCTCGAACGGATGGACAAGCCGGACGTGGATGAAGTCCGCGGGATTGCGCCGGCCATCGCGATTCGGCAAAAAAATTCAACGCGGAATCCACGTTCGACGGTGGGCACGCAGACTGAGATTTACGACTACCTGCGACTTTTGTTCGCGCGTGTGGGGACGACAATCTGCCGCGCGTGCGGGCGCGAAGTCCATCGCGACTCGCCCGAATCAGCAGCCGGCGAAACGCTGGCGCAACTGCCGGAAGGCTCGCGGTTCCACGTTTTGTTTCCGGCGGCCGCGGGATTGTTCGTTGAGTTGAACGGCAATGGCGCGAAACCTCCCACGATAAAACGAGGACTGATCGGTTCGAAGCCAAAACTTACTCGCCAGATGATTACGGCCCATGTGATGAGTCTGATGCAGCGCGGCTTCACGCGCCTGCTGCACGAAGGCAAGCAGATCGACTTAGCTTCTCCGGATGATTACAAGCTCGATGACTTCGAGAATGTTTACGTGCTCGTGGACCGCCTGGCGGCGCGCGAAGACATTCGCCAGCGGCTGGTTGATTCGCTCGAAACTTGTTTTCGCGAAGGCCATGGCCAGGCGGTAATCCAAGCGGCTGACGGTACGCACGCGTCCGGCGTGATTTCCGATAAGCGTGCCGAAGGCACGCGTACCGCCACCCAACTCCGCTTCTCGGAAGGTTTTGAATGCAAGTACGACGGCATCCTGTACGCGACTCCCGAGCCGCGGCTGTTCAGCTTCAACAATCCGTTTGGCGCGTGCCCCACGTGCCAGGGCTTCGGCAACACGATCGGCCTCGATCTCGATCTGGTGATTCCAAATCCCGGACTGACGCTGGCCGAAGGCGCGATTGAGCCGTGGACAAAGCCTCAATACGAATGGTTCATGAAAGAACTGCGCCGCTTCTGTAAGTCGGAACGTATTCCGGCGAACGTCGCGTTTAATCAACTAACCCGTCCACAACGAAACGCGATCATTAACGGGAAAGGCGACTGGGAAGGCGTGCGCGGATTTTTTGATTGGCTGGAAACGAAAAAGTACAAGCTGCACGTGCGCGTCTTTCTTTCGAAGTATCGCGGCTATGCGGTTTGCCCGGATTGTGAAGGCGGGCGGCTGCGTCAGGAAGCGCGCGATGTGCGTGTCGGCGGACGGACTCTGCCGCAGGTTTGCGCGCTTTCGATCAAAGATGCGTCCGTCTTCTTTGAAGCTTTGGAACTTCCGGATGAACAGTCGGCCGTGTCCGACCGGGTTTTGTTCGAGGTTCGCCGGCGGCTCAAGTTTCTTGTTGATGTTGGTCTGGATTACCTGACGCTGAATCGACTCGCATCAACCTTATCGGGCGGCGAAGCGCAGCGAATTCAGCTGGCGACGAATCTGGGCTCGTCTCTGGTGGGCGCCTTGTACGTGCTGGACGAGCCGTCGATCGGGCTGCATCCGCGTGACAACGATCGACTGATTCGTCTGCTTCACAATCTGCGCGATATCGGTAACACGGTTCTCGTCGTGGAGCATGACGAAGAAATGATGCGCTCAGCCGAT